>PMAM01000136.1:1040-6918 GCA_003152595.1 Acidobacterium sp.
GCCCTATGCCTGAAGGGAGCGTTGGGTGGATGCCGCCGGGCAAACAAATGGTTGCCTGAGGATGGAGTGAGATTTTATTGGGGCGGTCCAGCGCTCAGTGGCTTCGAACGGGACCGATGAGCGATGATAGACGCGCGATGACACAGCTTAGCAGAAGGACGTTTGTACGGATGGCGGCGGTAGCACCGTTTGCCAAAGAGTTACTGGGGTTACATTCGCAGGAGGGGAAACAGCGCTTGTTATTTGCAGGAACGCAGACGGTGAACGGCAGTTCGAGCCGGGGGATTTACGCATACCACTGGGATTCAGCCAGCGGCGAATTGCAGGCTGCGGGGCTGGCGGCGGAGAGCGACAACCCGACGTTTCTGGCGGTGGATCCGAACGCGCAGTATCTGTACGCGGCGAACGAGCTTTCGAAATTCGAGGGGCAGGCCAGTGGGGCGGTAAGCGCGTTTGCGATCGATCATATGGGGGCGAAGCTAAAGCCGATCAATCAGGTATCGGCCGAGGGAACCGGGACGTGCAACGTGGCGGTGAATCACGCCGGGCGGGCGGCGTTTTGCGCGAACTATAACGGCGGGAGTGCGACGTCATTCGTGATCAACTCCAACGGGCAGCTGAGCGACCCGGTGTCGCACTTTCAGTATCACGGGCATGGCGCCAACAAGGAACGGCAGGAGGCGCCGCATGCGCATCGCGTGACGCCGTCGCCTGACGACCGGTTTCTGCTGGTGAACGATCTGGCGCTGGACTGCATTCATGTCTACCATTTGAACGATGCGAACGCGCGGCTCACTCCGAACGATCCGCCGCAGTGGAATGCGACGCCGGGGTCGGGCCCGCGGGCGCTGCGGTTTCATCCCAACGGGCGGTTTGCGTACTGTGTGCACGAAATGGCATCGCAGGTGGAGGTGCTGGCGTGGGATCCGGAAAAGGGAACGCTGCGGTCGGTGCAGAAGGTGAGCCTGATTCCGGAGGACTACCACGGAGCGACGCGGGGGTCGGATATCGCGATTACGCGCGGCGGGCACTTCGCGTATGCGGCGAACCGGGACTACGACTGCCTGGTGAGTTTCGCGGTCGATGCGAAGAACGGCAAGCTGACGATGCTGGCGCGAGGGTCGTGCGGCGGGAAAATTCCACGGCATCTGACGCTGGATCCGACGGAGAAGTGGGTGCTGGTAGCGAACGAGCAGTCGGACCGGATTTCGGTGTTCGCGCGCGACGAAAAGACGGGCAAGGTGGCGGAGACAGGGAAGGATTTTGCGATCGCGAAGCCGCAGTGTCTGGTATGGGCGTGATGCCGGACATCCGGCCGGGGTGAATCCGACTCAGCGGTGATGTCCTCCACCTGAGGTTCTCCGGGCCTAAAGGCCGGAGATTTTCGAGTTGCTTGTTCCCCGGCCTAAAGGCCAGGGCTTCTACGGTGTCCCGCTCAAGCGGGACCGCTTCGCGAAAGGCCCCAAACCATACGGTCGGAGCCCTAGTTAGCTAGTGGCGATGGCCTCCGCCGTGTCCTCCACCGCCGCTGTGCCCGCCGCCAAAGCTGTGTCCTCCGCCTCCGAAGGAGGAGTGTCCTCCCCCGCTATAGCTGTGGCTACTGAAGTGGGGCGTGCTCTGCGAGTGACCTCCGCCGAAGAAGCTGTGGCTGCCTCCAGAGGAGCGAGATTGAGTGAAGCTGCGGCTTGCAAAACCGGAGGAGCCACCGCGAAAGGCGCGGGAACTCGACATGGGCGCAGAGCGGGGCGCAGAACGAAATATGGGCTGCGACTGACGGAAGGAATTGCCGTAACCGCGGCTGATTCCGTTGGGGGTTGAAGGACGGCCGTACCCCTGCGTGGAGCGGAACGCCGGCGCGGAATAACCAGGTGTCCGCCCGTAATTGCCGTATCCACCGCTGGAGGGACGCGCGTTGAAGGCGGGCTCGCGATTATTCCAGGCCTGTTGCGGAGAGCGGGCGAATCCGTTGCCGTATCCATGGCCGGACCGGTTCTGGGCGAAGCCGGGATTTCCGAAACTGCGATTCTGGAACCCGCGATTCTCGGCGAATCCGCGATTGCCATTGAAGCCAGAGCGGCCATCGAATCCGCCGCCGGCGCTGTAGCCGCGGTTCACTGCCCCATGATTGAAGCCGCGGCTGAATCCGCGATCGTACGCGCGAGCATAGGCGAAGTTCCTGCCCCAGGGAGCGCGCGGGCCGCCGTAGCGAAGACCCCAGTCGCGGAGCCCGGGACCATGCGGGTAGTAGCCGCCATGATCGAAGAAGAGGCAGCTGCCGAGCCAGCTGAGTCCCCAGCCGAGCCAGCCCCAGGGCATGGCCGTGAAGGCGGACATAACCAGGCCGGGGCCGAAACGAACGCCAAACCCTCCGATGGCACCGAGGATTTCGAAGCCAGGCCATGGATCGATGGGCGCGCCGTAGGCGGTCCAGGGGTTGTAGGCGGGGACATAGACGACCTGCGGGTTGGCCGGTGCGATATCGATGTAGCCCTGATCGTCGGTGACCGTTTCCTGCGGGGAGGACTGGAGGTTGCCGGCCGACTGGGCGCGCTGGCGCATGGCCTGGATCGCGCTGAAGACGTCCTGCGGTTGGTTGTAGTAAGCGTTGCCGAGTTCGGTGGTCCAGGAGAGGTTGTGGTCCAGGTCGGCGAGGACCTGCGGAAAGGCGGTGAGGGCCTTGACACTGGGATCCCATGGCTGGGCATTGGCGCCTGCGGCGATCTCACCGGGAGCAGCATCGCCCATCGACTGGCGCCAGCGGTCGGCTTCTGAAACCTGCATCGGATAGGTGGCTGCGGCCAGAATCTGAGCGATGAGCTGATCGGGGTAGAGAGCGATGGGGGCTACGAGCTGGCCGAGCTGATCGGGGGCCAGCGCAGTCTGGGGCTGCTGGGGCGCGGCGAAGGGCTGCTCGTTCGGGTCGTTGTATGACTGGTCGTAGCTCTGATCGGGGTAGGGCTGCTGGTATCGATCCTGATATTGATCGGGGGGAGGCGCCTGCTGATACTGCGGTTGCTGCGAATTCTGATCCGGGGCCTGTTGATACTGCGGCGGTTGCGAGTACGGCTGACTGGTCTGGGGCTGGGCGTAGTCGGGCGGTGGGGGAGGGTAATCCTGCTGCGGCTGCTGGTACGCTTGCGGCGTTTGCGGCACTTCCGGGGGAGGGTAATTCTGCCGGGCCTGCGGCGCCGGCTGGGGCGGATAGCCCGATTGAGCGAAGACTTCGATGCTGGCGAAGGGGAGGAGCAGCACGGCGAGGGCGAGAGCGATAGCGCGACGCCAGAGGCTCGGTTCAGTCGAGCGCTCAATTTGGGGTGCGGATTGCCGGGGAATGCGTGGGATGGAAAACAGCGCTCGGAGATTCATACGCCCTCATGGCGCGTACAGGGTTTGAAATTGGAATTCCCTGTGTTTTCTTGCCGTTGCAGGAGAGCCGCTCCTGCCGTTCCGGCGATCCCAGGGGCCGGACGCGAGCGTGAAAGCCCGTGGGGTTACTGGGGTTCCATCTCCAATAACCCGGGTGTGGGCGAATGGTTCCGCGAGGGATGTTGTTTTTGTCCAGGTTGCAGGTTGGCGGAACTCCAGGTTGCGGCTTCCTCGGGAAGTCCTTTCCGGGGGTGCGCCTGGCAGTGAAGGATCGGCAACAATATACAGCCGAGCTGGAAAATCGCCAGTCAATTTGTGACGAGGTGCGTGACGATCCTGCTTTGAGCGGACGGCGACGGTCGTGGACGGCCACGATCAGCTAACACGAGCGGTGGGTGCCGCTTCACTGGGCCGGGAGAGATTTGTCGTCCGATGCCAGGGTCAGATGGGGCAGGGTGATGCGCTGGCCGGCGCGAAAGCCGGCGTAGTCGCGGCCGAGTTTGCAGGATTCGAGCTTGCCATCGCGGTAGAACTCGACGAGGTTCTCGCCACCTTCGAGATCCGTGAAGGTGTTCCACGAGCCACCCCGGCACGGAACGCCCTGGACGTTCTCGCTGGAGGCCAGATAGAACGAATGAAGTTCTCCAGTGCTGTAAAAGGAAGTAGTCGCGCCGCGGGAAAGGCCCAGGCGCGTGCCGCCGCGGATTTTGTAGCCGGCAAGTGGTGCGGGGCGCTGGAGCATGAGGTAATGGGCGGCGCCGTTGGGCCAGAATTCGACGACCGAACCGCGCGGAACCGGCAGGTCGCCCAGAGCGGCGGAGCGGGAGAGCGTGCACTGATTCAGGGAGCCATCGGGATAAAACCAGGCGTCGCCCTTGGCGCACGGATAACCCTGGATGGTTGTGTCGCGCAGGATCCGATTGCGAAGCGCGTTCGGCTCAGACGCCGATGAGATGGCGGCACAGAGCAGGAAAGGGACGCAAAGCAACAGAGCGTATTTCATGGACAACTCCTGAAGAGGGTACAGCAATTGTTCCCATCGGTCGTGAATCATGATGAGACGAATCGGTACCGGATCCAATGGCACTTTCAGGGACCAGGAACCCGGAAAGTGAAGAAGATTGGGAAGTAGTGTGTGCCTCGCGGGCCGAGTCGGCAAGATTACGAACGTGCCGTGAGGAAGAGACGGATCACTGGGGTCACATCACGAGGAAGGTAAGACGGAAGCTGAAATCCACAGGCGGCTGGCGGATGAAGGGCCGCCGCGCTCCTCTGCCAGGAACGCGGCGGAATGACTGCAAGTACGACAAAACGAACATTACATGCGGCAGAAACCGAATACCGGGCGCAGGGCTCCGGGCACTGAACCGACAAAAGGCCGCACTTTCAGAACCAGCCGCGTTTCGTTCCAATGAAAGAGAACATAAGGAAAACGCGGCGAATCCGCACAACTATCTGACCGAGCACTACGGGTCGCCCCGGGAACGAATTCGGTGGCGGGCAGAGTGAGCTACTTCGAGTTGCCGGTGCGCAGATCAGGGTTGAAGATCTTTTGCTCCTCGATGGCCGCCTGAGCCGCCGCGAGGCGAGCCGTGAGCAGCCGGTAAGGCGAGCAGGAAACGTAGTCGAGTCCGGCGCGATGGCAGAACTTAACGGATTCGGGCTCGCCGCCATGTTCGCCGCAGATACCGATCTCGAGGTCGCGGCGCGCGGAGCGGCCTTTGTTGGCCGCCATCTTGATGAGCGTGCCGACGCCTTCCTGATCGAGTACGGCGAAGGGGTCCTGTTTGAAGATGCCCTGCTGGAGATACGCCGGCAGGAACTTGTTGCAGTCGTCGCGCGAAATGCCGAACGTGGTCTGCGTGAGGTCATTGGTTCCGAAGCTGAAGAACTCGGCGTCGGCAGCGATTTTGTCGGCAACGATGCAGGCGCGCGGCAGCTCGATCATGGTTCCGACTTTGTACTCGACCGAGAGGCCTTTTTTGATAAAGACATCGTGAGCGACCTGGTGGATGATGGCGGCCTGAGCCTTGAACTCCTCGGGGCCGGTGGTGAGCGGGATCATGATTTCGAGGTGCGGATCCTGGCCGGACTTCTTGACCGCCGCGGCGGCTTCGAAGATGGCGTGGGCCTGCATCTCGGTGATCTCGGGATAGGTGATGCCGAGGCGGCAGCCGCGCAGAGCGAGCATGGGGTTGAGTTCATGCAGCTCTTCGACGCGCTCGAGGATTTTGTGCAGCTCTTTGAGCTTCGGCGATTTCGGGTGCGTGGCTTCGAGTTTCGCGATCTGCACGAGGAGGTCTTCGCGCTTAGGCAGGAACTCGTGCAGCGGCGGGTCGAGCAGGCGGATAACGACGGGGTAGGAGCCCATGACCTTGAGCAGGCCCTGGAAGTCGGCGCGCTGCATGGGAAGCAGTTTCGCAAGAGCGGCGCGGCGATCTTCCTCGGTCTTCGCCAGAATCATGGCCTGCATGTGGGGCAGGCGATCTTCGGCGAAGAACATGTGCTCGGT
>PMAM01000377.1:0-5794 GCA_003152595.1 Acidobacterium sp.
GACTTCTTCCACAACGGCGCCTTCCGCCAGACTTACGGCTACGACTACGCCCTCGGCATGGAATCCACCAAAGAAAGCACCTTCGGCAAGCTGGACGAAGACGCTTACACCTTCTTCCTGAACGCCGGCTCCTTCGCCGTCGCAGGCAAGCTCTCCAACACAACCGACCTGCCCACCTGGCACGCCTTTCTCGACCACCCTGCTTACGACTCCTTCTGGCAGTCGCGCGCGGTCCAGCCTCACCTCACCACCGTCGCCGTGCCCACGCTCGAAGTCGGCGGCTTCTGGGACCAGGAAGATCTTTGGGGACCCCAGGAAGAATACGCTGTGCTTGAACCGCACAATGAACCCGGCAACTCCACGCATCGTGTCTACATGGTCCTCGGACCCTGGCGTCACGGCGGCTGGTCACAAACCACCCGCCGCCTGGGCGACGTCAACTTCGGCGAGCCCGCCGGCGACGAGTTCCGTCGCCAGATTGAGGCCCCTTTCTTTGCTTACTACCTCAAAGACCAGCCAGGCTTCGACCTTGCGAACACCGCAACATACCAGACCGGCTCCGAGCGCTGGATGCACTACAACCAGTGGCCTCCCAAAAATGTAACCACACGCGATCTTTATCTCGACGCGGATGGCGCCCTCAGCTTTTCGAAGCCCGCCGACACCAGCGCCTTCAGGGCCTACACATCGGATCCCGCCAATCCTGTCCCCTATCGCCGCCGCCCCATCGAGACCACCTACGCCCCCAGCGGCTCCGGCTGGTACACCTGGCTCGTGCAGGATCAAAGCTTCCTGGGGGCTGGCAATCCGGAAGGGCGCAAAGACGTAGCCACCTGGGCGACGCCGCCTCTGGACCACGACGTCACGGTCACCGGCAATGTAGTCGCGGACCTCATCGCGTCAACTTCCGGCACGGACAGCGACTGGGTCGTCAAGCTCATCGATGTCTTTCCCGACGGCCCCGCGCCATCCGCCTGTCATCAGCCGTGTCTATCGATTGATCCCGGCCCCGGCGTCAAACCCGCCGGCTTTGAGCTGATGATCGCTGACGAAATCTTCCGCGGCCGCTACCGCACCAGCTTCTCGCACCCCGAGGCCATCCCGGCCAACACCCCGGAGGAATACAAGTTCTCGCTCCACGCCGCCGACCACGTCTTCCTCAAAGGCCACCGGATCATGGTCCAGGTCCAGAGCACNNACGACCGCAACCCCCAGACCTTTGTGCCGAGCATCATGACCGCTCAACCCGCGGACTACAAAACCGCCGAGCAACACATCTACGCCGGCTCGCACATCGAACTGCCCGAACCGTCGGCTGGTTTTGCTATCACCAAAAAATCCCCAAAGGGTCAAGGTCCCGGTTCCCGGCAATTAGCCGGCATGGCTCGAAGATGAAATCAATCCTGAATCAGTGGACCCGGCGAAAGTTCCTCGCTCACGCGGGCTCCGCAGCCGCCCTGGGCCTTGCTTCGCCCCGGGCGAATCGGCTCGCCTTGCCGTCCTCCCCATCGCTTCTGCGCGGACGCTTCCTCACCCACATCTCTGTCGTGCGCGTGAATCAGATTGAGGTCACCCCCAACCGCTCCATCGGACAGGACGAGTCCGCCGCCAACAGCCCCGCGGCAATCCTTGCGCGCCGTGAGGCCTTCGCCCGCGGTTGCCCTGAAGGCCGCATGACCTGGGCCATCAGCTGGCTCGCCCTCCACGACACCCGCCAGGAATATCAGGACGCGCGCCGCCTCCTCGCTTCGTTCCATGATCGCTATGCGGACGAAATCACCTTTATCCCTGGCGGCTACTTCGCCCCGATGTACAACACCCGCGAGCAAATCCGCGTCTCGATCCACCAGGCTCTCAACCGGATCTCGAAGATGGCCGGCAACGGCTATCGCCCGCAATGTCTCATCGCCGGGTTCATGGACGCGGAGAATCAGCGTCTGCTGGCCACCGACGAATCCATCCACGTCTGCCAGGGCCAGATCTGGAGCCAGCACAGCATCGACAATGGCGATGGCGACGGCGGCATCTGCTATCCCTATTACCCCAGCCGCCAGCACTACCTGAAACCGGCCCAGGGTCCCGAAGACTTCATCGACTGCGTCTGCCTCGACGGCTGGACCTGCGATTTCCTTTCTGCCCGCCGCAACGGTTTCGAGGGAGGCTTCAACAGCCGCATGGGCGTGGGTCCGATCGAAACGGTTCAGGATCTGGGCCAGCAGGTCGGCCGTAAGGAAATGCTCGACACCACCGCCATGCATTTCGATCAGGGACATGCCCTGAACGGCTTCGGTTGGGTAACGGCCATCTGGGAAGTCTCCATCGGCCACGATCAGGACCTCACCTGGTGGCTCCAGTCAGTCCGTGAGCGCTGGCCGGATACGCGCGTGATCAACGAAGGCGAGTTTGGTCTTGAGTGGCGCCGTCATTTCTCCAACAACGACGCGCTTAACTACCGGTTCGACGCGAAAGGAACCGGCGCACCCGGCTCGGAGAAGAACCTCGAACTCCGCTGGTACATGAACCAGGAATTTCGCCTCGCTCTCCTGCAGGACTGGACTACCGCGACTCCGCGCATGGTCATCGACTTTACCCGCTATGACCGGCCGGCTCGCGAGTCCCAAACGCTTCAGCGCGAGTGGAGTCTGATGAATGTCCTCAACCAGAAGGGCACGCGCCCTCAGGACAAGCCCATTCGCCTCGGCGAGATGCCCACCGAAGATCAGCGCCTCATCGATGCGAGCTATCCCGAGCTGAAAACCTGGGCGTAATCATCGATCCACCGAGTGTGTTCCTAATTCACTCTGCTCCTCAATAGAAAAGAGCGCTGTCTCCAGCGCTCTCGCTACTTGCTGCTCCCTGCTTCCTGCTTCACTCTTCCTGCTCGCGCAGCTTCGCGATCACCGAGAAATCCTCCAGCGTCGTAACGTCGCCCTTGATCTCTCCGTGTGTCGCCATCTCGCGCAACAGCCGCCGCATGATTTTTCCCGACCGCGTCTTCGGCAGCGCATCGGTGAAGCGAATATCGTCCGGCCGCGCCAGCGATCCAATCTCCTTCGCCACCCACGCCCGCAGCTCGTTCTTCAACTCCGGCGTCGGCGTGTAGCCGCCATCGAGAGTCACAAAGGCCGAGATCGCCTGCCCCTTCAGCTCGTCCGGACGCCCAACCACCGCGGCTTCGGCCACCTTCGGATGCGCCACCAGCGCCGACTCCACTTCCATCGTGCCCAGCCGGTGCCCGCTCACGTTGATTACGTCGTCGACGCGCCCCATCAGCCAGAAATAGCCGTCCTCATCCATGCGCGCGCCGTCGCCGGTGAAGTAGCAGCCCGGCACATCGGACCAGTACTGCTTCACGTAACGGTCCGGATCGCCCCAGATCGTTCGCGCCATCGACGGCCACGGCTTGCGGATTACCAGCAGACCGCCCTGCCCGGCCGGCACCGGCTGGCCCTCTTTTGTAACAACCTCGGGCACAATTCCAAAGAAGGGCCGCGTTGCCGACCCCGGCTTTGCGGCCACCGCTCCGGGCATCGGCGAGATCATGATTCCGCCCGTCTCTGTCTGCCACCACGTATCGACGATCGGGCACCGCCCCTTGCCGATGACTTCGCGATACCAGATCCACGCTTCCGGATTGATCGGTTCACCCACCGTGCCCAGCAGGCGAAGGCTGTCCATCTTGTGCTTCGCCGGATACTCGTCGCCCCACTTGATGAACGCGCGAATCGCTGTCGGCGCGGTGTAGAACACCGTCACCTTGTGGTCATCGATGATCTTCCAGAACCGGTCCGGCTGCGGATGATTCGGTGCGCCCTCGTACATGAGGGTCGTCGTGCCGTTCTGCAGGATGCCGTACACCACATACGAATGTCCCGTGACCCAGCCGATATCCGCGGTGCACCAGTAAACGTCGTCCTCCCGCAAATCGAAGATGTACTTGCTGGTCAGGTACGTCTGGACCGAGTAGCCGCCGGTCGTATGCACCAGTCCCTTCGGCTTGCCCGTCGTGCCGGACGTATACAGGATGTACAGCGGATCCTCGGAATCCAGTTCCTCCGCGGGACACTCCTTTTCCGCCGCCTTCATCAGTTCGTGCCACCAGTGGTCGCGCCCGGCCTGCATATCCACCGGCGACCCGGTGCGCTTGTAGACCACCACATTCTTCACTGTGGGACACTGCCCAACGGCTTCGTCCACAGTCGCCTTCAGCCTCACTTCGTTGCCGCGGCGGTACGACGTGTCCTGGGTGAGGATCGCCACGCACTGTGCGTCGTTCACGCGATCGACGATCGCGTTTGCCGCAAACCCGCCAAAGATCACCGAGTGCACCGCGCCGATCCGCGCACAAGCCAGGATGGCAATGGCCAGCTCCGGCGTCATACCCATATACACCGCCACGCGGTCACCCTTTTTGATCCCCAGCCCCTTCAGAACGTTTGCAAATTTCTGCACCTCGGCGTGCAGTTCCCCAAAGGTCAGCTTCCGCACTTCGCCTGGCTCGCCCTCCCACAGGATGGCCGTCTTGTCGGCGCGCCCGTTCGCCACATGCCGGTCGACGCAGTTGTAGCAGAGGTTGATTTTGCCCCCGACGAACCACTTCGCCCACGGCAGATTCCACTCCAGAACCTTCGTCCACGGAGCGAACCAGTGCAGCTCGCTCGCCGCTTCCGCCCAGAATCCCTCCGGATCCTTCACCGACCGCTGATACATGCGCTGGTACTCTGCCAGGCTCTTGATATGGGCTTGTTTGGCGAACTCCTCGGGCGGGGGAAAGACCCGGTGTTCGCGCAGAATCGTTTCGAGGTTGGGGTTGATTGCGGTCTGGGATGCCATGCTTTCTCCGTCAGACCAAACTACCGTCCCAGCCCGTCAGGGCGCAACCGCCTGAATGGGGCACGGGCTCCAGCGGTTCTGTGAAAGGGCGATGCAACGATCTCGAGAGCCGGCGCGGCGGCATCCGCCCACGATGCCCGCTCTTTAACTCAGTTTCGCATCCAGGGAAAGCTGCTTCGCCACGTTCCGCAGCTTCTTGTCCCGCGTCCACAGCCTCGCTCCCGAAGTCAACAGCACAGACGCCAACAGATGCGCGTCGCCATAACCGATCCAGCAGCCGTAGAGCTTCCAGCCTCGACCAGTTGCAGCACTTCCTCGTGCCCCGCCACCTCAGCCTGCGGCAGCTTGCGCAGGATCCTGAGCGTGCCCGGGCGGTCAACCAGTCGACCCAGCGCTACCTCTCCAATCACCACCGGGTGCGTCAGGATACGATCCGAGTGAAACAGTCGATACAGCACCGGGTCCGCCCGGTGCAGATGGTCAACCCAGATCGAAGTGTCAGCGAGGATCACGCGACCTTCGATCTCCTCCGGCGAGGCTCAACCCAGGGCCTTTTGCGAGGCGCCGCTTTGAATCCTGGCATCGTGCCGCCCAGGGCGGCGGCTCGGCGCGCCGCTTCCCGCTCCACCAGCGCCTTCAGCGCCGCGTTCACCAGCAGGCTCTTTTCCTTGATACCCGTAAACTCCACGGCGTCCTTCAGCAGTTCATCATCCAGCGTCACCGTCGTTCGCATCGCTCCCTCCGCGCATCAATTCTAGCATCAAATGATGCGCATTTTGATGCGCTGCGTAAACGCCGCTACACTATCCCTCGGAGGATTCCCCTTCTTGCCCTCGAACCTCGGCCACGTCCTTGCCGTTATCCCCGCCCGTCTCGGCTCCACGCGCCTGCCCCGCAAGGTCCTGCGCGAGATCGCCGGCGAGCCCATGATCGCCTGGGTCTATCGCGCCGCCCGCGCCTG
>PMAM01000377.1:5803-15285 GCA_003152595.1 Acidobacterium sp.
CACTTCACGCCGCTCCTCCAGCTCTTCGAACGGCCCGAAGTCCAGGTTTCCACCCTCGCGGTCCGCTGCCCACCGCACGACGTCAATAATCCCAGCGCCGTCAAAGTTGTCACCGCCGCCGATGGCCGTGCGCTCTACTTCTCCCGGGCCACCATCCCCTGCGATCGCGACAACTCCGGTTTCGCCGGCTATCGCAAGCACCTCGGCGTCTACGCCTACCGCAAAGCCGCGCTCCAAAAATTCGCAACGCTCTCGCCCTCCTGGCTCGAACAGGTCGAGCGCCTCGAACAGCTCCGTCTTCTCGACAATGGCATCGACATCCACGTGGCCCCCGCGCCCAGCGACACCATTGGCGTCGACACGGAAGAAGATCTCCGCGCTGCAGAAGCGATCCTCTCAGCGCGCCTGGCGCAGAGGCGTTAGGCGAAGTTGTTCTTTAGTTCCGTCCCCTTCGACTCGCGCCCGAACGCCGCCACCAGCGCCAGATAGCACGCCACAATCGCCACCGTTGCCGCCAGCACCACGCGCAAGCCGCCGAACCGCTCGGCGGCTTTGGTCTGGATCACGACATTCCACGAAGCCAGCAAATTTCCCAGCTGATACGCGAGGCCCGGAAACGTCGCCCGCACCGGGCCCGGCGACAGCTCGCTCAGCCACGCCGGCACTACGCCCCATGCCCCCTGCACCATGAACTGCATCACGAAGGCGCCACCGGCCAGCGCTACCACGGAGTGCGACAGCGCATACAGCGGAATCACCGGCAGCGACAACAGCGCCGCCAGGATGATCGCCTTCTTCCTCCCAACCTTTTCCGAGAAACTCCCGAAAACCATGCCGCCTGCCAGCGCACCCACGTTGTAAAGAATCGCGATCCCGCCCGTCAGCTGCGCCGAGAAGCCGTGGTCCTTTTGTAAGAATGTCGGATACAAATCCTGCGTGCCGTGCGAGAACGCGTTGAACCCGGTCATCAGCAGGACCAGGAACACGAACGTCCCCGCATACTGCAGCAGCCCCTTGCGCAGTCCCATCGTCGGAATCGTTCGCTCTTCGAGCTCGCCGCGCGCCTTCCACGTCGGCGATTCTTCGACCTTGCCGCCGATGTAGAACACCAGCAGAGCCGGAGCCGCCCCCAACAGGAACATCCCCCGCCATCCAAACGCGTGCCCGTGCCAGGTGAAGTACGAGAACCAAGGGAACAGCAGAGCATAGGCCGCCGCAGCTACCAGATACCCGATGGCATATCCCTCCTGCAGCAGCCCGGAGAAGAATCCGCGATTCTCTTTCGGCAGCGTCTCGAACACAAGCGCCGCACCCACGCCCCACTCCCCGCCCATGGCGATCCCGAAGAGCGCACGCAAAATGAACAGCGTGTGCATCGATCCGGTAAAGGCACATGCCAGCTCCAGCAGCGAATAGCAGGCGATGTTGAACATCAGCGTTGGACGCCGCCCGAACCGGTCCGCCATCATGCCGAAGAGGAACGCGCCAACCGGGCGGAACATCAGCGTGATCGAGAGTGCTGCCGCCACCTCGGTTCGCGCGACATGAAAGTCCGCCGCGACGGCCGAAACGCAGAACACCAGAATGAAATAGTCGAATGCGTCGAGCGACCATCCCAGAAAACACGCTGCGAACGCGTGGCGCTGCCGCGAACTCAGGCTCCGGAAGGGGCTGGACATTGCGCCAGCTTACCAGAGGCATTACGTCCTTCGATTTGGGGTTTCGAACTGGCGCTTGCAGGCAGTACAGTGGTGAGCGGACTCGCCCAGCACGCGAATGCACGGGTTCAGGGACCGCCCATGGAAAAACCAAAAGGCCTGCGCTTCTCGCCGTTGACTCTGAAAGCCGAAATCCTCTCCACAATTCTGCTGTTTGGTGTCGCGGGAGTCACTCTTGCCGTGCCGAATGTCGCTGGCTGCAGCGGCAGTTCAGCCGGCAGCGGAACAGGACTTCCTCCCGAACAAAGCGCGGCTACGCCGACCATCGCCACCACCGCCGCCCAGAATGGCGCCGTCATCGTCACGCTCACCGACACTACCTCCGGTGCGACCCTCTACTACACGATCGATGGCTCGGCACCCACCCCCTCGTCGCCGAAGTACTACGCGCCGTTCCTTGTTGCCTCGAATCTCACCCTCAAGGCCATCGCCGCTGCACCGCCCTTGCTCAACAGCTCGGTCGCCACCCAGACCTTCTCGCCCAACATCGCTTCCGGCTCCCTGGTCTGGAGCGATGAGTTTGCCAACTCGGGATCCGCGAATGCTGAGCCCAATGCCACCATGTGGACCTGGGACACCGGCACCAACTGTTGCGGCAATAATGAGCTCGAGACCTACTGTGTGTGGGGATCCACCACCGGTCCCTGCACCCCAACGAACCCCAACGCCTACGTCGGCACGGATGGCTATCTGCACGTCGTCGCGCTCAATCCGTCGGCGAACGTCTACACGTCCGCGCGTCTCAAATCCCAGGGGCTGTTCAGCTTTCAGTACGGCCGCATCGAGGCCAAAATAATGCTCCCCGAATCCCAGGGGATGTGGCCCGCCTTCTGGCTTTTGGGCAACAACATTACCACCGTCTCCTGGCCGGCCTGCGGCGAAGCCGACATCATGGAGCACATCGACGGCGCTGTACCGCCTTCGCCAAACCTGGGAGTCGACTGGATCGCAGGCTCGGTCCACGGCGGCGCCAGCAGCAGCGCCGAAGTCAACGGCAGCCAGCAATACCACCCCACCGGCTTCTCCGCCGCCGCCTGGCACACCTACGGCATGATCTGGTTCAAAGGCAAGGTGCAGTTCTACGTCGACGATCCCACGAATATCTACGCCACGTTCAACACCAGCAACTTCAACGGCAGCTGGCCCTTCGATCAGGGCCCGATGTTCATCATCCTTAACCTTGCCGTCGGCGGCGACTGGCCGGGCAGCCCCGACGCAACCACCGTCTTTCCCTCCTCGATGCTGGTGGACTACGTCCGCATCTACACCAACTGAGCTGTCATCCCGACCGGAGCGCGAAGCGCGGAGCGGAGGGACCTGCTGTTCAACGTCGCTCCATCATCCACCGGTCCAGGATCGTGTGCAGGCACCGCGCTCCGCACAGGTGCTGAATCTCGGCCGAATGTGCCAGAAAATTGTTCCACGGCGTCAACTTCATCGCGGTCTGCTCTGTCTCTCTCTCCGCGGCCGAAAACTTCTCCGTCCAAGCCAACCACCAGTCCGTCGATCCCTCTATTTTCTCCTGCTGCAAACATCGCAGTGGAAAGTCTCCGTCCAGGCCATCACATCGCTCCCCATCCAGTCTCCCAGGAAGGTAAGATAAAGTCCATCACCCGCCCGGCTCAGCGTCCGGGTTCGGTCTGTTCGATCTCCAGCGAACAGGAGCACCCGATGATCTTCTCGCCGCAGCGAACCCGGCAACGCCGTCCGGCCGGCATTCTGCTCTCCCTGGCAACTCACGCGGCCCTGTTTCTCATTGCGTTTTTGCTCACACTGCACTGGGGAAGAATCCGCCCGGTCTATCGCGACAGCCGCTGCTGCACCGCGCAGCTTTACTGGACCGGAAACACTGGCGTCAGCGATTCCAGCCCCGACGTACACACTCAGCACGCGATCCCGTCGCCTGTCCCCGTTCCCAAAACATCCCTGATCCAGAACCCGGTGCGCCTGCGCCAGCCGCGTGCGCCCCAGCACCACGCGCCCGTCGCGCAGAACCGTCTGGCTCGCTCCGGCACACCATCGCAACAGCAACAGCAAACCATTGGCACTGGCAACGGCACGGACGACGCTGAGCCGGCTTTCCCGACGTATTTTCCGCGGCCCGCTGTGGCCGACCGCTCTGTGCTGCCCGCGATCGAGCAGAAGATCATCGTCGACGTCACCATCAGCGCCGATGGCGACGTCACCGACGAGAAGCTTGTGCAGGGCCTCGGCAACAGCCTCGACGACGTCGTCCTGCGGACCGTGAAGGCCTGGCGCTTCCACCCGGCCACTCTCAACGGCAACAACGTCGCCTCGGTCGAGCAGCTGGTGTTTCCCTTCAATCGCGACTACCCGTCCGACGACGGCGCCGGCGCATAGCGCGTTAGTAGACGATCATCTCGCGGTTTGCGCGCCAGGCAGCATCGTTCTCTCTTGCGATGAAGCGGCTGTGCTTCTCTTTCCAGGTCTTCAACTCGGCGCGCGCCTGAATCGCCCAGGCGATCGCTGCGCCGAAAATGGCCAACCCCGCAAACGACGACACAAACACCAGCAGCAGCAGCATCATATTGGTCTTCCTCCGTTCCGACGACACTGCCCCTCTCGCGCTCCAGGAAAAATTGGAAGCACGTGAGAGAACGGCAGTGTGTCTGCGGATGAAGTGGCAAGATGAGAGCCAAAACCGCGTCTCTGCCCCAGAAGTGGGGAACCAGAGTAGTTACAATGACGCCCTGCGCGCAAAGCGCGCCTTTGCCAGGACTGCCTGCCCTGAGCGAAGTCGAACGGCCAGGACTAGTCGCTGCAGATACACTCTTCCTGCCCGCAATAGGAGCAACAAGAACACATGCCGCGCTCTTGCTTTTGTTCCTGGCCGAAGGCCGTCCGCCCGTCCGGCCAGGACCCCCCGGCGATGGAGGGGATCACCAGCACCTCATCCCCATCCTGAAACGCGTACTTCTCGTTTCCCAGGAACCGGATGTCTTCCTCGTTCACATAGAAGTTGATGAACTTGCGCACCTGGCCCGACTCGTCCCGCAGATGCGTTTTCAGGGCCGGAAACGTCGTCTCGATCTCGGTGATCAGCGCCGGCAGATTTCCCGCGCTCGACGTGATCTCCCGCGCGCCGTTCGTGTGCTTTTGGAACGCATTCGGCAGCAAAACTCTAACCGACATAAGCCCCTCCCAGTTCCAGTTCGCGCTCTTCGGTCTTCTCTGCGAGATACTCCTCAAAGTCCCCGAGCCGCGGACGAATCGCCGCATNNATCCTGCCGTGCGCGTACAGCCGCGCCGTCACCGCCGTCGTCACGCCTCCCGCCGTCTCGGTGAAGATCCCTTCGGTCTCCGCCAGCTCCTGGATCGCCGACACGATCTCCACGTCCGACACATCCTCGGCCCATCCGCCACTCTCGCGAATTGCCCGTGTTGCGTACACGCCGTCCGCGGGATTGCCGATCGCCAGCGACCGCGCGATGGTCGAAGGCCGCTGCGGCTCAATGTGATCGGCTCCCGTCTTCACCGCCGTCGAGATCGGCGAGCAGCCCGTCGCCTGCGCTCCAAAGAAGCGCACCGGCTTGTCCTCCACCAGCCCCAGCGCGACCAGTTCCCTGAACGCCTTGCGGATCTTCACGATCAGCGCGCCGCCGGCCATCGGCACCACAACGTTGTCCGGCAGCTTCCAGCCCAGCTGCTCCGCGATCTCAAACCCGACCGTCTTCGACCCTTCCGCGTAGTACGGCCGCAGGTTCACGTTCACGAAGCCCCAGTTGTACCGGTCCGCAATCTGCGAGCACAGCCGGTTCACGTGATCGTAGTTGCCGTCGATCCGCACCAGCGTCGCGCCGTAGACCTGCGTGTTCAGGATTTTTGCCGCTTCCAGATCCGCCGGCACCAGGATGTAGGTCTTCAGCCCCATCCGCGCCGCCTGCGCCGCTACCGCGTTCGCCAGGTTCCCGGTCGACGAGCAGCCGACCGTGTCGAACCCGAACCGCTTCGCGTTCTCGAGCGCCACCGACACCACGCGATCCTTGAAGCTCAGCGTCGGCAGGCACACGGCGTCATTCTTGATCCACAGATTCTTCGCGCCAATGTGTGCGGCCAGCCGCGGAGCGCGCAGCAGCGGCGTCCATCCGGCCGGCGTCACCGGCGTCGCATCGTCCGGCACCGGCAGCAGCGCCTGGTAGCGCCACATGTTTGTGGGACCCGCGGCGATCGTCGCGCGCGTCACGGTCCGCCGCGCCTCGTCCAGATCGACGACAACTTCCAGCGGAGAAAAACACTCGTCACAGATGCTCAGCGGAGCGTTATCATAACGCTTCCCGCATTCCCGACAACGCAGTTCGTATGCAGCAGCCATCTCAGCCCTCGTTGGTCGAGAGCGGCGTCAGGATACAGATACGGGCACGCGTGACGTCGTACTTGCGTTGACTCACTACCTGGGATTTCGCGAGATGCGCTACAGCTGCACCCCGAATCTCATGTACCCCGCTTTTTACCGCGGGCGAGAGTTGACACCGTGATCCCGAATTGCTCGAGCCGGTTGTCGTGGCGTCACAGGGCCCGTCCCTCAGCCACTCTGCATGAAATTCAGGCTCGCTCGTGAGAGCAAACTTGAATACTCATTAGATATCACAGTGCTCACGGCGGCGCAACTCCACCCACACGGAACTGCAACAATCCCCGTGCGAATGGCGCTCCTGAAACATTCATTGCGAACCGCTGCTCCCCCGTCGAACGCAAACGGATTGAACTACACTGCACCTGTTCAGGAGAGCCCCATGATCACCATCCTCGGCGCAGGCGGCGTCATTTCCAATCACCTCGTTCCGCTCCTTGCCGCACAGAACAAGCCCTTCCGTGTCGTGAGCCGTACTGCGCGCCCCACTCACGGCGCCGCCGAAGTCCTGGCCGCCGACATCACCGACCGCGATCAGACCCTCCGCGCCGTGGCCGGCTCCAGCGTCGTCCTGCTTCTTGTCGGACTCAAGTACGACCGCAAAGTCTGGGCCGAGCAGTGGCCGCGCATCATGGCCAACACCATCGAAGCCTCGAAGCGCGCGGGCGCAAAGCTCCTCTTCTTCGACAATGTCTACATGTACGGTCGCGTCAGCGGCCCCATGACGGAAGAAACCCCATTCAACCCCTGCAGCCGCAAAGGCGAAATTCGTGCGCAGATCGCCACCACTCTGCTCAACGAGATCCAAGCCGGTTCGCTCACTGCCCTCATCGCCCGCGCACCCGACTTCTACGGACCCGCCAGCCCCACCGGCGTCGCCAACGTCCTCGTCTTCGACGCGTGGGCCAAAAACCAGAAGGCCTCCTGGCTCGTCAACGACTCCGTTCCGCACTCGCTGATCTACACGCCCGACGCTGCCCGCGCCGTCCTCACCCTCGCCGAATCCGAATCCGAATCCGCCTGGAATCAAACCTGGCATCTGCCCACTACGCCCAATCCGCCCACGGGTCGCGAATTCATCACCGCCGCGGCCCAGGCGATGAACCGCGCGCCCAAATACCGCGTCCTCTCGCCGCTCATGGTTCGCCTCTTCGGCTGGTTCAACCCCGTCGTCGGCGAGATTTACGAGATGCTCTACCAGAACGACTCGCCGTACCTCTTCGACTCGTCGAAATACGCGCGCGCCTTCGGCTTCTCTGGCACGCCTTACGACGAAGGCATCCGCGCCACAGCCGCGTCGTATCGCAAACCCGCGTAGATCTCAGCGCGCTGCCATCAACCGCTCCCGCACCGCAGCGTTCGTCGCCATGTCCACGCACGTCCACGCCATCGCCAACGCACCGTCGATCACCGCCTTGTCCGCGTCCGCCGTCACACAATGCGCCGTGAACTCCGGCTGATGATTCACCGCGGGCAGCGAGTTGATGCCGATCATGGGATGAATCGATGGCATCGCCAGCGAGACATTCCCCATGTCCGTCGATCCCGTGGGCCGCGTCTCCCACTCACCCATGTTCGGATAGTTCCGCCCCAGCGCCTCGGAGTTCGCGCGGTACAGTGCCGCCATGTCGTTGTCGTGCAGCATCTCCGCATACGGCTTGTCGCCGCCGGTGATTTCCACTTTGGCACCGGTCGCCAGTCCACCCGCCTCAAAGCACCGATACACCTTCGGCCGCAATTCCTTCAGCTGCTCCAGCGTCTCCGACCGGACGATGTACTTCGCCCGCGTATGCGCCGGCACCACATTCGGCGCCACTCCGCCTTCCGTCACGATGCCGTGGATCCGGTCCGTCGAGCGGATATGCTGCCGCAGAAGCCCCAGCGCTGTCTGTGCGATGGTCAGCGCATCCGCTGCATTGATCCCCAGTTCCGGAAATGCCGACGCGTGCGACTCCTTCCCTGTACAGCAGACCTCGAACATCGACGCGGCGATGATCTTCGCCTTCACCATGTCGAACGGCGCCGGATGCACCATCATCGACGCGTGAATGCCGTCGAATCCGCCGCGCTCCAGCATCAGAATCTTTCCGCTCGCGTTACCCACTTCCTCGGCTGGCGTTCCGATCACGCTGATCGTCAACCCCACCTCATCGGCCACCTTCGCCGCCGCCATCGCCGCGCCCACCGCCGACGCCGCGATGATGTTGTGTCCGCACGCATGCCCGATCCCCGGCAGCGAGTCGTACTCCGCGCAGATCCCGATGTGCAGCGGCCCCGATCCCGCCTTCGCGCGAAACGCCGTCGGCAGATCGCAGACTCCCTTCTCCACCGCGAACCCTACGGCGTCCAGCGCCTCGCACAGCCACTCCGACGACTTCTCCTCCTCAAACCCCAGCTCCGGATGCCCGTGAATCCGATGACTCAGCCCAATCAGCGCATCCTGGCTCGCGCTGAACCGCTCCCGCGCCGCAGTTTTCGCATTCATCGCCGTTCCTCCTCAAAATGTACGCAGCACCATATCATGCGCCTGCGCCTTTTCCTCGCCGCCGGGAATCCAAATGAGCGAAAATCTCCGGGGAGACGCCATGAACGCCGCCGTCGTCGAGTCCTTCGATCGCTCGCCCCGCTACACCACCTTCGCCGACCCCACGCCCGCCGCCGATGAAATCCTCATCACCGTCACCGCCGCCGGCCTGCACCCCATCGTGAAGTCACTCGCCAAAGGCGCCCACTACGGCAGCACCGGGCAGCTTCCGTTCATCCCCGGCGTCGACGGCGTCGGCCGCAAGCCCGATGGCACTCGCGTCCTCTTCGGCTCCGCGCGCCCGCCCTATGGAACCTTCGCCGAGCGCAGCCTCGCCAGGTCCGCCTTCTGCACGCCCATCTCTGGCGCCCTCGACGACGCCACCGTCGCCGCCATGATGAATCCCGGCATGTCCGCCTGGGCCGCACTCGAGCATCGCGCGCATTTCGCCGCCGGCGAGAGCGTTCTCATCCTCGGTGCAACGGGTTCGGCCGGCCACATGGCTGTGCAGATTGCTCGCCGTTTCGGCGCAAAACGCATCGTCGCCGTCGGCCGCAATCCCGAGGCTCTCGAAGAAACCAAGTCCCTCGGCGCCGACGCCACCATCTCGCTCAGTCAGGACCACGACGCGCTCGTCGCCGCCTTCCGCGCCGAGTTGGCCAACAAAATCGATGTCGTTCTCGACTACCTCTGGGGCGCGCCCGCTGAAGCTCTTCTCGCCGCGGTCGTCCAGAAAGGGCTCGACCACGATGCTGCGCGCATGCGCTACATCCAGATCGGCAACAGCGCCGGACCGAACATCTCGCTCCTGGCCGCCGTCCTGCGCAGCTCCGGCCTCGAACTCCTCGGCAGCGGATTCGGCAGCGTC
>PMAM01000379.1 GCA_003152595.1 Acidobacterium sp.
GAAGAAGCGGCAGCAAAAATCCAGCAGGAAGTCCAAACCGCCTGGGAAGAAGCCGAACGCGAACTCGAACTCATGCGCCAGGAAGGCGAAGCCGAAGAAATGGCCGCCTCCGAATAACCTCAACAACAGGTGCAACGCAAAGAGCCCGGCCTAACCGCCGGGCTCATGCTTTTGAGCCCGCCCTGAGCGCAGCGCCGCAAGGCGCGAAGTCGAACGGGCCGCCTTCGCAGGCTGTTACGAAACCGGCGCGGGGCACGCACCGCCCCCCTCAACGCCCCCTCCGAAAATACCGGTTAGCCGCCCCCGGAGTCGCAACGTCGCCCGTCACCTGCGCCTCGGCGGCATGCCCTCGCGCCAGTGGCGCAGCCAACGAAATCCCGCTTCCCGCAACCAGTTCACCCGCCGCGTGCGCCCGAGTGAGTGCCGCGGAAACCACAATGCCAGATTCGCGGAACCGCCTGACCGAGGCGACAACCGCCGTCTCGGCATCCGCACCACTGCCGATCGTGATCGTCTGCCCCTCGCTGAAACCGATCGCGCTCGCCACCGGTATCAGCTTCGCGCCCGCGGCGGTGCCACCGCCAACGGTCGTGGCGCCTGCCGTGCCCACCGTCGCAATCACCGCTGTCTCGAGGTTCGCACCGGTGTCGATCCTGATCGTCTCCCCGGCAGCAAAACCTTCAACGCTGGCGACCTTGATATTCGTCGCGCCCGCGCCCAACGCGATCCCCAGCGTGGTGGCCGGCGAGGTTAGAAAATCCGTGCAATTGCTGTCGCTCTCAACGCCATCCGGAAAGCGGCCAGCACTCGTATTCGACGCACCCGCCGAACCGAACGGCCCGAACCCGCCGGCCGGGCCCGGCGCAGTCACATAGCAGCCACTCTCCTCCGGTCCCGACGTGGCCTGATAGCCTTCGCCCGCCCATGGATCCACCAGCAGACCGTAGTTGAGGCTGTCCACCACCATGCCGCCGGCGTCGCGCAGCACCATGCTGCCCTCTCTGCGCGTGATGGTGAAGTTGAAGAACGGAACGTTGGCCGCCAGTTCCGGCCCGCCGAACCACTGGTTCGGTTCCGGCGCTCCCTGATACCCCGCTGTCGTGACCGCCGCATCGCGCACAACTGCCTCGATCGCGTGGTCATGAGCCAGAGGACTGTCCAGCGTGATGCCGGTGCCGAGCGCCTGCACCGGCTCGTTGCTGATGTGCGCAAAAGCGGTAGCCGGCTCAAAGCTGATCCCCGTTCCCCGATCGCTGAACGGCAGATTCGCCGCATGGTTGAACTTGAGCGGAGCCGCCAGGTCGAGTCCCGTTCCCGGCTGCACCACACCTTCGTCGTTGATGTGCGCCTGTTCCAGACCCGGCGTAAAGTCGATCCCCGTTCCGTTCGGCCCCTGCGTCCCGACGCTGGCAATCGCCACCGTTTGCCGATTCGCCGGCGTGCCAATCGTGATCCTGCCGCCCACCGTGAAACCGCGCACGCTGCGGACTTTAATGTTGGTCGCGCCCGCGCTCGCATCCGCCGCAAGATTCGTGTGGCTCGCCTCCGTGCCCACCCGCGTGACCGTCACCGTATCAATCCCGTGGCCAACGCTGTCGATATCCAGCCGGATCTTGTCCCCAGCCGAGATGTCATCGGCCGACGTCACCTGGATGTTCGTCGACCCGGCAACCGCGTCCGCCGCCAGATAAGCCTGCGTGCCCGCCTTGCCCACCGCGGTCACGGTCGCCACCTCGTACTGCTCCGTGGCTCCCGGAACCGTGGGATAGCTGGCGCCATAGCCAAGTGCAACCTTCTGGCCGACGACGAAACCCGCCACACTCGTGACCGGCACATTCGTCGAACCCACCGGGTACGTGATCACCGGACCATCGGGCAAGGGCTGCCACAGCGTCGAATTGTTGCTGGCTGCCGTCCCGGTGCTCGCCACTTTGCGTGTCTCCGCATCGGACCCGCTGCCAATGCTGATCGAATCGCCGGCCTTGATCCCCGTTGTGCTTCTCACATAAATGTTGTGATCGCCCGCGCGCGCCGGCGCCGCCAGCCCCGAGTTCGACAGGCCAAGTAGATAAAACCCATGCGCCGCCAGCTTCGTCCCCGCAGGAATCTTCACCGTCGAGAAAATGGCCTGCTGCGTCGGGTGCTCCGCCAGGCTCCAGTTTGAGAGGTCAACGCTATCCGAGCCGGCGTTGTACAACTCGATGAAGGAGTCGCTCGCGTTCGTCGGAGGACCCGAGCTGATCCGAAATTCGTTGATCCTCACCGGGCTCCCGTTCCTCACTTTCTCCGCCATCGTCTCGGTTTGCTTCTTGCTCGTCGTCGCGTTTGTCCATCGCGCATTGCCGACCAGGTCGCCATTCAAGGCACCCGGCCCTGACGTCACCCTGAACGTGGCGCTCACACTCGCCCCCGGCGCCACCGGATCGGCGAATGTCTTCGATGTCTCCGAGGTCCCCGCAACCACGGACTTCCATTGCCTGCCGGGCACGGAAATGCTCAACTGCACGCCTGCTGCCGGTGCCCCGCTCGTATTCGTGAACGTCACGGTGGTGTCCTGCGACGATCCTGGCGAAAACGTCTGCAGCCCCGGCGGATTAGCCACAGCCGTCGCCGGCGCCACGCTTACCGGCTGCACGCCATATCGGGCAGCCACAATGTTGGCCTGCACCAACTGGTCGGTCGCATCCGTCGGAAACGTATCTGCGGCCGTCATCGCGCCTTCGTAGAAAGTGCCCTGCGAGCTGTTGCTGTTGTCGCCCCCGTTGCCCAGCAGGATCGCCCCCTGCTTGCGCATCGGGTCGTAGGTGCCGTTCACGCGCGGTCCGTCGAACATCACCGACAGCGGGCCCTGCTGCGAGTCGCCGCCCATCGAGGTCCAGTGATGCGGTTCGCCCTTTGCTATGGCCGTCGCGAACCGCCAGCCGATCTTCGGCATATTGACACACAGCTTTGACCCATCCGGGTTCACACAACCCACCAGGTTGTTCTCCTGGTCGGTCATAATCCAGGGTCCTGTACCTTCGCCGTGGAACCACGGAGTGGCGTCGCCGAAGTAAGCGGTTTCCATGGTGCCGTTGTCATCGTCGCGGCTGTCAATCTCCGCGTTGCCGTAATCGAAGCAGCAGCCGGAGTTGAAGTGGCGCCCGTTGATCACCCAGTACTGCCCCTCCTTCTGATCGTCTACCGCCGTGCCCTTCGGATCGTCGTTCCGAAGTCCCATGCCGGGCTCGATGAACACCCCGTACACTTTGTGGCCCATCACCGTCACCGGAGCCATATCGGCGATCGGAACGTTGTTGAATCCGCCCATCGCTGGCCCGCTGAATCCCCCCCGCGGCGCCTGGGTCAGATCGTTGTGCTTCGGGGACTGGTCGTAGATGGTCGTGATCCAGCAGTACGTGTTCGCGCAAAAGGCGTCCTGAGCGCCCGCATCGGCGTATCCACCTCCATCGGAAACCGGCGAGCCGGCGGGCTGCACAATGCCGATGTCCAGGCTCTTGCCATCGGACTGCCGCTTCACACGATAGAGCGGGCCGTTGTACGAGGCATACAGCGCGCGCGTCGTACTGTGCGCCGCGACACACGGGTCGCCGGCAGCCGCGTAGATGTCACACGGGCCTTTCGGCCTCGTCGGCGAAACTATGGATCCCCCTCCGGCTTCCTGACCCATCGTCCACGTGGCGCACGTCAGAATGAACGCCACTCCGAGCAGAACTACAGGATTGATTCTCGTCTTCATAGATTGATGAACCGCTTTCCGGGCCCGTTTGGCACGGTTCAGTATAGCCACGATCGCCGATTCGAGAAAACGATTACCCGGCCCGCCCCACCTTTCCCCATACCCCAGACCCGTATCTCTTTCCGCCCCTTTTAACCGTTCCCCAACCATCCCCATCCCCTTCTCCCGAATCCAAATTCCCGAGGATTAACTATGAATTCTGTTTGCCGAGCCTTTGCTGTCTCAACCCTAGCCCTCACCCTCACCGGATCACTCTCCCTCGCCATCGCCCAGGACCATCCCGACGACCGCGACCACCACGCCGACAACCAGCACTACGTCCACCACGACGACTGGAAGAAAGGCCACAAAATCAGTCATGACGACTGGAACCGCGGCCAGGTCGTGGCAGAATCAGACTGGCACGCCCACCACCTCCGCCGTCCGCCCGCCGGATACGAGTGGCGCTACGTCGACGGCAACTACGTCCTCGCCAATAACGACGGCCTTATCTTCTCCGTCGTCATCGGCCACTAGCCTCGTCGGAAACCAAGCCGCCCTCTTGACCGGCCAAATGAGCGAAAAACTGTCAAGAGGGCAGCCTCAAACCAAAGGTAATGCCCCCTGATTCAGGACGACTTATCCGCCAAAACACCCGCACATAATTGGCAGGTTTCCAGGTCAGGATTGGTATCCTGATAGGGTCTTAGGAAGCAA
>PMAM01000209.1 GCA_003152595.1 Acidobacterium sp.
ACGGTGCGGTATCGGCTGGACCCACGGCGGCTCGACTTCATCGAAAGCCACCTGCCGCAACCTGTGGATGCGCAGATGGTGCCGACCGTGGTGGCGAGCGCGTGGCGCGATCTGGCTCCGGGCTACACGGTGCGCGAGATTTTCAGCACCGATCGCGAGCGTGTCCGACAGCAGGCGGCGGGTGTGATCACCAGGAAGCTGGCGTCAGACGGGATCATCGTGGAAGAGGTCATGCTGCGCAACATCCAGCTTCCGCCGGAGTATGCGCGTGGGCTCCAGGATCTGCTGCTGAAGGAGCAGCAGGATGATCAGATGGCGGTGCAGACCGACATTCAGCAGAAACAGGTTCGGATCGCGGAGCTGCAGGCCGAGGCCGAAGCGGCGCAGAAGGTGAAAGAAGCCGAGGGTGACGCCCACGCGAAGGTCGTCGAGGCTAAAGGTGAGGCGGATGCGATGCAGTACACGCTTCCGCTGAAGCAGAAACAGATCGAGCAGTCGAAGCTGGAGGCGGAGGCGCGTAAGGAGGCAACGATCGAGAACGCCGACGCCGAGGCGCAGGCCAAGGTGATCGACAGCAAGGCTGAAGTGCAGCGGCGGAACATGCTGGCGGATGCGGAGGCGAACCGGATTCGGGTGACCGCCGTGGCGGACGCCGATCGTATGACGAGCGAGGCGAAGCTGCTGAACCAGTCCCCGCTGTTGATCAACAAAATCATCGCGGAGCGTTTGTCGGACAAGATTCAGATGGTGATGGTGCCGTCGGACGGGAAGTATTTCTTCGCCAGCGATGTCTTCAAAGGGATGGGGATGGCGGCGCAGTCGGACAACCCCAACGGCTCAAACCAGGGCCGGAATGACGCACCCAGTGTGCCTGGAGGACAGAACTGAGGACTGGCCGGCCAGGCGGACGCGCCTTGCGGCGCAAAAGTAAAGCAGCCGGTCAGCGATGTTCCCCAGCGGACTCGGCTCGTCGGAGACGGGCTCAGGAGAAAGCGGGGTGCTCCGCCTCGGTTGTCGGACACGGCAGCCGGGGCGGACGTTTGCAGGGAGTAAGGCGATGCAGAACGCACGATATAATCCGCCCCAGCGAATCATGGTGAAAATGTGCTGGGCTGTTGTGGTGGCTGCGCTCGCGTGTCTGACGCCGGCGGCGCGCGCGGCCACCTGGGAACAGCCGGCGGCGGAGCTGGCGAAGCAAATTGCAGCGCTCAGTGGTCCGGGCGCGGTGAAGCTGACGATTCGCAATGAATCGGTTCTGGCGGCCGTCGAGGTTCCGGCGATCCAGCGGCTGATCGAGCGCGATCTGCGCGGGTTCGGTGTGGTCGCGGGAGGCAAAGACAGCGCTACGCTCATCCGGGTGACGCTCTCGGAGAATTTGCAGGGCGGCCTGTGGGTCGCCGAAGTGGTTGAGGGCACCGAGACGCGGGTGACGATGTTGCGGGTGAATTTGGGCGGGGCAACGTCCGCGTCGGGACCGCCGAATCTCGTCGTGCAGCGAGCGCTGATGATCACGCAGTCGGACCCGGTACTCGATGCGCAGATCTTCACCGTGGGAACGCTGGCGCGGCTGGTGGTTCTCGAGCCGGAGCAAATCGTGACTTATGTGCGGAGCAGTGCGGGACTCGCGTTTGCCAGTGCTCCGGCAGGTGGTGGCTGGGTCGAGGATCAGCACTTCGCAATCGCGCACACTCGGCCCTACCCGCGAGATATGCGCGGAGAGCTGGTGCCGGCACAGGATCATCTGTTCGACGCTTATTTGCCGGGCGTGCAGTGCGCGGGGACAAATACCGGCGCACAGATTGCGGTGACGTGCGCCGACAGCGACGATCCATGGCCGGTGTCGGGCCCAATCGGAAACCAGGTCGCCGGCTCTGTCGGGGGGCCTTCTGGGGTGCCCCAGCGGGCCTTCTACAATGCCATGCGGGATTTTTTCACGGGCGTTTTAGCTCCCGGATATGGGATGGATCTCCCGCCGTTCTATCAGGCGTCGGACACTCCGCGTCCGACGGGGACCGGTTTGCTGCTGAATACGGTGGATGGGCGGCTTCTGCTGATCGAGAACAACACGCTTAAGCCGATAGCCGGTGCCAGCGATTGGGGGAGCGATTTTGCGATTCTGCGGTCCGAGTGCGGATCGGGGGTGCAGGTGCTTGTGTCAGGATCGGGCGCCGCCGCTGTGGGCGACAGCCTGCGCGTGTATGAGGTGGTCGGACGCGAAGCGGTGGCGGTGAGCCCGCCGCTGCCGGTCGAGGGCGCGGTGACGGCGATCCACGCAAATAACAACGGGACCGGTGCCACGGTGATCGTGCGCAGAGATGCGCCTTTGCGATATGAGGTGTGGAATGGTTCGGCGCTTTGTCATTAGCCCCTGCGTTTTGTGGTTGCCGCTCGCGTGTCTGACATTGTCTGCCGCGGCACGAACACGCCCGCACTACGGGGGAACGCTGCGCATCGAAACCCAGGGCGACCCGTGGCAGATGCCCGACGGGATCGCGCGTCGGCTGGTGCTCGATACGCTGACAACCGTGTCGGACGCCGGCAGTGCCCAGCCGGCACTGGCGGTGCGATGGGAGTCGCAGAATGCTGCTCACCGGTGGGAGTTCTGGATCCGGGCAGGCGTCCATTTCCAGGACGGTGAGCCACTGACGTCCGACGCGGTAGCCGCGGCGTTGACCGATGTTTGTAGTCGGGCAGGCGCAGGCACCTGCCCATGGCGGACCGTTCGCGGTGTCGGGTCGTCGGTGGTTTTCACCAGCGATTCACCGGTTGCGGATCTGCCGGAGATGCTGGCTCAGACGGAGTTTGCCATTGCGCGCCAGGACGTGAAAACCGCGGTGATTGGGACGGGTCCGTTTCGGGTGACTGGGTACACGAACGGGGCGCTCACTCTGGCGGCGAATGACGACTGCTGGTCGGGCCGTCCGTTCGCCGATGCCGTCGAAGTGCGGACGCGTCGGACAGTTCGCGACCAGTGGCTGGACCTGAGCGTCGGCCGCGCCGACGTCGTGGAGGTTCCACCCGAATTGCTGCGGCAGGCGCAGCAACAGCGCATGAACCTGTTGGTTTCGCGCCCGGCGGACTTGCTGGCGCTGACCATCGCCCCGTCGGGGCCGTTCGCGAGCCGCGAGATGCGACAGGCGGCGACGCTGGCGGTGGATCGAATGGCGCTGTACAACGTCATCTTTCAGAAGCAGGGTGAGGTAACGGCCAGCCTGTTGCCGGCGGAGTTGAGTGGTTATGCATTTCTGTTCCCGTCGGACAGGGATCTGGACCGCGCAAGGGCACTGCGAGGCGGAGCGACTTCGCCACCGATCATGCTGAGCGTGTCGGACACAAGCGCGACCATGCAGTTGGCGGCGCAGCGGCTGGCCCTGAATCTGCATGAGGCCGGGTTCAATCTACAGGTGGCGACGGCTTCGCGTCCGACGGTGGCCCTGGAACTGCAAAAGGTACATCTTGAAGCAACGGATCAAGGGGCGGCTCTGGACGAGATGCTGGCGCATTTCGGGGAGAATGGTAGCGTGACCGGTACGGATGCGGCGGCGTTGTGGCAGGAGGAGCGCGGAGTTCTGGATAAGGAGACGATTGTGCCACTGCTGTGGCTGCCGCGTGCCTGGGCAGTGGGAGAACGAGTGCGCGATTTGCACCTTTTGTCCGACGGAGAGCCGGATTTGTCTGACGCGTCGCTGGAGGGAGGGAAGTGACGCTGCGGCAAAAAATGCTGCTCATGCTCGCGCTGACGGTGGTGGGCGTGGTGGCGGCAGTCGGGTGGACGGGCTCGGTTCGCATCCGCCATGTTTTTGAGGCCATGGACCGGCACCAAACGGACCAGCTGGTGGGCCAGTTCCAGAAGGAATTCAATCAGCGGGCCGCTGAGACCGCTGCTGCAATGGATCGCATGGCGTCCAGCGATGTGCTGAAGCGCATTGCGTTCGATCTGAACAACGGCGGCGACAGCGCAACGTATTTAACCGTGTCCCTGCCGCTCGCTCAGGAGTACCGGCTGGAGTATCTGGAACTCGTGGCGCACGATGGAAGCATCATCTCGTCACTGCAGTGGACGGCGCGCTTCGGCTACAAGGAGCCGGCGATAGCGGCCGCGGGCAAGCCGGCGTTCCTGAAGCAGGAAGACCTGCCCGATGGCACTTCGNNAAGGATTTTTCAGTGCCCGCCGGGACGCAGCTGCTGATTTACCGCAACGTGTCAGGCCCGTTCGACGTGCGCAACTTTGCGGGGTCGGCGGACGATCTGAAAAGCGCTGGGCATTATCAAACGCTGGTGGACGACGCACGGACCAATGGGCGCAGTGTCGAGGGCGTTGTGTATCTGACAAAGCAGCGTGAAGACAGCATGAGCGCGACGGCGATTCCGCTGAAGGCGCCGGACGACAACGTGCTGGCAGTGCTGCTGATCGCGAACTCGCGCCGCAACATGGTCGAGGTGCAGGCACACATTCGTGACATCGCCTATGGAATCGCCGGGCTGGGAATCATCTTCGCGGTGCTGGCAAGTTTGTGGATCGCCGCGCGCATCTCGCGTCCGATCGAGGAACTGGCGCTCGCTGCGGGACGCGTCGCGGCGGGCGACTGGGAGACGCGGGTAGATATTCGAGCGCTCGATGAGGTGGGTGACCTCGCGCGCAGCTTTAACAACATGACGCGGCAGCTTTCCGATCAGCGGGACAAGCTGCTGCAGGCCGAACGCGTGGCGGCGTGGCGCGAGTTAGCGCGGCGCCTGGCGCACGAACTGAAGAATCCGCTCATGCCTCTGCAGATCACGGTTGAGAACATGGTGCGCGCGAAGAAACTGCCGAAAAAGCAGTTCGATGAGGTTTTCAAAGAGAGCACCGCCACGCTGACCGAGGAGATCGACAACCTGAAGACGATTGTCGGGCGCTTCAGCGATTTCTCGAAACTCCCGAAGCCGGAAGCCGTCGAGATGGACGCGCGCGAGGCGGTACGGCGCGTCGTGAAACTCTACGGGCCGGCGCTTGAAGAGAAGCATATCGAACTGGGAACCTCGATCGGCGCGGAACCGCTGCCAATCCTGGGCGACTCGGAACTGCTGCATCGGGCGCTGTCGAACCTGGTGCTGAATGCGATGGACGCCATGCCCGAGGGTGGCACGTTGACGGTTTCGGCCGTACGCGCGAAGGAAACGGCGCGCATCTCCGTGTCCGACACCGGTGCCGGATTGACACCGGAGGAATGCGAGCGCCTGTTCACTCCGTACTACACGACGAAGCAGCACGGGACGGGCCTGGGTCTGGCAATTGTGCAATCCGTGGTCGCCGATCATAACGGGACCATCGCCGTGGAGAGTGTCGAGGGCGGCGGAGCACGCTTTGTGATTGGGTTGCCGCTGGTGGAGAACGAAAGAGGATGAGCAAAGCCGACATTCTGATCGTGGATGACGAGGCGAACACGCTGGCGTCGCTGGCGCGTGCGTTCCGGCTGGCCGGGCACGAGGCCACAGTATGCGACAACGCGGCGAAAGCCCTGGAACTGGCGAAGTCGCGGCCCTTCGATCTGATTCTGTCCGACGTGGTGATGCCGGCGCGCGACGGTTTGGCATTGCTTGAAGATCTGAAGGCGAGCGGCGTGGCCGCGCCGGTGGTGATGATGTCCGGGCAGGCGCACATCGAAATGGCGGTGAAGGCGACGCGTCTGGGCGCCATGGATTTTCTGGAGAAGCCGCTCTCGACCGACAAGCTGCTGCTGACGGTAGAGAACGCGCTGCGGCTGAAGCGCCTGGAGACAGAGAACCTCGAGCTGCGGCGGCGCGTGGGCAAGCAAGAGCTGGTGTGGACGGGCGAGGCGATGCGCCGGGTGATGGCGCAGATCGATCGCGTGGCGCACAGCGAATCTCGCGTGTGCATCTATGGCGAAACGGGCACGGGCAAAGAACTGGTGGCGCGGACTCTGCACGAGAAAAGTGCGCGCTCGGCGGGTCCGTTCGTGACGCTGAACTGCGCGGCCATTCCGGCGGAACTGATCGAGTCGGAATTGTTCGGGCACGAGAAAGGGTCCTTCACCGGGGCGGCGCAGCGGCACATTGGGAAATTCGAGCAGGCGCATCACGGAACGGTCTTCCTGGACGAGATCGGAGACATGCCGCTCGGGATGCAGACGCGGCTGCTGCGTGTGCTCGAGGAGTCCGAAGTGGAGCGCATCGGTGGGGACAAGCCCGTGGCAGTCGATGTCCGTGTGGTGGTTGCGACGCACCGCAACCTGGAAGAGATGGTCGAGGCGGGCGCCTTTCGCCGGGACTTGTATCACCGCGTGGTGGTTTTTCCCATCACGCTGCCGCCGCTGCGTTCGCGGAAGGAGGATATTCCGGCGCTCGTGGATTATTTTGTGCAGCAGGTATGCGCCCAGAATGGCTGGAAGCGCATGCCGTTTGCGTCGAATGCAATCGAGGCGCTGCAGGAATATGCGTGGCCGGGCAATATTCGCGAACTGCGCAACACGGTGGAGCGCTTGCTGCTGTTGGCCGGCGACAGCATCGATGCCGCGACGGTGGAGATGGCGCTGCCACGGCGTTCTTCCGGAACGACCGCGTCAAAGGTTGCCCCGCAGGCAGGCGGAGAGTCCGGCCCCCTGGCGCAGCGAGTGGCGGAGTTCGAGCGGGCAAATCTGCTGGCGGAGCTGGAGCGCAGCGGCGGGCACGTGACGAACGCGGCAAAGGCTCTGGGCCTGGAGCGCAGCCACTTTTATAAGAAGTGCCAGCAGCTGGGCATCGATCTGAAGGCGGAACGAGCATAACGGTCGCGTCGCGCGATGTTGATCGCTCGGCGCACTTCCGTCATCTGTCGCGCGCGAGCGACGAAAACTAAGCTGAAACTACCTTCTTTCAAAGTGCGAACGCGGCTGCGCTGAAATTGGCTCGGAGAATCGGGCCAACGGTCCGCAGGCCGCCAAGAACGACCTGCGGGCCGTTACCAATGAAAGGAAGTGAGGCCCTTGGGTGATAAATCATCCTGGATGCGAGTGCTCATTACTATTGCCGTCGATTGGCGGTTTGTGATGGCGGTCGTTGTCCTGGTCCTTTGCTGCTACTCCGGTAGCACAACCTTCCGGGAGGGTCGCATCCTTCAGGGAGCAACTTTAGTTTAGCAAATCGGCAGAACGGAGAGATCGAACTGCCGGCGTCCCGAATCACTTCACGCCCGCGGCCAGCAGCGTCGTGCTCGTGTGCCGTTGGTGGGCCGTCAGCCGCGGAGGCGATGGCGGTGCATAGGCGCGGTAGACCGTGATGTGGAAGCAGGCCTGGTAGAACTCCTCTTCGACATCGATTTTGCCCGCGGTCTGCAGAGGCACCAGCCAGGCGCGCAGCCACGAAATTTCGGAAAGGCTCANNGTACGCACAGCCGAATTGACCTGCAGCGAGCGGTGGAAGCGCGCATAGTGGGCGGCCGCGAGATTGGCGAGCAAGCGGGCGGTCCAGGGACGGCAGTAGCGCCGATTGACAGGAAGATCGGGATTGACCCGCAGCGATGCGCCGGCCGGCAGAGGGACGATATCGCGCGCCGCTTCGAGCTGCTCGAGCTGAGCGTCGTCTTCGATGCGGACCAGGCCTTCGGCATCGTTGCGCTCATTCTGGCGCATCAGCGACGCGAGCGAGCCGCGCAGCGGCGGAACGAAGCGGACACGGCGCAGGGTCTCGATCTTTGCGTGGGTCTCCGGCGACCGCGTTGTGAGAGCCGCGCGGCGGATGTGGGCGCGAATGGCCACGGCCGCCGATGGTTGGGCCGGTCGGCTGTCGTAATTCGAAACGCAGTTGACCGCTGCCGGACTGGCCAGAACCGTGTGAGAGGCGTGCCCGGCCACTGCGCCGCAGTGCAATGAGGCGGTCGTCCGGTGATGGGCATGATGATGGTGCGCAGTGGGGGCGGCGGAAATCGCAGCGGAGGAAAAAACCGGCAACGCCAGCACGAAGCTGGCTACGACGACGAGGGAGACTGGACTTCGCATGCGGACCTGGGGAGTTGATCGAAAGAGCAATACCAGATTATCGGACACAGGCCCAGGAAAAAAGTAGCGATCAGGGTACGGGGGCCAGAAAATCGCCAGGGGCGCCTATCGGCAGCGAATGGTGTCGAGCCGGCATTGAGCGGTATGGCGCTTCCGATGGCAGCCAGCTCCCGCTCGCTCGGCGAACACGAGCGGATTCCCGCGTAACCGGGATTTTCATTTCGATCGTGCGAGGGCGGGAGTACAATTCCTCAAAATCAAAACCAGCAGCGATTCAGCAGTCTGAATTCTTCCGGGAGGAATGTGTTTATGGCCGAAGCTGTTGCCCAACCTGACGCCACAGTGCAGCCGCTCAACGAGGTGCAGCGAATTGTCGATACGTTTGGCACGCCATCCAGGCTGGCAAAGGATATCGTGCGCAGTGCAGCCTGGTGGGGTCCATTCATCGTTCTCATCCTCGTCAGTACCGCGTTTTCCTTCACCGTGGGTAAAAAAGTCGGATGGACCGCTGTCTACGACAATGCCATTAACCAGAATCCAAAGATGAAGCAAATGATCGAAAACCTGCCCGCCGAACAACAGGCCATCGCGCGGCAAAAGGGAATCGCGCGGCAACCGTACACCGCCTATGCCGCCCCGGTTTTCTCGCTCGCCTTCACCGCGATTTTCGCCCTGCTCATCTGGCCCACGATCAACTTTGGGTTTGGGGGTACTGCGAAGTACTCGAGGATTTTTGCGGTTCTGATGTACTCCAACCTCATCGGCTATGGGGTGAAGTACCTGCTGGCGATTATTGCCATTTTTGCCGGCCTCTCGCCGGAGAGCTTCAACTTCAACAATCCCGTCGGCACGAATATCGGATATTACCTCGTGGGGAATTCGCCGCTCTGGCTTGTGACCATGGGGGCCTTCATCGATCTCTTTGGCATCTGGTCTCTCGTCGTCTGTTCCATCGGATGCGGAGTCGTGGCTCGCGTCAAAACCAGCTCGGCCGCCATTGCAGTCTTTGGCTGGTTCGTACTGTTCATGCTGGGCATCACCGGACTGGTAGCCGCTTTCAGCTAGTCCAGGAGGATCAAACCCGCGAAAACCAAAGGCCCGCCGCAACGGCGGGCCTTGCTGTTTGCGGCTGAAGTCGAGTCCTACTCCTCTTCTTCTTCTCCCGTCGGCTTCTTCGCGTTGGNNGTCATGGCGGTGAGGCTCTGCCCGTACGTCAGCATCTCCGCCATCGGCACTTCAGCGCGGACAACGGTGTGGGCTCCAAGGCCGTCCATGCCCTGGACGCGGCCGCGGCGCTGGTTGAGGTCGCCCATCAGCGTGCCCGCGAACTCCTGCGGCGCCTCGATCTCGACAGACATGATCGGTTCCAGCAGCGTCGGCTTGGCCTGCTCCATGCATTTGCGGAAGGCGATGCGGCCGGCCATCTTGAACGACAGTTCGTTGGAGTCGACGTCGTGGTAGCTGCCGTCGTAGAGGATCACTTTGAAGTCGACGACGGGATACCCGGCGAGGAACCCGCGTGCGGCTGATTCCTGAATGCCCTTCTCGACAGCGGGAATAAAGTTGCGCGGAATCGAGCCACCGAAGACGTCGTTGACGAACTCGAATCCGCCGCCGCGGGCCAAAGGCTCCATTTTGATTTTGCAGTCGCCGTACTGCCCGTGGCCGCCGGTTTGCTTCTTGTGGCGTCCCTGCGCGTCGGCGCGGCCCCGGATCGTCTCCCGGTAAGGCACGCGCGGCGCTTTCAGAGTCACCTCGGTGTGATAGCGCTTGCGCAGCTTGCTGACGAGGGCTTCGATGTGGGGCTGGCCCGCGGCTGCGATGAGGAATTCGTTGGTCTGCTGGTCGCGGAAGAAGCGCAGCATCAGGTCCTCTTCCATCAGTTTGTGCACGGCAGGGGCCAGCTTGTCCTCGTCGGCGCGCGACTTGGGCTCGATGGCCCAGGTCATCGCTGGCTCGGGCATTGTCACCGGCTCGAAGAACATCTCCGAGCTCTTGTCGCCGAGCGTGTCGCCGGTGAGCGTCTCGCGCAGCTTGGCGACCGCGCCGATGTCGCCCGCGTGCAGCTCGCCGACCGCGACCGCATTACGGCCCTGCATGATCGAGAGGTGCGAAAACTTCTCGGCCGTGCGGCGCGAGTAGTTCTGCGCAGGCCCCTCGTTCTTCAGCACACCGGAGAATACCTTAAAGAAGCTGATGCGCCCGGCGAACGGATCGGTCATGGTTTTGAAAACGTAGAGCGAGAGCGGCTCCTTGTCGTCCACTTTGCGCATGACGATTTCCGGGGACTGGCCTTCAGCGGTCGCAGCGGCACCATTGCCTCCGCCATCGGCGGCTGCGGCGACCGTGTGGAGCACCGCCCGAGCCGCAACCGGCTCGCGCTCGATCGGCGCCGGCGCGTACACCTTCAGGAAATCCAGCAGATGGTCAGTAGCAACGTTGGCCAAACCGCTCGCGTAGAGGACGGGGAAGATGCGGTCTTCGCGAATCGCCTCATGCAGCGCGCTGATCAGGTGCTGCTCCGGGATCGTGCCCTCGCGGAAGTATTCCTCCATCAGTTCGTCTTTGCCTTCCGCCACCAGTTCCACCAGCGTCTCGTGCGCGCGCTGCGCCGGCTCTTTCAGCGACGCGGGAATCTCGCCGATCTTGCCGTGCCCGTCGCCGCCCGGAGTGTAGAAGAACGCCTCCATGGTGACGAGGTCGATCACGCCCTCAAAACCTTTTCCATCCGCAATGGGCAGCTGCACCGGGATGCACTGGCGGCCGAAGCGCTCGGCGAGGACGGTCAGCGTCGATTCCGCGGATGCGGCGGCGCGGGGATGGTCCATCTGATTGATGACCACAGCGCGCGGCAGATTGAATTCCTCGGCGTATTTCCAGACGCGTTCGGTCATGGGCTCGACGCCGGTGACGGCATTCACGGTCACCAGCGCCGCCTCGACGGGCGCCATGGCGGCACGCGCCTCGTGCACAAACATATGAAAGCCGGGAGTATCGATAAAGTTGACCTTCACGCCATTCCACTCGGCGAAGGCCACAGCGTTCTGCATCGTGGTGCCGCGGGCGACGTCTTCTTCGTCATAGGCGGTCACGGCCGATCCGTCGTCCACACGGCCGAGGGTGGGGGTCATTTTGGCGGCATGCAGCAGCGCGGAGACGAGCGTGGTCTTGCCGCTGTGCGCATGCCCTACTACAGCTACGTTGCGGATCTCACTTCCCTGGTAGGTTTTCATGGACGGCTCCTTAGGAGACAAATTTGGGAGACACAGAATGGTTGCGACTCGAGGCCGCGGTTGCGTTGCCTGGCAAAAACAGGCAAGTAGAAATCAATTCCCGTGTGAGGACTGTGACGGCGGATACAAGCTCGAGAATCGCAGGGATTTCCGGAAGGCGTCGTGGGTGGCGTCTGATCGGAGGCGGGATTTGCTCCGGCGCGCGGTGGATGCGTGCCGGAACGGGCGGATCNNAAGGGTGTCGGCGGCAGCAATTTGCCTCGGCGAGGGCGGAACAAACAGGCTCCCCGCGGTGTCTGCAAAAGTAAACGTCTTAGTATGGAAAACAAGGGCTGGCGGGCGTCGCGGGGAGCGCATCCCATAACAAAGTGAGTCGCAATTTCAACTGGATCTGGTATCTCGGCGCCGCGGTTTGGTTCCTGAATGCGGCGCTGGCGATGTACCATGGCAAGCTGCGCCTGGGGCTCGCCAACGCGGCCATCTCCGCGCTGTTCCTGGCTGCAGGAGTGTTCTTCAGGAAACAGACGAAGCGCTCCGGCGGCAACGGCCGCCGTCCCCTGAAATAAAAGGGGCGGAGCCGGATCGTTCGACCCCGCCATTACTGTGTAGCCGCGCCGCTAGACGACCGCCCCCGCAACCGCGGCTGGGTGCGCTACTTCCTGCTCCGCCACCGTCACACACTCTTCCAGAATGTCAAGCGCGACGGCCGCCTCGTGCTCGTTCACGATGAGCGGCGGTGCGAGCCGGATCGAGTTTTCCCCACAGCCAAGAATCAGCAGCCCGCGCTCGAACGCAAGATCGACGATCCGGTCGCGCAGCTGCGGAGCCGCTTCGCGCGTCCCCTGATCCTTCACGATCTCGATGCCGATCATCAGCCCGCGTCCGCGAACATCCCCAATCACCGGATGCCGCGATGGCCACTGCCGCAGGCGCGCAAACATTTTCTCGCCCTGGGCGGCGGCGTTGGCCATGCCTTCGCGCTCGATGATGTCGATGGTGGCGAGCGCGGCGGCAATGCAGACCGGNNACGCCGGTGTGCTCGATGGCCCACCACTTGCCGGTCCGCCCCGCGCCCGACTGCACCTCGTCGGCCACCAGCAGGATGCCGTACTTGTCGCAGATGCGGCGCAGTTCCTGCATGAAGATCGTCGGCGCCATCACATAGCCGCCCTCGCCCTGGATGGGCTCGACAAAAATCGCGGCAACCTCCTCCGGCGCAAGCGTGGTGTGGAAGAGCTTCTCTTCGATGTACCGCGCGCAGCCGAGAGCGAAGGCTTCCTCTTCCTGCGGGCCGCCGCTGCACCCGCGATAGGCGTACGGATAGCGGATGTGCGTGACGCCGGGGACGAGCGGCGCGAAGCGCCTGCGCTGCTGCGGCTTGGACGCGGTGAGCGACAGCGCGCCCATCGTCCGCCCGTGAAAGGCGCCGAAGAAGGCGATGAGGTTCTGGCGTCCGGTGTGGTAGCGGGCAATCTTGAGCGCGCACTCGATCGCCTCCGCCCCGGAGTTGCCGTAGTAGAAGCGATGCGGCCCCGGCATCGGCGCAATCGAAGAAAGCCGCTCCGACAGCGTGATCAGGCCCTCGTAGTAGAAATCGGTGCCCGACATGTGGATCAGTTCGCCGGCCTGCTGCTGAATGGCCGCGACGACCTCGGGGTGACAGTGCCCGGTCGAAACAACAGCGATGCCGGCGGCAAAGTCCAGAAACTCGTTGCCGTCGACGTCTTCCACGCGCAGGCCGCGGCCGCGCTTCGCCACCATGGGGTACGAGCGTGTGTAGCTGGGCGAAATCAGGCGATCGTCGGCCTCAACGATGCGGCGCGCCTCGGGGCCCGGAAGAGCCGTTTTGATTTTAGGGCCGTACTTGTGGAGCATTTCGGTCGCGACGGTCATGGGTCTCTCCTTGCAATTGGGTTGCGGCGGTCGAGCCATCGGCGGACGGCGGGATGACGATGGCGATGCGGGTGAGAGAGGTCATCTTCGCGGACAACACTGAGGCATCAGTGTTGTGGCAGCAGTGACTAGTCGCTGCCGAAGAGACTCGGTCGCGTGCGGGTGGGCAGCGTGCGACGGTAGCGGCGGGGAGCCATGGCGCGCACGAAAGTCCCATTCCAGCTATGAGGGCTGAAGATGGCCGGATTGGAAGCGCGTCGCATCGGATTGCCTGGCCTGAGCATAGCATGGGGCTGCGGCGGACGACAGGGCGTTCAGCGGAGGGCGAGCATGCGGAATGGAGTCAGCCTGGCTGCTTTGGCCACAAATTTCCGATCGAAGGTCGCGAATTCCAGGGTGCGCGTGCTGCTCGCCAGGTGCAGGGCATCAGCAAAATCCATACCCGCCGCAAACCAGTCGAGGGCAGATGCAACCTCGACCTCGTCTTCGACCTGAACCGTTGTTATACCCGCCACGGCGCGAAGAAGATTTGCTATCCGCTGTCGCTCGAGGGAGTATGTATCCCGCAAAACCCACTCTGTTTCGAGAAGAACGGTCTTTGTGATCCAGATTCGGTTGTTTCGGATGAGATCGTCGGTTCGCTCGGCCTGACCCCGGTCGTCGCGCACGAGATAACGAACGATGACGTTAGTATCGACCGCGAGCATGGCGATCTCTGACTCCCTTAGCGATAGCCTCTTCCATTTGCTTCAGAGTCTTCCGCGGCCCTGTGTATTTCAGCATCCCAGCCACTTGTTCAACAGTCGTTGGCGGAAACGGCTTCGCCGGCCGAAGCAGCACTCCCTCCGGAGTCTCTTCCACGGTGAGCTGCATTCCGGCCTCCCAGTTGCGGCTTCGCCGTACGGACAGGGGCAGCACGACCTGTCCTTTTGACGAAAGCTTTGTAGTTGCCATGAAACTCCTCCGGCAAAATCGGTAAGACGCAGTAAGATTCTACCACCTGCGACTCCCCGCCCTGGATAGCAGCCCCAGAAGCGAAGGCCCCACAAACGGTACCTTCGACATTTGGACTTCCCGCCGCTGGGCGCTGCCGATCCGAGTTCCTCCGTATACTAAGCGTATGTCGATTGTTCGCAACGCTGCCGCGATTGCCAAAGGGATGAGCATCACCTTTCGCGAAATCTTCCAGCCCACCGAGGTCGAGAACTACCCGGACGGCAAGGGTCCCACGCGCGGAGCCGTGCTGCAGGAGCGCTTTCGCGGCGCTCATGTGCTGCAGCGCGATGAGAACGGCCTGGAAAAGTGCGTCGCCTGCTTCCTCTGCGCCGCCGCCTGCCCTTCGAACTGTATCTATATAGAGGCGGCGGAAAACACAGCCGAGAAGCGCATCTCCAGCGCCGAGCGCTACGCGAAGGTCTACAACATCGACTACAACCGCTGCATCTTCTGTGGTTATTGCGTGGAAGCCTGCCCGACCGACGCGATCACGCACGGCCACGGCTTTGAACTGGCCAGCCTGAACGCAACCAGTCTCGTCATGCGCAAAGAAGACATGCTGGTGACCGCGGTCGGCATGCCGGGCCAGCTCGCGGCCCAGTCGGATTCGGTGAAGTAAGCCGGGATTCCCCACCTGGCGCCCCGCATCGCCTCACCGGTGTCTGTATCCCTGACTCAGGAGCCTCGCATGCATCGAATCGCTCGCCCCGCCGTCCTTCTTCTCTTCCTGCTCGCTGCTCCTCTCCTCGTCACCGCCCAAACCAGCCCCGAATATGTCTCGCCTGCGCAGGCTGGCCCTCATGGCTCTGCGCCCGGCATGAAAGTGAAACTCCTCAGCGAAAATGCCGGTCAGCGCGATTTCGCCGTTATTTTCAGTCCCGGCGACGATCCCTACGCAGGCCTCACCGAGTTTGCGCAAAAGTACGACGTCAAAAGCGCGCATTTCACCGCTATCGGTGATTTTCGTGACGTAAAGCTCGGCTGGTTCGACATGCAGAAGAAGATGTTCCGCGTGAATCCGGTCAACCAGCGGGTCGAAGTAGGTTCCCTGATAGGCGATATCGCGCTGCTCGACGGCAAGCCTTCGGTGCACATGCATTGCGTCGTAGCCCTCCAGGATGGCACCACCCGCGGCGGCCACATCCTCGAAGCTCATGTCGATCCTCTTCTGGAGGTCTTTGTCACCGTGGATCCGGTACCGCTGGTGAAAAAGCACGATCCGGCGACGGGCTTGAACGTGATCCAGCCCGACGCCAGGCCATAATCGCCATCGGAAGCCGGATTTGACCGTCGGATGCCCCCGGAGCATCCCTCACCGGTGTGTTATTCGAGAATCGGGCGCCGATTCGATACCATCAAAGTTACTAAGCGCCAAACCCCTTTTGTGACCCGGCGTTCGCCGCTCCCTCAGGCGGCCCGAAAAAAAATGATCAGCCAGCATCCTCTGCGCAGCATTCTCCAACAGCGCATCGCCATCATCGACGGCGCGATGGGCACGACCATCCGCACGTACGGAATGAAGGAAGCCGACATCCGCGGCCAGCGGTTCCGCGATTCGAAGAAAGATCTCCTCAACAATGGTGACTTGTTCACGCTCACGCAGCCGCAGATGATCGGCGACATTCACCGCCGCTTCCTCGAAGCCGGAGCGGACATCATTGAGACCAACACCTTCGGCGCCACCAGCATCGCGCAAAGCGAGTTTTTCGTCGACGACCCACGCGAGCGCGGCGGCCGCAAAGATCCCGCCTTCTACCAGAAGATCATCGACGACAAATTCCTCGGCGACCTCGCCTGGGAGATCAACGAGCAATCGGCGCGCCAGTGCCGCGAATGGGCCGACCGCATCGCGACCGCAACCGGCCGGCAGCGCTTTGTCGCCGGAGCCGTCGGCCCGCTCACCGTCTCGCTCTCGAACTCGCCCGACGCCGACGATCCCGGCTTCCGTGTCGTCACCTTCGATCAGGTGAAGACCGCGTATAAGCAACAGGTGCACGCACTTATTGCCGGCGGCTCGGATTTGCTGCTCGTCGAGACCATCTTCGATTCGCTCAACGCCAAAGCCGCGCTGGTCGCCATCCGCGAAGTCTTCGATGAGGACGGCCTTACCGCGAAACACCAGGAACTCCCCGTCATGATCTCGGCCGCGGTCGGCCGCGGTGGCGAGACCATGATCTCCGCGCAAACCGTCCCGGCCTTCTGGGATGCGGTCGAGCACATTCAGCCTTTCTCCGTTGGCCTCAACTGCTCGCTCGGTCCCGACCTGATGTACCCGTTCCTGGAGGAGATGTCGCAAAAGGCCAATGTCGCCATCTCGGCTTATCCTAACGCCGGCCTGCCCAATCCTCTGTCGCCAACAGGCTTCGATTTCGGTCCCGGTGACATGGCGAAGTATCTCGGCGATTTCGCGCGCGGCGGCCTCATCAACATCGCCGGTGGATGCTGCGGCAACACGCCGGAGCA
>PMAM01000333.1:0-10580 GCA_003152595.1 Acidobacterium sp.
CCGGCATCCGAATTAGATCGGTCGCCCCGGCGTTCATTTCGACATTGGAGGTGGATAGCCCGATGATGCAGGCACCGGAACTGCGTTGGCATTGGTCTTGTCTCCGCCGTCGGCGAGCACATTGGGGATTTGCGTAAACCGAGCAGCCCTCCGGGCGCCTGCGGCGTTTCTCGGGACCGATCGCGATTTAAGCTCTGGCCTGTTGGGGTCGGCGGAGTATTCGGTCCCTAAGCGCGAGGAGCGGGGACACCCTCAGTTGAATCATTTGCCTCGAGATCGCGTACACCCGCCGCTTTGTTTAGTTCACTGGCTTAACGCCAAAAGCTGGTGGCTGCTCCCCGAGCCCTGGCGATGCAGTCCCTCAACAATCCGTTTCTGGGCGTCGATTTGCTGCCATTTGACGGCGATCTCCTGAAGCGTTTGCCCCCAAAACAAGACTTTCTTAGCGGCGTCTTCGATTGTGAAGAACCCGCCGTCATTTTTCGGCGGTCGCACAAACAGGTGTAGATTGTCGGCCATGGAAGTTCCAGGCTTGTAATAGGATGCATTCGCCACGGGGCTGGTGTCGTTCGGTGAGGGTGCAATTTCAGGTTGTCTGCGTGTACTGGACCAGTTCTTATTAAGCGCGACAAGCTCTTGAATAAGATCTGTTGGAAAATGGCCAACGGCGATGTTTGCCTCTATAAGAGAAACATGCCCGTACACGGACTCGTCTTTGTCCGGCATGCCAAACACAACTCGTGAGACTTTGGCATTGATTAAACGAGTGGCGCATGCCGTCTTATTTGGCGAGTTTCTTTTGGAACAAGGCTCCAGCGTCGTGTAGACGGCACAGCCGCTGAGATCGACGCGGTCCACGTCATCATTGATCTTCTTAAGAGCGCAGAACTCGGCATGCCTCCCCGCTCCCGTTTCGCCACGGAATCCAGTAGCAAGAATCACGCTGTCTTTTACGACCACAGCACCGACGTGCGGATGCAGTTCACCGTCGCTTTCCGCGACGCTTTTCCTCGCTTCCGTTACTGCCAGTTCGCAGAATTTCCGATCGAATGACGTCTGCGCAAACTCCAATCCAGCACCCGTTAGATGGATATCTGCAAGACACTCATCTGGAATCGCCTTGTTCTTGAGCTTCGTGAGGTGCCCACAGGCAATTATCCGATGAGCCTACCAAGTGATTTTGCTTGGATCGAAATTCGGCCCCGCGATCTTCACCTCTAGTTCTGTCACTTCTCGTGTCTCAAGATCAAAGTGGTGCCCCCTGACGTAGTGATGGCCGATGTATTCCCTTGTTATCGGGATCTTGTATGGAACGCTGTTGAATAGCGCGAGCTGTACCTCAAGTGTCCGATCTGAAGGCCTTCCTTCAAGCGTCACCACATGCCCTTCGGTTCCGCGCTGTCCCGTGATTATCTCCTGAGCGATGATCGGCTTTTGCTTTACGAATACACGGCCTGTCTCAGCTCCAACGTCACTGCGGATGAATTCGCGCATATCGTCAAATTCCCTTGAAATCGCAAACGTCTCTCCGCACGTCAGCGCCATGTAGTTAAAAGCGATCTTGCAAAGACATCTCGCGACGACCCGGCTCATCTGATATTCAACTTCGAGCATGATCTGACCGCCATCATCGTTAAACGGCGGTTTCATTGTTCCCCCATAAAGAAAGGTTGGACACACTGCGACCAGCTTCTGGACCAGCCGTTCGATATCGGCGAAAGTCCGACCACCGACGATCCGAAACTCGCTCCCCTTCGGGAATTGCTGCCCGAATTCAACCCTCAGGTCGCGCTCAAGGCACCATTGGAACGGCTCGGGAGCATCACGCCTGGCTCCCACTTGTGGCAGTAGTTCCGTCTCTCGTTTCCCGTCCTTATTTGTTCGAATTGCCGTTCGTACGCCCTTCCAGTCATCTCCTTCGGCAACTGTCGGTGTGACGCCCTTTGTGCCGACGCCACCAACCACACCTTTGAGTCCAAACTGGAGACGGAGCGCGCCCTCTATACTCTGGTTCAACATCGGCCATTCCAGCTTGCTTCCAAAGTAGCCGTTACAGACACTGCATACACAATCCAGCGTCAAGTCCGGAGTGAACACGCCGAAACTCTGCGGGATTACATGTTCTCGCGGCACTTTGGAAGGCAACTCAGACCGGCAATAGATGCAGATGTTCATAGGTAGTGTTCCTTGGGTAGAGTATAGATCCGCCCTCTCTTCTCGCTTTCGGCGGGTGGCCCCGGCCTCTGGCTTATGGCTACCCGGGTTGCTGCGGATCGGTCCTTATAGGTCGGTCAGTGTACAGGAATCCGGCACAAAATGACCGGCTTGGAAAACTTGGCTACATGCCCGTTTCCCATTCCCTATCTTTGGATCGCTTCTGGGCAGCCCGTGATCCGGAAGTACTCACCAGACTCTAAGAAAACGCCCACCCCCACCGTTACGCCGACTTGGTACTTATCGGCTGAAGATCATCGATGGCGGCGGGGCAGGATCAATGTGATCCGACTGTGCGTCAAATAATATCGCGGGCTACTCCCTGCGCGGTGCCGCGCAGTCATGATCTGCGCCTGCGGATGTCTGCTCATTGCGTCCGCTCTCTGAATGCGAAAGAACTCTAACCAGACTCGATCCATGTGCTGGAAGCGAGATGCTGTAGCTACCGTTTTGAGGTCCCAATCGGCTGTGGTTCCACAAGTCAAACACATCAGCGCTACCCTGCAATCCAAGCTCGCTCCAGTTGATAGTTGCAGCGGCGGTCTCTGCATTGAGGTTAAATAACGCCACGGTGTAGGAGCAGTCATCGTTCTTGGCAGCCCAGACTGGCGTTTGGCCATCATTGCCGTTTGTGATGAGCTGGCCTGGATGCCCGGACTGGTCGACCGCAATCACGTCGTCGTTGGTGAGCAGTTGCATACCGAACGCATCGAGTTGCGTCAAGTCGTCTCCGACCTGGAGTGGCGCGTTGGCGATTGCCCAAAGCGTCATCATCGATTGCCTCTCATCCTCGGTCAATCCGGATACCAACGTGTTTCCGTCGTTGGTATTGGTTCCGTTCCCGACTTCGAGGGAGTCGAGGTCATTCCAGCCCTTACCGGGTCCGGAGTAGGATTCCCAGGTGGCCAGGTCAGTAAATCGAAGAAGGACCGTCGGCCAGGTTGTAATCGTGGTTGTGCAGGTGTGGCATTCGATATCGAACTCAATTCGGCGCGAATCTCCATATTGCTGCCACCAGCTAACGTAATCATGGTCGAGAGACCAGGAAAGACTCAGCCATATCTGGCGACCGGACCCCTCGATGGCATGGTGCCAGGCCTTCACATCCGGGCGATTCTCAATGCAGGTGTTTTCCGGGCAATCGGGCAAGGGAACCTGGAACGGCGCGGGCGCATTGGGCGTGACCGAGTCGAGCTTGATTAAGTCGAAACCCCAGGACGCAAACAGATCGACGATGGAGTTCACGTATTCCTGAGCTCCGGGTTTGCTGAAGTCAATCTTGTAAGAATTGCGGAAGCTGTTGCCTAAGGTGTATGGAACGACCAGAATGTCATCGACGTGATAAGGGGTGTGGAGGATGGGCGGATTCGTTGCCGCCAGCACCATGGGGACGCCCGGATACCAGTAGATGCCCGCCTTTTGCCCATTGTGGTGGATATAGGCCACCGTGGCCGCGATTCCGTCGGGAAACTTCGACGGATTGGCGAGCGGGCGCCCATAAGTGTCGTAATTGCTCGACGAATCCGCCGCAAGGCTATATGCCATGTTCAAGGCCCATCCGGCGTCGATATTGATGTATTCGAAGCCGTGGCGTTGAAGCCCGGTCGATATGAGCGCGTCAGACTGAATCTTGATTTGTGCTTCTGTCAGCCAGGGTTCTCCGCCGACGGTTTGTCCGGCATCGTTTGTGAAGGTGTGAGATTCCTGGCTCCAACTGCTCCAGCCGAGGTAAGGCTTTGCCTCAGGACGCGGACTCTGCTCGCGGTGGAAGTCAAAACCCAAATCTTGTCCCCACGCTATCTGCGGGACCAGTGAAGAAAAAAGAAGCAGAGTGAGCAAGCCGCCCAGCATTCCGCAAGGTGACGCCTGTTTGAAGCGAAGATACCCCCGCTGCGCTACATTCAGAATTCTCATAGGTACCTGATCCTCCAGTGGCTTACCCCTCTTCTTCTGCGACCCGGAAAAGACAGAGAACGTTAACGACAGCGTCTGGCTCTCACCACGGACAGGGATTGTCTCGTGGGCTCTTACTACCAGGAAGAATTGAATCGGAGAACTGCGCGACCTTATCAGAGTATGACCGGATTCGCAATAGGAATCGAAAAGAAGATATGAGAGAAACAGTCAAACCCAGGCAAGGCGAAGAAAGGACCAATCTGGCGCCAATAACCGGGCGCACGCGAAGCTATCGCGCGCCAACTCATTGACGTATCGAAAAGAAAGTTGTCGATTGGTACCGACAAGTCGGCATCGCGACTGGAATCTCATGGCCTGCCATCGCGGTGACCTCCCCAAGGCTCCCTGACACTGTCGCGTTTTTCGTTCCCGATCCTGGCCGCTTCGCTGAGGATTAGTTGATCCTGGCACCCTGAGAGGCTAGAAGCCTCCCCTGTCCGTCCATTGTGGTCCCCGTTCGACGCTCGCGCTGTTCTGCGGACGCATATGCTTATCGGTCATTAACCGATACATGACTCACGGTTTGGCGACCAACCGGACACTACCCCTTCGCAGGAGCGCGTTGGCGATGGTGAAGACCTGGAACCTCGCCGCAGAATGTAAAAACGGATTTTGTTCGTTAGTCTCTTCGCTCAACGGCCGAGCCAGTCCTACGCGCGGAATCGTTATGCCTGGTAGACCGTGGAGCCGCCCACTACCGTGCGGACGATCTGGATATCCTTGATCTTTCCTTTATCCACCATATGAAGATCGTCCGCCAGGACGACGAAGTCCGCCAGTTTGCCCTCTGAGATGGATCCCTTGATCGCTTCCTCACACGAGTTGTAGGCGCCATTGATCGTGTTGACCCTCAGCGCCTCTTCCATGCTTATCCGCTGGTTAGCGCCCCAGGTCTCTCCATTCCACCCCGTGCGCGTCACCATGCCTTGAATAGCCATCAAGGGCGAGAATGGCCCTGGACTGAAGTCCGAACCGGCAGAAGGCACAATCCCTGCATCGATCAATGTACGGAAGGCCGTCATATGGCTCATCATCTCATCGCCATAGAAGTGGAACTTGTCTGAGTTGTAATACGCATAAGTACTGAACTCAGCCGGCACGACGTTGAGCGCCTTCATGCGCCGCACCAGATCATCATTGATAAGGCTGCAATGGGTGATCTTGGGCCGTACATCACCGTGGGGATACAACTTCAAGGCCCGCTCATACGCCGTCAACACCCGGTCGATAGCGACATCTCCATTGGCGTGGCAATTTAGCCGGATGCCCGCGCGGTGTACGCGCTCGGCCCACGCATTGAGGTCTTCCTGAGTTTCGGTCAGGTTGCCGTGGTAGGGCGGCGAGATGCCGATATAGGGTTTGCTGATCGCCATCGTGCGCTCGGAGAAGGACCCATCGACCGTGTGCTCATAGGTGGCTCCCAACCGGATCCACTCGTCACCGAAACCGCTCTCGATGCCGTTCTGAATCATCGCCTCCAGAAGGTCTCCCGCAGGCTCGTAGCTCACCCGGTGCAATAGACCTCCGCGCACCCGCTGCTCCTGCATGGCAGCCAGAACGCCCGGCTCATTATGGTGCACGGTCGTCAGGCCATACTCCACAAACTTTTTGGAGATAAACGCGACGCCGTTCGATACGCGCTTCTCCTTCTCCGCGGGGGAAAAGCTCTCCAGCGGTCCCGCCTTGGCGAGTGTGGCCATGGCCAGATCGGTCACCCGGCCGTTCAGTTCGCCCTTCTGATTTTTGTCATAGGTCCCGCCATAGGGATTGGGAGTGTCCTTCGTGATGCCCGCACGCTGGAACGCCACGGTGTTATAAAACCCGGTGTGGCCGCCGCGATGGCGGACGACGACCGGGTGCTCCGTCGACACCTTGTCCAGGTCCTGCGCGTTCAGCCCACGATTGTCCTTCAACTTCGTGTCGTCGAAGAAATAGCCCTCAACCCAGGTGCCCGGAGGTGTCGTCGCGGCGCGTGCCCGCAACTTATCGACGATGCTCTGGATGGTCACGAACTCGACATCGTAGGGGTTGCCGACCAGCACGTTATAGAGAAGGCCTTCACCGCGCCCGTGATTGTGGGTGTCGATAAATCCGGGCACAATCGTCATCTGCTTGGCGTCGTACGTCTGGGTCTTCCTGCCAACCAGCCCCTTGATCTCGTCACTGCGTCCTACTGCGACGAACCGTCCAGCCTTCACTGCGAACGCCTCAGCCTTCGGCACACGGGAATCGACCGTGGATACCCTGGCGTTGAGGACCACGAGATCCGGATCCCGCGCTGTGCCGCCGGCTTCCTGTGCAGGAGCTGCCGTTGCGGCCCCTAACCACGGCCCACTAACGACCCCGGCAATGCAGGCCCCACTTAGGTTTAGGAACTCTCTACGGTTGCGGCGGTAGTGCGTCATCGTTCGTCATTCCCCAATCTTTGCGCTCCGCGGGCCGTCGGTGGCGAAAGAGTACCACAGAAAATGTGAGAATTTCTTTTGTCTGTTGGTTTCGTCTCTTCCTATGTCGAATGCCTAAGTCTCGATGCCGAAGTTCCGGCGGTCGCGCAGGGACTGCGGTCGGCGACAGTTATGCTTGGACCACCGGCTACCCGTCAGTTACCACTTGTGCACTACCCAACGCGCCTACGGCGCTGAAGAGTGCTGGGTGCCGAGACAGTTTTGGTAGCAGCAATCCCCACTTCTGGCGGCAGAGTTCGCTCCAGGCAGCATCCCGCTTCCAATACTTGTAATAGAACAACTATCCGAATAACGGTGCTGCTTTTCTGCTCGTTACAGGCTTTCCTTGGATTACTCCCCGAAAGTCGGATTCTGTTGAGCCATTGAGGCTTTGGGGGCGGATGCTACATGAGGTGGCGGAGAATGAAGTCCAACGCCTGGTGGCTCGCGTAAAAGCGGATGCCGGCGTGGTCGGCGGAAAAGCGCTTCTCGACCACTTCGGTTCCACCGGAGGGACCGGCCATGCGGCGCGAGGCAGCGCGGGCGATAGGTGCGCGATGAGGAACATTGAAATGGGGTATGGACCCCTCCCCCTCATTTGGAAACGTCGTTTAAAAGCACCGCAGCCTGAACGGCGGTGAGATTACTCGTCGCGCAGCAGGACCAGCGGGTCAATGGACACGGCGCGCTGCGCCGGGATCCATGTGGCTACCAGACCCAGCATCGCCATCGCACACACGACGCTGGTGAGCACCAACGGATCGCGTGGCGTGGCCTCATAGACGATGAACGCGAGGACGCGCGTGGCGAGAAGGCCGAGCGCGAGACCAGCGGCGGAGCCAATCGCGAGTAATTTCACTGCCCTTCCCAGAGCCGCCTGCAACACTTCTTTACGCTGCGCGCCGAGCGCGATACGAATGCCCAGCTCGCGAAGGCGCTTGCTGATGGAGTAGGCAGCCATGCCGAAGATGCCGGTAATCGAAAGCATGCCGCCCATCAGGCCGAGCACGCCCAGGGAGATCGTGGCCATGCGCGGAGGGAACAGCGTGATTTCGAGGGGCTTCTGCCGGGTTTCGACGATCACCGGCATACCGGCGTCGACGTGGCGCAGGGCGTTGCGCATGGCGGCGCTCAGCAGTTGCGCGGGGCTGCCGGCCGCAGTCGCGGCGCGCACCACCAGGGTGGTGGAATCGCTCGGCGCCTGCAGGATGGGAACAAACACAGCCGGCTGCGGACTCTCGACGAGCATGTAGTATTTGCCGTCTTCGGCAATGCCCACGATCTGGACGCGCGCGCCATCCGGCGTTTTGTAATAGCCGCCAACCGCGGCGTCAATGGAACCGAAGAGCCTGCGCGCGAATTCTCCGTTGACCACGGCGACGCGCGGGGAGTTTTTGTCGTCCTGCCACGAGAGATCGCGGCCCAATAAGAGATGGGTGCCGGCAGCCCGGAAATAGCCGGGCGACACATGGAAGAGATAGGGGTGGGCGGTGGCGTTGGCGGGGTGGAGATCGGGGGCGTTGTCGCGGAAAACGGGTGCGTCGCCGACACCCATGCCGAAGGGGACGGCATCGGCGAGGGCCACAGCCTGCACGCCGGGAACGCCCTCGAGCACCTTGATGAGGCGCTTTTGCATGGGAGGCACACGATCGCCGGAGTAGCCGGCCAAACCCAGGTCGACCTCGGCGAGCATGGTGTGTTCGATATCGAAACCGAAGGGGGCGTGGAGTGAAAGCACCAGGCCGCGCACTGCGACCAGCGAGGAGGTGACCAGCACGGCGCAGATGGCAATCTGGGTGACGAGCAGGATTTCGCGGGCGTTCACACCCCGGCGAGTGTTGCCACCCGATCCTGCTTTCACCACTTCATAAGGACTGGTGTGGAGCACCTGGCGCACAGGAACGGCGCCGAAGAGAAGGCCGCTGACCAAGGCAAGCAGCAGGGCGATGACGTACACGCTGGCATCTGGATTCACGGCCAGGTGGATAGGCCAGCGGGTGAACGGACGCCATGCCGTGAGTGCGCGCAGGATGACGACGCTGGCCGTGATCCCTACGGCACCGCCGGCGAGCGAGATTAAGACAGCTTCGGTGAGCAGGGCGCGCAAAATGCGGATGCGAGTGGAACCGAGGGCGAGCCGCAGAGCCACTTCGCGGGAGCGATCCGCAGCCCGCGCGGCGAAGAGGCTGCCGAGGTTGGCGCACGCGGCCAGCAGAATGAGCGTCGTCAGCAGCATCAGTCCGGCCATGAAGGCCTTCACCGGCCGGCCGAGAAAATCGCCATAGAGCCCTGGCCGCGTGAGCCTGAAGGCCATGGAGCTTTCGTCTTTGGGATATGTTTTTTCGAGATTCTTGCCGATTGCGTTCAGGTCGGCGACGGACTGGGCCGGAGAAACGCCCGGCTTCAGATAGCCGATGACGTCGAAGACCCAGCGATCGCCGCGGGTGGTCAGGTCGTTGCCACCGAGGCACGGATGCTCGACCAGCGGCACGAACAGCGCCGGATTGAAGAAGAGCAGCGTCCCGTTAAAGTCTCTGGGCGCGACCCCCAGAATGGTGAAGGGCTGCCGATTGAGGCGCACCACGCGCCCCACCACATTGCGATCGTCGTGGAAATGGGCGTGCCAGTACTCATAGCTGAGCACGATGTCGGGCGCGCTGTTGGCGCCATGCTCGTCGGAGGCATGGAAAAAGTGGCCGAGATAAGGCTGGAGGCCGAGCGCATCGAAATAATTGCCGCTGGCTTCCTCGATCCAGGCTTCTGTTGGATCGCCCTCGCCCGTATCGAGCCCAACTTCATCGACGTTGTACGCCATGAGGCCGTTGAAGCTGTGGTTGCGGTCGCGCAGATCGAGGTAGTCGGGGTACGACTGGGCCGCTGAGGTCTCGTTGGCGTGCTCCAGTTGGTAGAGGCTGTCGGGGTGCGCGACGGCCAGCGGACGGAGCAGGAATGCGTTGAGCACGCTGAAGACGACGGCGTTGGCTCCGATGGCCAGAGCGAGGGTAAGCACGGCGGCGATGGTGAATCCGGGAGAACGGCGCAGCTGGCGCACGGCGAAGCGGACGTCTCCGGCGATGGACTCGAGCTTGGGCCACTGCCACACAGCGCGGCTGCGCTCCTCAATGACCGTGGGATTACCGAAGGCGATGCGCGCCCGGCGTTCGGCCTCTTCCGGGCTGAGGCCTTCGCGCTTCAGCTGCTCAACGCGCTCTTCAAGGTGCAGGCGCATCTCTTCGGAGAGTTCGTCGAAGAGCCGGTGGCGACGGAAGAAGCGCGGTATCCAGTTCATTGGAACCTCCTGCTTAGCTGGCCTGGGACCTGCCTGGATCGAGGACCAGCGCGATGCCCTCGAACATGCGCGCAAAGCTGGATCTCTGCTCCTCGAGGCGGCGCAGGCCCGCTGCGGTGATCTGATAAGTGCGCACGCGGCGATTGGTGGACGAGACGCCCCACTCGGCTTTGACCAGCTTTGTCTTCAGCAGCCGCTGGAGCGCGGGGTAGAGCGAGCCTTCTTCTACCTGAAGCAGGTTGTTGGATCGCTGCTGGATGTGCTGGACCAGCGCGTATCCATGGGCGGGCTGGCGGCGCAGCGACTCGAGGATCATCATTTCGAGTGCGCCGGGAAACAGATCGCGAGAGGAATTGTCGGCCATAGGCTTGTTCAGTACAGGCCTAGAGTAAACAGGTGTGAGATCGTTCTGTCAAGGGGAATCTTTCGCTGACATGGTTTTCTGCCGCCGGGCGAGGCTTTCACCCTACAAGCCCGTTTGCCGGGACTGATCGTGGTCTGCTTCGGTCGGTTTTGGGTCCGCGATCTCCCGTTCCCAAATGCGAGGCACCTGGGAGCCCCCATTTCAGTGGAAGAACGCACTTCCATGGTACCTGGGCCCCGCCGCCAAAGTCAGAATCCTCCGCTTCAAAAATCTTCCGCCATTCCGGTATGATCCTGGTCTTCAGATACCACGT
>PMAM01000333.1:10658-10821 GCA_003152595.1 Acidobacterium sp.
GCTGCGAATGCGGAGCGAGACATGCCCGCCGCTTCGGCCAGAGATTCGACTGTCCAGGGCGTATTCACACTGTCGTGAATGGCCCTCAGGGCAGTGCCCATTTGAGGATCGAAAACAGCACGAAGCCATCCTTTGTTGCGTTCCGGTCCCGACGCGATATGCG
>PMAM01000351.1 GCA_003152595.1 Acidobacterium sp.
ACGAGCCACGGCCGCGCACCGCGCCGCACCAGCGCGTCCACCATCCACCCGCCGATGGCCAGATCCGTAAACGTCGCCACCAGCCACGGAATGCTCGTCTCCAGCGCCGAGTGGAGCACATCCACGTGCAGGCTCATCGACAGATAACTGGGCAGCCAAGTCAGCACCAGATAGAAGACGTAGTTATAGGCGGCGAAGCCGATGGTCGCGCCGATGACCTGGGGCTGCCGCAGCAGGTACAGCAGCGGCGCTCCATGAACATGCCGCGTCGGGTGCCCAGGAACCGCCTCCGGCTGCGCCTTGCCCTCGATCAGCAACTGCTTTTCCGCGGGGCTCAGCTTTGGATCTTCGCTGGGGTTGCGATAAACACTTCGGAACAGAAGGAAGTAGGCGAAGCTCACGAAGCCGGTGAAGATGAAGCTCCACCGCCACCCCAGCCGAAACACCAGCAGGCCGAGAATCGGCACGCCAATTGCGGAGGCGAACTTCGCCGCCGCATCGTTGAGCGAGGTGGCAAAGCTGCGCTCGCCCTCCGGGAACCAGTAGCCCACCGCTTTCGCGTTCGCCGGAAACGTGGGCGCCTCGCCGACCCCCAGCAGCAGGCGCGCTGCAAAAAAGCTGTAGACGCCGGTCGCCAAGCCCGACGCGATCGACGCCATGCTCCACAGGAATGCCGCCACGCGCCCGATCCGCCGCACGCCCCAGCGGTCCAGACTGATGCCCACCGGAATCTGCAGCACCGCGTAGCTCCAGTTGTAGGCGCTGGCGAGGTAGCCGAAGGTGACCGCCGTGATGCCCCACTCGGCGTGCAGCGAAGTGAAGGCGACCGAGACATTGACCCGGTCGAAAAAGTTGACCAGCACGCCGATGCCGAGCAGCACTGCGATGCGCCAGCGGCGATGCGGAGCGTGCGTGGAAGCCGTTGGGGCGAGCTCGGTCATGAGGCTTTCCGCATTGTAGACGCCAGGCACAGAGACGGATCGATGCGCCGCGCCCGGCCGGCAGGGTTCATTTGTAGCAATGGCGGTGGCTTAATCCACCGCCTGCACCATGCCCCGCCCCAGCAGCAGCTCCGCCTTGTCGATGAAGGCCCGGTCCGCAGCCACGCGTAGTTCCTCCGGCTCCATGACGACGCAGTATTGCCCCTTCTGTTCCACGTTGAGCATTACCCGCCCAGGCCCTGGCGCAGACCCCACCAGTTCGCGCAGATCCTCCAGCGTCGTCTCGCTCACGCGATCCAGCTGAATGCGAATGCGCACGTTCATGGGCAGCCGCACCTTCACATCTTCCAGCGCCTGAATCGCCGACACGGCCAGCTTCGGCGCCGCTTCCTCTTCCGCCCGCAGCTGTCCGCGGACGAGCACCGGCGCCTCGATGCGCAGCGACTCCGCCAGCCGCTCGTAGTCCTTCGGAAAACAAATCAGGTCGATCTTGCCGCTGGCATCCTCGAGCGCAGCCTGCGCGTACAGCTCGCCCGAGCGCTTTGACTTCGCGACCTTGAGCCCGAGCATCACCCCGGCAATCGCAATCTCGTTCTCCGGAGCCTGCCCGCGACGCCCGTTCGACGGCGGCGGCTTCATCTCCAGCGCGGTTGCGATGTCCACCACGCCCGGCAGATTGCGCAGCTTCTCCGCGTATTTGTCCAGCGGATGCCCTGAGACGAAGAAGCCGAGCACTTCCTTCTCCGCCGCCAGCCGCTGGCTCTCTTCCATGTCCGGCACATTCGGCAGATCGTCGTGCTTCGCATCCCCAGCTGGCGCACTGAAGATTCCGAACAGCCCCGCCTGACCCGCCTCCAGATCGCGCTGCGTCTTCTGCGCGCGCTCCATCATTTTGTCCACCGCGGCCAGCAGCTGCGCGCGCCGCCCGAACGAATCCAGCGCTCCCGCCTTCACCAGCGACTCGATCACGCGCTTGTTCAGCAGCCGCAGATCGATCTTCTCGCAGAACTCCTGGAACCCGGCGAAGCTCTTCCCTTCCTTCGCGAGCTCCTCGCGCGCCGCCAGAATCGAGTCAATCGCGTTCCGCCCGACGTTCTTGATGGCCGTCAGACCGAAGCGGATCTTGTCGCCGTGCGGCGTGAAATCGGCATCGCTGTGCAGCACGTCCGGCGGCTCGACGGCGATTTCCATCTCGCGGCACTCCTTGATGTACTTCACCACGTTGTCCGGCTTNNGCCGCCGAGTGCGACTTGTTGAACCCATAACCGGAGAATTTCTCCATGCGATCGAAAATCTCGCTCGCAGCGGCTCGGGGATGCCCCAGCGCCGCGGCACCGCCGATAAACCGATCGCGCTGTTCGGCCATGGCCTCGGCATTCTTTTTTCCCATTGCTCGGCGCAACAGGTCGGCCTCGCCGAGCGAGTAGCTGGCCAGCACGTTGGCGATCCGCATCACCTGTTCCTGGTAGACGATCACTCCGTACGAATCCTTGAGGATTCCTTCCAGTTCCGGCAGCAGGAACTCCACCTTCCGGCGGCCCCACTTGCGGTCGATGAAATCGTCGATCATGTCCATGGGGCCGGGACGATAGAGCGCATTCAGAGCGGTTAGATCTTCGACCGTGTCCGGCTTGTACCGCCGCAGAATGTCCCGCATCCCTGACGATTCAAACTGAAAGATCCCGGACGTGAGCGCGGTGTGGAACACCTGCCGGAAGGTCTCCGGATCGTCCAGCGGCACCATTTCGATGTCCAGCTTCTCCCCGCGGGTCTGTTCGATCAGCTTCACGCAATCGGTGATCACCGTGAGGGTGGCCAGCCCCAAAAAGTCCATCTTGAGCAGGCCCATCTTTTCGACCGCCTTCATGTCGTAGGCAGTCACGACCTCGTCGTTCTTGGTACGGTTCAGAGGCACCAGCTCCGTCAGCGGTCGCGGCGCGATCACCACCGCTGAAGCATGTACGCCTGCTCCGCGTACCAGCCCCTCGAGTTTCTTCGCCGTATCGATCAGTTCCTTGATCTGAGGAGTGCTCTCGTAGGCCTCCTGCAGCGGCGGCGAATCCTTCAGCGCCTGATCGATGGTGACGCCGATGGTCGGCGGCACCAGCTTCGCGATGCGGTCCACGTCGCCGTACGGCATATCGAGCGCGCGCCCCACGTCCTTGATGGCCGCCTTCGCCGCCATGGTGTTGAACGTGATGATCTGCGCCACCTGCTCGCGCCCGTACTTCTGCGTCACATATTCGATCACTTCGCCGCGCCGGTTCTGGCAGAAGTCCACATCGATATCCGGCATCGTTACGCGCTCCGGATTCAAAAAGCGCTCGAACAGCAGCACATTCTGCAGCGGATCGATGTTCGTGATCTCCATCGCATAGGCCACCAGAGAGCCCGTCGCCGACCCGCGCCCCGGCCCCACCGGAATTCCGTGATCGCGCGCGTACTTGATGAAGTCCCACACGATCAGGAAGTACCCCGAGTACTTCATCTCCTTGATGATGCCCACCTCGAAGTTCAGACGGGATTCGTACTCGTGGAGGGGCGCGCGCAGCACCCCGCGCAGTTCGAGGTTCCTGACCGCCGTGTCCAGACGCTTCTTCAGGCCCTGGCGGCAGACTTCCTCAAAGTAGCTGTCGATCGTGTGCCCCGGAGGAACCGCAAATTCCGGAAACGGATTATCGACCTTGTTCAGCTTCAGATGGCAGCGCTCGGCAAACTCCATCGTGCGTTTCACGACTTGTGGCGCGTGAGAGAAAAGCCGCTCCATCTCCGCGGCCGTTTTCACGTAGAACTGATCGGAATCAAACTTGAACCGCTTCGGATCGTGGATCGACGACAGCGTCTGCACGCACAACAGGACTTCATGCGCGTGCGCGTCGTCCTCGCACAGATAGTGGCTGTCGTTGGTGGCCACCAGCGGAATGTCCAGCTCTTTCTCCAGACGGAACAGGTCCGCCTGTATCTTCTTCTCCAGCTCCAGGCCCTGATCCTGAATCTCGAGGAAGAAATTCCCCCTGCCGAAGATGTCCTGATACTGCGCCGCCGTCGCGCGCGCTGCGTCGTACTTGTCCGCCATCAGGTTCTCGCACAGCTCGCCCGCGAGGCAGCCAGAAAACCCGATCAGCCCCTTTGCATGCTCCGCCAGATACTTCTTGCTGATGCGCGGTTTTCGATAGAACCCGTGCAGCGACGCCTCCGACGTGATGCGAACGAGGTTCCGATAGCCCTCCTCGTTCTCCGCCAGCACCAGCAAATGGTTGTAATCGTCGCCCTGCGGATCTTCGCGATGGTCATCCTTTTTGCAGATGTAGAGCTCGCACCCCAGGATGGGATGCACGTTGTGCTTCTTCGCCGCGTCAAAAAAATGCACCGCCCCATAAATGTTGCCGTGATCGGTGACCGCGACCGACTTCTGCCCGATCCTCGAAACGCGCTGGACGAGTTTTTCAACGTCGCATGCGCCGTCCAGCAGCGAGTAGTCCGTATGCAGATGCAGGTGGGTGAATTCCGTCATGTCCAGCTTCTATGGGTCCTGCTTCTATTTTAGGTGGTCCGTCAACGGCGGATCGCGGGCCGGCTGCGAGGAAAACCCGGTACAGATCTTTGGCGCACGGTTGTTGCCGCGCGTGTACGATGTTCCGCACGCGGAGGTTTCTATGGACAGCGTAGTGACATTTCTGACGACTCAGAGTCCTGACGCGGCCATTGCCTTCTATCGCGACAAGCTCGGATTGCGGTTTCTGCGCGACGACGGCTTTGCCCTGGTCTTCGACATGAACGGCGTGATGCTGCGCATCGCTAAAGCAAAGAGCTTCACGCC
>PMAM01000347.1:0-152 GCA_003152595.1 Acidobacterium sp.
CACATGCAGCGCAACGAGTGGTCGATCCATTTCAACGTGACGCGCGACGGCTCGCTCTTCTGCGGAGACGGTGGCGATCCCGGTCAGGTGGCGCACGCGCCGGATGGGGAGTGGATTGAGTTGTTCCACCCCGAGCTGATTCACGGCGACGG
>PMAM01000347.1:182-15082 GCA_003152595.1 Acidobacterium sp.
AGCTTTACTCCGGATCAGAAGTGGGTCATCTTCCGGTCGAACATGTTCGGTCCGACGTATGTCTTCGCGGCCGAGGTGGCGAAAGCCGGAACCGGCGCAAGCCAGTGACGCAGCCGGTTTCAGCGGCTCGTCAGACGAGCCNNATCAAGCCGCTGCTTCGCCTCCGGCCACTCCGACGCGACGATCGAGTAGCGGGCGGAATTGCGCGCGATGAAATCGGAAGCCATGCGATGCGCACGCAGGATGCCTTCGAATCTGGCTCCGATGCGTTCAATGGCGGCGCGCGAGCGCTCGTTGCGCTCATCGGTGTGCAGGCAAACGCGCAGCATGCCCCACACCTCAAACGCGTGGGCCAGCATCAGCAGCTTCGCTTCGGTATTTGCCGCGGTACGGATCGAGGAGAGTTCGAGCCACGTGTACCCGATTTCGCAAACGTCGGGCAGAGACCGGCAGTAGCGCTCATGCCCTTCCGGCCAGGGAAACCGCTCGATGTCGAAGAAGCGCGTCGAGCCGATGACCGCGCCATCGGCCTGGCGGATCGTCGCGAAGGGAACCGCTGTGCCGGCTTCGCGCCAGCCGATCGTGGTGTTCACATACTTCGTCATCTCCGCGATTCCCTGAGGAACGGAGGTCCAGCGATAAAGATCGCCGGCATCGGAGGCAGCTGCGGTTAATGCCTCGACGTGGTGCGACTGGAGCGGTTCCAGACGAACGTGCGTGCCGCTGAGGCTGAAGAGTTCCTGACTCATCGTCTTGTTCTCCCAGGGTGTGCCGTTGTGTGCGCGGCCGGATCGCCGTAGAGGATGCCGCGGCCGTGGGTTCCAACATAGAGGCGTCCGTAGATCCGCGGATCGCCGGCGATCTGCAGAATGAGTCCCCACTGGTGCTGGTCGTCGTTGATGCGAGTCCACGTGCGGGCTTTATCGATGGAGCGAAAGATGCCGGACTGGCCCTGAACCGTTCCGGCAAGATAGAGCGCGGGGTAGTTGCGACCGGGAGCCGCTTTGCCGAAGCCGAACGCCTCAATCTCCGTTACCCCGGGCATGCGCGCGAAGGCGATGTCTTTGTTGCTGTCCAGATTGGTCGGCGCCGCGCCATGATAGAGACCATCGAAAGCCGCGAACCATAGATCGCCAGTGCGGCCGGGTGCAGCGTAGAGACGATCCTGGCCGCCCCGCGGGTCGCCGCGGGGAGCAGGGGATGCGGCCGGAGCATTCTGCAGCGTGAACTGCTGCGTAGTGAAGGTGGCGGCGTCGTCGATGCTGCAATACAAAGTGTGGTCCTGAAGCGACGCAGCGTAGAAGGCGCGTGGATCCTGCGGATCGGCGATGACTCGCGTGCTGGTGGGCAATCCCTGCACGGCTTGCCATGTTGTTCCCTGGTCGTGCGTGACGGAAGGCGCTTCACGTTGCGGAGTCCATACCCACGTCGCGCCGTCGGCTGAGACGGCGATCGACCCTGCGCGACTGGCCGGTGCAGGATCCGCGGGAGTGGGCTTCCAAGTGTGCCCGGAGTCGAGCGAATAGCTGATGCTTTCGCCGGGCTTGTGCTCTGCGCTGACCCCAACACGCACGACATTATTTGGTCGGAGCGCGGCGGACGCGACCCCGGTTGTATTGCCGAAGCGCGGCGGCGCCGACGAACCTTCCGATGCGGGACGATCCAGATCCCAGTGCACACATCCGCCGTAATCGCCGATCGCGCTGATCAGGTGCGCGCCATCCGTGGGGCTGTCCAGTTGCAGCGCGACCGTTTCCTCGATGCCCGGAACAAGAATGCTCCAGTGCGTGGGCTGACCGCGATCGGTTGCGCTCAGGTCAAAAGTCTCCCAGCCGCCGTAGCCGGTGGTGAAGACTGCGTGATCTGGATTCGCTGGATCGATCTCGATGTCGAACATCCAGTGGATTGGCGTTGGCTGCACATAAGGCGCAAGCGAATAGTCAAACACGCCGCTGTTCACGTTGCCGAAGATGGGCTTCCACGTTACGCCGGCGTCGGTGGCGCGGAAGATCGTCTCGCCACCATCGAATCCCGGACGGCCGAATGTGCTGGCGATGACGTTCTGCGGATGATGCGGATCCACTGCGACCGCGGCATAGCCAAACTCCTTGCTTCCGCGCACGGGATGCTCGGGCGTGACGTCGATCCATGCATCGATGCGCGTGTTCAGTTTCCACACCCCACCATCGTTCATGTGTGAAGGGCCGGGCGCCGTGCCGAAGGCGATGTAAAGAAATCCGTCGGCGGAGAGTGCAGCGCGCGTCGGCCGATACTGAGTCGGAGCCCCCGCAACCGGCTGCCAGGTCGCTCCGGAGTCTTTCGAGACAAACAGATTCGGCCGGTTCATCAGCGAGACGCCAACGTAGATCGTCTGCGTAGCCGTATGCGTGTGTCCTGATGCGGGGACAAATTGCACGAACACAATGCCGCTGCGTTGTGCAGGGGCAGCTTCAGTCACGCCGGGGAAGCTCGCGACGCGAGTCCAACTCACACCGCGGTCCGCCGAGCGCCACAGGCCATCGTGGCGCGTGCCCAGATAGAGGATGCGTCCATCCTGTGGATCGACGGCAAGCCGTTCGCCATTGCCGCGTCCGTCTTCATTGGCGCCGAACTTGATGGGCACATTCGCCCGCTGAAAAGTCCCGCCGCGATCCGCGGAGCGGAGAATCGCTCCGTCCGGCGCACTGGCGTTGGTGTAGGTGCCGCAGGCCAGATACAGCCGATTCGAATCCGACGGATCGATAGCGATCGCTTCAACACCCATCAGATTGCGGTCGCGCTCGCCGATCCAGTCCAGCAGAGGTTGCCAGCGATGGCTTGCCTGGTCCCACCGATAAGCGCCGCCGATGTCGGTACGCGCATAGCGAACGCCGGCCGCGAAGGGATGAAAGACGATGCCGTCGACAAAGCCGCCACCGACGATCTGTACGTTCTTCCAGGTGTAGTGTTCCGAAGACGTCAGCTGCGCGGAACCGGCAACAGCGGTGAGCAGAAACAGACAGGCTGCACATGGGGAGAGGTTCAATGGCGAGGGTCCTTCACTGGAATCGCGAAGACATTGTGGCACCAGTTTATTGCACGCAAATCGCGTGAACGTCGTCCGCGCCGGCGATTGCCTCAAACCAATTCTGGCGAGGCCGCACAGTTCTCCGGAAAGAGGCAGCGCCACGAGGAATCGAGGCAAAGCCAGCGCTGCGTACTGCACCAGCTGGTCGGCAGTTCCGGGATGTGCAGCAGGCCGTGACCGCGGACGCAGAAGAGTTCGGTACCGTTCCACGAAAGAAAATTGCACGACGCCTGGCCCACACGCGCTGGACTCGACAACCGGCGGAGGCATTCGGGGCAGCGACGGCGCTGGTCCTGAAGGCTCCAGCGGAACCCGAAGAGAAGCGTGGAGAACGCGATGATCACCTGCAGGAAAACGGAGGTGGACGCAGGCCATGCCGGACCCCACGCCAGCGCGATGCTCGCGAGGTAGACTACCGCGAGCAGAAGCAGCAGCTTGAGAGCGAGAAAAGCCCAGCGCCGTGCGCTAATGCGGAAGACCATGCGGCCGCGGTAACGCGGATAATCGCCCAGCGGGAGCGCGGTGGTCGCCGGGAGTGCGAGGCAGGCCAGCAGCAGGGCGAACAGGAAGTTCGAGGTGGGTTGCCATGCCAGCCACGAAAGCGAGACGCAGTCGAAGACATGTGTGACGCCGCGACGAGTTTCAAACATGATTCGGACGCCGCCGCGCGGCGCGGGAAACGCGGAGCTGCGAATGCGCGCGAAGGCAAAACCTCGCGCGTGCGGCGAAAACTGTTGAAGAGCGGCGGGGTCCTCGAGAAGCCATGCCTGCATGGCTTCGGGCAGCGGGTCGTTATCATCGCGCAGAACTGCAATCCGTACTGGCTTTCCATCGATGCTGGCGGAACGGCCCACGATGCGAGGGTTACTGTGGTACCAGGTGCGCCATGCGGATTGCGTCAGCACCAGGGTCGGCTCCGCGCTGCCGGGCGCATCGCCAGGAATCGGCACGCGCAACAGCTGCAGAAAATTCGCGCTGGCGAGCCCGATGGAGAGACGCGCACTCGGTTCGTCAGCCAGCGCCACGTTCTTCACGGTCGGATGGTACCAGGACAGCTCGGAAAAGAGCTTCTCCGTGTCGGCCTGCCACTCGAGATATTCCTGCAGAGAGATGCCGGGTGACTCGGCACCCGCGTAGCCAGCCGGGGAGATGGTGACCAGGTCCGCGGAACGGGCGGGATGAAGCGGGAACAGCGCACGACGCGCGTCCGGCGCAATCAGGCAAACGAAAAGCGCCGTTGCCGCGAGACTCGCGAGAATCAGGGCGCAGCGACCCGCCGATCCGGCGTGCAGGCCAGGCAGCCCATGGGTGCGCAGATGATCGCGGCGCAGCCAGAAGGCATCCGGAAAAACGCCTCGGCTGAATTCAAGGGGACTGGCGCCAGGTGAGTCTGCGAAATCCGCGCGGGAGGCGTGGCTCAGGTGATAAATCTCAGCGATCCACTCCGCCGTCCAGGCGGCGCGTTTGTCGCGAGGCACCAGCAGCGACGCCGCGCGCACGTTGGCGTACGCGCGCGCCGCCGCGATCCGGTCGCGCTTCATGCGCGCTCCACCACAGGCGTCGGAATCATCTTTTCCAGCAGCGGATAGCGCTCCCACGCTGCTTCAAGCGTAGCCCTGCCGGTGCGGGTGAGTCGATAGTATTTGCGCGGCGGCCGCTGCTCGGCGTCGGCGATCGACTGCTGCTCCCATTTGGAGAAGATCAGGCCGTCGCGCTCCAGACGGCGCATGGCCGGATAGACCGTGCCGCTGGGCAGGCCGGTCATTTGCATCACGCTGAAGCCGTAAATGTGGCCAGCGTGGATGGCCTGGAGGATCATCGCGGCGGTGTGCGAAAGCTTCGCGTCAGCCGGCATGGCCAGGATTATACCCTATGTAGCATTCTGTTGACGCGTTCAAGAGAAGTATGCTACATAGGGTAGGAGGTTGACGATCCCCTATGCTCGAACTCCTGCACCTTTCCAGAAGCTACCGCGGCATCCCCGCCATTCGTGACGTCAGCTTCCAGGTCCGGCCCGGCGAGATCGTCGGCTTCCTCGGTCCAAATGGGGCAGGGAAGTCCACGACCGTGAAGATCATTACGGGTCTGCTGCGGCCCAACGACGGACGCGTACTCTTCGAGGGCAAAGACATCCACTCCGACCTCGTCGCCTGGCGCGCGACCTTCGGCTACATCCCGGAGGAGGCGCACCTCTATGCGTGGATGTCCGCCATGGAATACCTGCAGCTGGTGGGCCGCCTGCGCGGCATGCGGGAACGCCTCATTGAAGAAAAAGCCACAGCGATGCTGGCGTTGCTGGGGCTGGAGTCGTGGCGGCATTCGCCCATGACCGCGTACTCGAAGGGGATGCGCCAGCGCGTGCTGATGGCCGCGGCGCTGATGCACGACCCGAAGATGCTGGTCTTCGACGAGCCATTATCCGGGCTGGACGTCCTTTCGTCGCGCCTGTTTCGCGATCTGCTGCACGAGCTCGCCGCCGCGGGCAAGGCGGTGCTGTACATCTCGCACGTGCTGGAGATTGTCGAGCAGATTTGCGACCGCGTGATCGTGATTGCGGAGGGCAAAGTGGTCGCGGACGCGGCCCCATCCGAATTGACGCGCCTCATGGAGTTGCCGAGCCTGGAACGAGTCTTCGCCCAGCTCGTGCGCCAGCAGGACACACTCTCTGCGGCGCGCGAGATGGTGGAAGTGATGAGGGTCGGCCATGGTTAGCGTGGCCCGTGACCCGAAGCCGTCGCGCGACGAAGTGCTCTCACTGGAGGTGCTGGCACGCCGAGAATCTCAGGTGCCGGAAGCGCAGCCAGGGCAATTCCGCGTGCTGGTGCGGCATTTCCTCGATCGATTCTTCAACAACGAGATGGCTTCGGCCGACGGCGACGCGAAGACCCGCCTGGTGCAGGCCGCCTGTGCCATTGGGATCCCCGGTTTGGTGGTGGCGATGTACCTGTATCCCGTCTATCACCTGCCGCGCGGCCACGTGGGCAGGTACTGGGGGCCGCGGCCGTACTGGTCGCAGGCAGGCGATCACTACTTCTACGTGGTCTATTCAATGGTCGTCATGGGGCTGGTGACCATCTTCGAATGGGACCTGTTGTTCCCCGACCTCCTCGATGTATTCGTCCTTTCGCCGTTGCCGACACGAACGCGGAAGATGCTGGGCGCGCGGGTGGCGGCGATTTTCATCCTGCTGGGCGCGGCGCTGTTTGACTCGAATTTCCTGCCGCCACTGATCCTTCCGGCTGCCGTCGATCCGCCGCATCTGCTGCGATTCTGGGCCGCGCACCTGCTGGCGGTGGCAGCAAGCGGTACGTTCGGAGCAGCGTTCTTCCTGGCGCTGGAGGGAGCGCTCCTCGGGCTGCTCGGAGATCGCCTCTTCCGCAAAGTCTCGCTCTGGCTGCAGGGCGTCTTTGTTTGGGGACTGCTGACACTGTTGTTTCTCTACCCGGCGGTCGCGGGAACCGTGAGCGGTTTGCTCGCGCCGGACTCTCGGATTGCGGCCTGGATCCCGTCGTTCTGGTTCCTGGGGATCTACCAGCGCGTTCTCGATGGGCCGTCGACGCCGGCGGTCTTCGTGCGGATGGCACACATCGCCTGGGCGGCGCTGGTCGCTGCGATCGCGCTGGCGGTCGCGTCGTATCCACTGGCGTGGTGGCGCAAAACGCGCAGCCTGGTCGAAGGCGCCGCGAAGCGCGAAAATCAGAACTGGGCTGCTGTGCCGGTGCGCCGTGCAGCCCACGCAACAGTAGCGCGCACCCCCACGGCTCGCGCCGTCTGGCAGTTCATTGGGCAGAATCTGCTGCGCATTCCCCGCTATCGCATGGTGCTGGTGATGTANNCCGATTGTCGCGTTCTGGACGGTCTCTGGCCTGCGCAGCACGTTTCTCGCGCCCGCGGATCAGCGTGGGCGTTGGATCTTTCGCGTGATTCTCGGCAACGCGGGGCCGGCAGAGGTGGGCGCGGCGAAGCGATGGGTTTTCCTCTGGAGTGCCCTACTGAGCCTGGCAGCAGCCGGATGCGCGTATGGGTTCAGCGGCCGGGAGCCGCGCTCCTGGCTCTTCGCAGCGGATCAGCTTCTGGTTGCCCTGGGCTGGAGCCTCATCCTGACGGACGTGTTTTTCCTGAACGTCACGACCATTCCGTTTACCGGCGCCCGGCCCAGCTCGGCTACGAACTTCGCACTCCTGCTCATCCCGTACCTGGGATTCTTTCCGGCTGTCGTCACGTTCACCGTAGCGCTGGAACCCGTCGTCGAAGCCAGCGTCGGACATTTGGCACTCGGTGTCGGACTTGCGGCCGGGGCGCATCTTGTCCTGCGGGCAATGCATCGCAGCCGAATGGCCGATCATGTTCAGCGCATCGACGCCGACGAAGACGAAGAGGAATTTCCTCTTCGTCTTGGATTGCGCTACTGACTTCGTGTCCGACTTATTGCGAGAACGTCAGGCGGTGCGGGCGGCGGCGATGTCGTGGAGACCGCGGGCCTCGATCTCGAATTCACGCATTTTGTACTTCTGAATCTTGCCCGACAGCGTTGCTGGGAATTCTGTCACAAAACGGATGTGCTCGGGAATTTTGAAGTAGGCAATCTGATCGCGGCAGAAGGTGCGAATCTCCTCTTGGGTGGCGGTCTGGTTGGGCGCCAGGCGCACCCACGCGACGACGATTTCGCCTAGCCGCTCACTCGGAATGCCGACCACCTGGACCTCGCTGACCTTCGGGTGCGTGTACAGGAATTCCTCGATCTCGCGCGGATAGATGTTCTCGCCGCCGCGGATGATGATGTCGCGCGAGCGGCCGGTGAGGTGGATACAGCCGTCCGGATGCATTACGCCCAGGTCGCCGGTGTGCAGCCATCCGTCCGGGTCGATGGCCAGTTTCGTAGCGTCCGGCTCCGCGTCGTAGCCCTTCATCACCACATATCCGCGCGCGCACACTTCGCCCTGTTGTCCGACACGCACGGTCGTATTGTCCGACGTGGAGGCGATCCTGATTTCCGTCTGCGGCATAGCGCGTCCGACGGTGTTCACGCGGATCTCGATCGAGTCGTCCGCGTCGGACATGGTCACTACCGGTGAGCTTTCCGTCTGACCGTAGGCGATCACCAGCTCCGGGATGTGCATGTCATGCAGCACACGCTTCATCAACTCAATGGGGCACGGCGCGCCGGACATCATGCCGGTGCGCAGGCTGGTGAGATTGAACTCCGTGAAGTCGGGCAAAGCCAGCTCGGCGACGTACATCGCGGGCACTCCGTAGAGCGAGGTGCAGCGCTCCGCATGCACGGCCTGCAGCGTGGCGCGGGGGTCGAAGGTCCAGTTGGGGAAGATCAGCGCAGCGCCCGTGTTCAGCGCGCTCATGGTGCCGATGACGCAGCCATAGCAATGGAAGAGCGGCACCGGGACGCAGACGCGGTCGCGCTCGGTGTAGTGGAATCCCTGCGCCAGGAACAGCCCGTTGTTGACAATGTTGTGATGCGTCAGCATCACGCCTTTGGGCAGCCCCGTGGTGCCAGAGGTGTACTGGATATTGGCGACGTCCTGCGAATCCACGCAATCCGGCAACTGCCCTGGCGCCTCCAGCAGAGCCAGCCACTCCGGCGAGTCGAAGAAGACGGTGTGGCGTAGCTCGAGCGTGAGGTTGTAACATGCCCTGCACAGGATTTCGCCGTAGTCGGCGCGCTTGTCGCGGCTCCACAGGAAAAGAGCCTTTATGCGCGACCGCGTGAGCGTGTACTGCAGCTCGTGGGAGCGGTACGCAGGGTTCACATTCACCAGGGCGGCCCCGGCTCGCGCTGTGCCCATGTGCATCATCACCCACTCGAGGCAGTTCGTCGACCAAAGTCCGACACGATCGCCTCTCCGGATCCCGAGCGCCCAAAGTCCACGCGCTACGCGATCCGCCTGCTCGCTCAGTTCCGCCCATGTCAGACGCTGCCCCTGGTGGCAGGAGACAACGGCGTCGCGATCCGGGAAGCGGCTGGCGGTGCGATGCAGCAGCCCGCCAACCGTCAGGTTCAGCAATGGGCGATCGGGTCCGCGTGTCCGACTCAGCGTCAGACATTCGGCACCCGGCAGCGTTGGTGTTTCCAGCACGGGCCGTAGTGTATGCGCTCGGAGCCCCACGGGGATGTGACGGAGTGCACAAAGGTGCGGCACCCGCCGGGGCATGACGGTCAGGATTTCTGTTCTTTGGGGCTCGAGAACAGAGCGTCGAGCACCAGCAGGATGCCGCCAATCACGATCGCTGAGTCGGCCACGTTGAAGTCGGGCCAGTGGTAGTGGATGATGTGGACCTCGAGGAAGTCCGTCACCAGGCCTGAGCGCAGGCGATCCCAGAGATTACCGATCGTGCCCCCAAGGATCAGCGCCAGAGCAATCATCGTTGGCGTCATCCGGCGGCCAAAGCGCAGAATGGCGAAGACGACCACCGCCGCGGCCAGAATGGAGAACCCGGCGAGCACCCAGCGCACCACTTCCGGCCGCGAGGATTCGACGAACATCGAGAACGCAGCGCCAGGATTGCGGACATGCGTAATGCGAAAGACGCGGCGGACCACGACGATCGCGTCGCCCTCTTCAATGTGATGGCTGACCCAATACTTTGTCAGCCGGTCGAGCAGGATCACGAGCGCGGAAATCCCGAGGAGCCACGCGCGCCGATCCGGGCCGGCATTCCCGTTCATTGCCCGTCCTCGCTCAAGCCAATCTCGCGCAACGCACCGGCGCAGCGGCCGCACACTTTCTTCCAGGCCCCAAAGTCGCGCACGTGTTGGGGACCATCGTCGGCGTAGTAGTTCCAGCAGCGATCGCAGCGGGTGCCCTCGGCTGCCACCACCACAACCCGAATCAGCTGCGACAGGGACTCCGGATCTCCGATCGGCACCGCTCCGGCCTCATGCTCGCCGCGGTTGATCAGCTTCACCGAGGACACATTCAGCAGCTCTTTCAGCGCCGGCTCGCAGCGCAGCAGAAGCGCGCCGTCGCCCACCGGCTTGCCGGCAAAGGTGTGGTACTCGATAAGAACGGATGACTCCAGGGCTTTGCCGATATGCCCCGCCTTGCGCTCCGCTTCCAGCGCCACCAGCACCTTGTCCCGAATTGCCAGCAGCCGCTGCCAGTCGGCGGACAAGTGGGCATCGGCCGCGCCCAGGTCGTTCGCTTTCGGAAACAATTCCAGGTGAACACTGCCCGGCCTGTCGGACACGGCGGGCAGGTACTGCCACACCTCGTCCGACGTGAAGGTCAGGATCGGCGCCACGAGTCGGACAAGCGCCTCCGCGATACGCCACAGCACGGTTTGCGCGGAGCGGCGCTCCAGACCCTTCGGCGCAAACGTGTATAGCCGGTCCTTAAGCACGTCCAGGTAAAACGCGCTCAGGTCGACGACGCAAAACTCATTCACCGCCTGGTAAACGCGGTGGAACTGGAAGTCTCCGTACCAGCCGCCCTTCCCGTCCGCCCCGCTAACCTTCTCCACCAGTTCACGGCAACGCGTCAGCATATAACGATCCAGGGGCAGCAACTCCGCGTCCGACACGGCGTCCGACATGGGATCGAACCCGTCGAGATTGCCCAGCAGGAATCGGAATGTATTGCGCAGCTTCCGGTAGCCTTCCGCCAGCCGCAGCATGATGCTCTCGCTGTTCACCACATCCTCGCGGAAGTCGACGCTGGCCACCCAGAGCCGCACGATCTCCGCACCCAGCCGGTCCGCAATGTCCACCGGATCGACGCCATTGCCGAGCGACTTCGACATGGCGCGCCCCTGCTCGTCCAGCGTCCACCCCGCCGTCCCCACCATGCGGAACGGCGACTCGTGCTTTTGTCCGACACCGACCGAGGTCAGCAGGGAAGTGTGGAACCATCCCCGATACTGATCGCCCCCCTCGAAATACAAATCCGCCGGCGGTGCGAGCCCCGGTTCGGCCTCGAGCACCGCATGCCAGCTGGAGCCGGAGTCGAACCACACATCCAGAATGTCCGTTTCACGGCGGAGTGCCGTCCCACCGCAATTGGCACAGCGCGCGCCGCCAGGCAGCATTGCGTCGGCCGCCGGCGTGTGCCACACTTCCACGCCTTCCTTCTCAAAAAGCTCCAGGATCCGCTGGTTCAGGACGCAGTCCATCAGCGGTTGCCGGCAGCTCTCGCACAGGAACACCGCGATCGGCACGCCCCAGACCCGCTGGCGCGAGATGCACCAGTCCGGGCGCGTCGCGATCATGTTGGCGATGCGCTCCTCGCCCCAGGCCGGGTCCCACCGGACACTGTTTTTGATCTCATCGAGAGCGCGCTGGCGGAAGGTGGTCGGCGATCCGTCGGGGTTCTGCATCGGCTGGTCGATGTTGATGAACCACTGCTCCGTCGCCCGAAAAATGACCGGGTGATGGCAGCGCCAGCAATGCGGATAGCTATGGAAGATGTCCGAGCGCCCCAGCAGAGCGCCGCGGCTGGCCACCAGATCGATGATCGGCTGGTTGGCCTGGAAGACGGTCTTGCCGTCGTACTCGGGCAGGCCGTCGCGGATCCGCCCGGCGTTGTCCACGTGGCAGGTCTGGTCCAGACCGTAGCGCGTGCCGGTATGGAAGTCGTCAGCGCCATGGGCGGGCGCAGTATGGACGGCGCCAGTCCCCTGATCGGCGGTCACGTAATCGGCCAGAACGCCAAGGATCTGGCGGTCGAGAAACGGGTGCCGGAACGTCGCGCGCTCCATGCGCTCGCCCTTGAAGCCGGCGATGGGCACAGCCGCCTCTAAATTGCAGGCCTCGCGCACCGGCGCTGCCAGAGCCTGGGCCACGATGTACACCTGGCCCGCCTGCTCCAGCGCCACGTAATCGAACTCCGGATGAAACGCGACCGCCAGTGAAGCTGGCAGCGTCCACGGAGTCGTCGTCCAGATGATGGTCGCCACCTTTTTGCCCGCCAGCGCCGGATGAATGGCCGCCGGATCGCTGGTCAGGTCGTACCGGACATAAATGCTGGGGCTGGAGTGCTGCTCATACTCGATCTCGGCGTCGGCCAGCGCCGTCCGGTCGTGGATGCACCAATAGACCGGGCGAAGCCCACGATAGACAAAGCCGCCCTCGAGGAAGCGGTAGAAGGTCTCGAGAATCCGCGCCTCATAGTTGCGCGACATGGTCGAGTAGGGGTTGTCCCAGCGCCCAAACACGCCCAGGCGCACGAACTGGCTGGTCTGCAGATCGACGTATTTCTGGGCATACTCGCGGCACTGGCGCAGGAATTCCGCCGCTGGCATCTCCAGCTTTTTGCGCCCCAGCTTCTCATCCACCTTGATTTCAATGGGCAGGCCATGGCAATCGAAGCCCGGTACATAGGGCGAATCGAACCCGGCCATTGTTTTGCACTTGACAATGAAGTCCTTGAGGCACTTATTGAGCGCATGGCCCAGATGGATCGGTCCATTCGCGTACGGCGGTCCATCGTGCAGGATCCACCGGGGCGCCCCCTCACGGGCGGCACGGATCTGGTCGTACAGGCGGGCTTTCTCCCACGTTTCCAGTCGCGCCGGCTCGGTCTGCGGCAGATTGGCCTTCATCGGAAAGCCGGTTCGGGGCAGGGAGAGGGTATCCTTCAGGGCAACAGGCTTGGGATCGCCAGGTGGGGGGGCAGACGACATCGGTTCTCCAGCTGATTTCGGGTAAAAGTTCATTGTATCCGGCGGAACAGCAGTAACTTCCTGAGGGATCAAGCGTCTATCCCTGAAAGAGAGAGGTGCAGGCGATTTTTCGGGGCAGAGCCGCATCTGAGGAAGTACAGCAAAGCCCCGGGCGCGACAGAGAGGGCGGCTGTCATTGATAATCAGGAGAAGCTGGGCCGAAATGTCCGGCGAGCAAACATGGGGAATACGGTTTTGACGTCTCCGCACCTGGTACCGGATTCAAATCGGGGTAGAAGCCCAGAGCCGCCAGCTTTGCATCTGGGGGGTCTGGAATCGATCGTCGAAGAGCCGATCTGGAAGACGCTGTTTGCCAGCGTCGCCGACGTGCTCTTCCCAAAGAAGCTGCCGCCTCTCAAGCTGAGCTCCACGCCCATCGCGGTGCGGGACCCAATGGCGGTGAAGCGGAACCCGGCCTCGAGCGCGGTTTCGTTCATTACGCACGCCGTAGTCATCGGTCTGATCCTGCTTTTCACCATCGAGCAGTGGCACGAGCGGCAGGTTGCGAAGAAGGCCGTTGTCACGCCCGTGGACATCTCCCCTTACGTACCGCCGTCTCCTTTAAAGGACACGATGGGCGGCGGTGGCGGGGGCGGCAACCATGAGCTGGTTGAGGCCTCCAAAGGCAAGCTGCCGCCAATGGTGAAGCAGCCGCTTGCGCCTCCTCAGATTCTCAAGATCGACAACCCCAAGCTGGCTGTAACTCCGGCCGTGTTGATGCCGCAGCAGATTAAGCTGCCGGACAATCCCAGCATGCCGAATATTGGCGTCCCGCAGTCGCCGCAGATCGCTCTGGCGTCTCAGGGCAGCGGATCGGGCTCCGGCTTTGGCAGCGGTTCCGGCGGTGGTATCGGCTCCGGCAGCGGCAATGGCATCGGACCAGGTTCCGGCGGCGGTTACGGCGGCGGCATCTACCATCCGGGCGGCGGCGTTTCCAATCCCGTGCTGGTCTACGCGCCCGATCCGGAGTTCTCCGACGAAGCGCGGCGCGCCAAATATCAGGGCGTTTGCGTCGTGAGCCTTATCGTGGACGCGCAGGGCAACCCGCAGCGCGTGCGCATCGTGCGCCCGCTGGGCATGGGCCTCGATGAGAAGGCTCTGGAAGCGGTGCGGCAGTACAAATTCAAGGCCGCCACCTACCAGGGCAAGGCAGTTCCCGTGGAGATCAACATCGAGGTCAACTTCCGCATCTACTGATCCTCGGGTTCGAAACGCAAAAGCCTTCGCTGCCATCCGGCCGCGAAGGCTTTTCTGCATACGAANNGCTGGAGCGGTCCGGCCAGGTCCGATTCGTCAGCAGAGCCACAGCGAGTTCCTGGTCGGGGTCGATCCACAGCGAGCATCCCGAGTACCCGAGGTGTCCGATCGACCGCGGTCCGAAGTAGTGTCCGGAGGACGAGCCCGCCGTCGGCACATCCCATCCCAGCGCGCGCGCCGTGCCTTCGCTCGGCCCCTCGCGCTGCGCAAACAGGTCCAGCGTGGCAGGCTGAAAGAGCTGGCGGCCGTCCCGGGTGCGGCCTTGCGCCAAAATGCACTGTGCAAACCCGAGGACGTCGCGCACGTTGGAAAACAAACCGGCGTGCCCGGCAACCCCGCCGAGGACGTAGCTGTTCTCGTCCTGCACTTCTCCCTGAATGACCCGGCCGCGAAACGTCTGGTCCTCCTCGGTCGGCGGGATCAGGGGCCGGCTCTCTTCCGGCGGGCGAAAGCGTGTAGCTGTGAGGCCGAGAGGTTCGAAGATTTCCCGCGTGCAGAACACGTCCAGCCGCTTGTACGACAGAATCTCGATGGCCTTGCCCAGCAGGATGAATCCGAAGTCCGAGTACTCGGTCCGTGTGCCGGGTTTTGCTTCCAGCGGCAGCTTCAGGGTCGCGCGCAGCAGCGCCTCCGGCGTATCGCAGTTGCGGAACAGCGTTTCATACGCGGGCAGTCCGGAGGTGTGCGCCAGCAGCATGCGCAGAGTCACGCGCTCCTTGCCGCTGCCCGGCGCCATGCCGATCACGAAGCCCGGGAGGATATCGCCCAGGCGAGTGTCCAGGTCGAGCTTACCGCGATCGACCAGGATCATCGCCGCCGCCGTCGTCGCCAGGACTTTGCTGACGCTGGCCAGATCGAAGACGGTGTCCGGCCCTACCGCGTGCGAGTTCGGTTCGTAGGTGAA
>PMAM01000360.1:0-2917 GCA_003152595.1 Acidobacterium sp.
TCTTTCCGGACGGTTAACCGGCATAGCGGAAGTTTCGTGGCCACGGGTACTCAGGGGCTGAAGCCGGGACAGCGCGCCTTGCGTCGCGTGACCAGGGATGGGGCACCCTGTTTTCGGCAATAAAAAAGCTGAGCGTAGGGCTCACGTGATGTCGAGGTGCAGTTTTGTCCCCTGGGCGGACGGCGCTTCCAGAGCTGCGCCGTCCGGCAGGGGTTGGATTCAAGCCGTCTTCGCAAGCACGCGGCGGGCTCCCATGGACAGCGACAAACGGGCGGTGCCGCTGAAAAGCATGCTGATTCCGACCAGGGTTCCGATTACCCATTCGCTGCTCGATGGCCAACTCCTCCAGATCAGGATGGCAAGAACCAGCGTTACGATTCCATCCAGGAGCAGCCAACCCGAGCCGGGCTGAGGACGGAGACGGAAGCCCAAAACCAACTCCAGTACCGCCTCCACGAAGAGGTAAACCGCGAGGAAAAGTGTCAGGGACGCCAGGCCGGCCACGGGGTGAAGCAGTGCATAGACTCCAACGAAGAGGTAGAGAATGCCGAGCAGCAACTCCCATATCATTCCGCCCGATGTGCGCGTATGCCACGCGAATATCAGGTGGAATGCGCCGCTCAGCATCAGCAGCCAGGCTACTACGACGAGCACCGCAATTCCTGCGGCGGGGGGAATCACAATGGCGAGAATGCCGACAACAATCATGAGAACACTGAGTCCGATCGACCACCCAACTGACTCTTTCACGATTGTCCCAATGGGCGAAGTACTCATGACGACCTCCTTTGTTTTCCTGATTCCGCACGAGGTGCGGTGAAGATAACGGCACGCGGAAGGCTGTTCACGTTCTGCGTTAACGTCGGTGCTGGGGCCGAACCAGTTTGGATTGACAGGTGATCAATCAGGAAAGCCGGCGGGGACGGCCGCAGTCCTGAAGAGCGTGTGCATAAGCATTTCTGAGGGGAGGGGGGTCCGTGTATCTGGCCGGTCGCCGATTATACTCGCCCTTGTTGGGCGCGGTACAAATTTCATGAGGAAATGCGCGCGCTTTGCGCGATATCACATCTGAAAAGGCGGGCAGCGCCATTCCGACGCGTGCCTCGTTTCGTTCGGCGCTTGCTCTGGGCCGGCGCCATTCGACGCGTGCTTTCCGTTCGATCAGCGCCTGCTCAGGCCGGGTTGTGGGTTCCCGACCGTCTGCTTTGCCAAAACGGTCCGGGCCGCATGGAAGGGATTACCTTCGGACAAAGCGGGGAACATTTCCTGTTGATTTCTGGACGGCAGAGGTATCTACTTCTGGCTGTGGGGTGAACCTGGCCGGGGTTTTTGCCGGGGACGGGTTCATTTTTTGGGGATTGGGGGTTGGGTCAACCAACGGCTTGCGGGAACCGTTGGGACTACCGGGGAGCGCCGACTGCCGGTGTCGGCGGAGTCTGTGGGGTGAACCGGCTGTGGAAAGGGCGCATTCCCAAAATGGAGCAGGGAGGGTACCGTCGGCTGAGAGACGGGTCGAATCGTGTTGACGTTTGATCGTGGGGAGCGTTTACGTCTTGCCGTGGGGTCAACCTGGCGGATAGTCGCCGGCGGTGCGAGGAGTGGGTGGGCTTGCGTCTGGCGAAACAGGCCGGCCCATTCGACGTTGCACTCGGAGCTTGCTCAGGGCCGGCTCCATTCGACGCGCACCTGGCTGTGCTCGGAGCCTGGTCAGGGCACGTTGCGGAACAACGGTCGCCGAGGCTTCAGTGCCGGAAGTGACGGATGCCGGTGAAGACCATGGCGAGGCCGAGGCGATCGGCGGCGGCGATCACGTCGTTATCCTTCACCGAGCCGCCGGGCTGGATGACCGCGGTGGCGCCCGTCTGCGCGACGACTTCGAGCCCGTCGGGGAAGGGGAAGAAGGCGTCCGAGGCGGCGACGCAGCCCTTCAGCGGCAGCACGGCTTTCATGGCGCCGAAGCGGGCGGCGTCGACGCGGCTCATCTGTCCGGCGCCGATGCCGATGGTTTGGCCGTCGCGCGCGTAGACGATGGCGTTCGACTTAACGTGCTTGACGACCTTCCAGGCGAAGAGCAGCGCGTTCAGCTCGTCTTCAGTGGGAGCGCGCTGGGTCGCGATTTTGAGGTCGGCGACGGAGAGCTTCGGATTGTCGGCGTCCTGCATGAGCATGCCGCCGGAGATCTGCTTAAGCATGCGGGTGGTGCGCGCGGGGTGCACGACAACGAGGCGCAGATTCTTCTTCGAGGAGAAGCGCGACAGGGCGTCCTGGGAAAAGGACGGAGCGGCGATCGCTTCGACGAAGAGAGCGGCCATCTCTTCGGCGGTGTCGCCATTGACCTCGCGGTTGACGCCGATGACGCCGCCGAAGGCCGAAACGGGATCGGCGACCAGCGCTTTGCGGTAGGCCTCGAGCAGATTGCCGCCGGTGGCCGTGCCGCAGGGATTGGTGTGTTTGATGATGGCGCAGGCGGGCTCGTCGAATTCCTGGGCGAGTTCCCAGCAGGCGTCGAGGTCGACGAGGTTGTTGTAGCTGAGTTCCTTGCCCTGAAGCTGCTGCGCGGCGGCGATGCCGTTGCCGGAGTTATCTCGATAGAGGGCGGCGCGCTGGTGGGGGTTCTCGCCGTAGCGGAGAGACTGCGCGAGGGGCCAGGAGATGCGGAGGGTCTGGGGGAATTCGTCGTTGGTGTGCAGGGGGAGTGTGGGGGCGGAGGGCTCGAGGCGCTCGAGGGCATTGGCGATGGCGGTGTCGTAGCTGCCGGTAGTGGCGAAGGCGTGCTGGGCGAGGCGCCAGCGGGTTTCGCGGCTGAGCATACTGCGGTTCAGGTCCAGCTCGTCGGCGAGAAAGCCGTAGTCGGCGGAAGAGGTGACGACGGCGACGTCTTCGAAGTTCTTGGCGGCGGAGCGAATCATGGCGGGAC
>PMAM01000360.1:2979-8381 GCA_003152595.1 Acidobacterium sp.
GGTGGAGGGTCTTGACGCGGCCGTCGAACATTTCGGGGAAGCCGGTGAAGTCGGCGACCTCGCGGACGGCGAGTCCGGCCTCGCGGAGGGTGCGAGCGGTGCCACCGGTGGAGACGAGTTCGGCGCCGTGGCGGGCGAGGCATTGGGCGAAGTCGACNNTGGCGGTGTCGTAGCTGCCGGTGGTGGCGAAGGCGTGCTGGGCGAGGCGCCAGCGGGTTTCGCGGCTGAGCATGCTGCGGTTCAGGTCCAGCTCGTCGCCGAGAAAGCCGTAGTCGGCGGCAGAGGTGACGACGGCGACGTCTTCGAAGTTCTTGGCCGCGGAGCGAATCATGGCGGGACCGCCGATGTCGATGTTCTCGATGATGTCTTCGAACTTCGCGTCGGGATTGGCGGCGGTCTTCTCGAAGGCGTAGAGATTGACGACGACCATGTCGATGGGCTCGATGCCGTGGGCGGCGGCCTGGCGGGTGTGTTCGGGACTGCGGCGGATGTAGAGGATGCCGCCATGCACTTTGGGGTGGAGGGTCTTGACGCGGCCNNCGAGGCATTGGGCGAAGTCGACGATGCCGGATTTGTCGGTCACGCTCAGCAGAACGCGGGCGATCTTTTTGTCACCGCTCAATGAAAGGACTCCTGAAGGAAGGTTGTGAGTGTGGGAGTGGAACAGCAAATTGTAAACGGCGGTGGAGGCGAGGGGGTGCTGCTTCCATCGTTGCATGAAGGACGGAGGGAGGGGCCCTGGAACCCGAAGCTGACGCGACATTGGGATCCCTCGTTCCACGAGTATGGTGACCGTCTGCAGTTTTCCGGGCCTAAAGGCCGGAGATTTTCGACTTGCTTGTTCCCCGGCCTTGAAGAGCTTGCGGAAAAAGTCGAGGGGCCCGGGGTGGGACTGTGTTTTTCCTCAAAACGGTCCAGGACAGTACTTTCGGGAGGGGCGGAGCATCGAGTTTTGTTGACTTTCGAATGCCGGGAGCTTCCGCTACTTGCTGTGGGGTGAACCTGGTCGGGGTTTTTGCCGGGGGTCGGGTTCATTTTTGGGGATTCGGGGTTGGGTCAACCAACGGCTTGCGGGAACCGTTGGGACTACGGGGGAGCGCCGACTGCTGGTGTCGGCGGAGTCTATGGGGTGAACCGGCTGTGGAAAGGGCGAATTCCCAAAATGGAGCAGGGAGGATACCGTCGGCTGAGAGACGGGTCGAATCGTGTTGACGTTTGATCGTGGAGAGCGTTTGCTGCTTGCTGTGGGGTGAACCTGGTCGATCCAGCACTGGGGGTTCTTTGCTTTTTTCCGCAAGCTGTGAAGGCCGGGGCTTCTACCGTCGTCCCGTTCAAGCGGGGCCGCTTCGCGAAAGGCCCGAATCATCGGGTCGGAGCCCGAGAGAGAGGTCCTTCCTGGTTCGACTCGCTGCGCTGTTCGCAGCTCGCTCAGGGTCAGGATTGCGGCTGTGGGCTCAGACGCCCGCAAATCGGCTCAAGATTGTCATCGCGCAGCGGGAACGGTAGGGTAAAGGAATGGAACCCGAGCAGGGCCGCCGCTCTACCCCTCCGCCCGAAATCCTCCCGCCGGGGACCTTTCCTGAAGATTCGCAGCAAGGGGAGCAGCCGCGCGGGTGGTATCCGCCGCCGCAGTACCAGGCGCCGCCGCCGCGGGCGCGCCGCCACTGGGCGCATGCGCCGGCGACGTACGCGCTGGTGGGGGTGAACTGTGCTGTGTATCTGCTGACGCTGGTTCTGAGCGGAACGGCGACGGGCCCCACGTTTGAGGACAAGGTGTCGTATGGGCTGCTGTGCAACGGTTCCTACGTGCTGAGCGGCGAGTGGTGGCGGCTGGTGACGTCGATCTTTGTGCACTTCGGGTGGATCCACATTCTGACGAACATGTGGTGCCTGTGGAACCTGGGCCTGCTCGGCGAACCGTTGCTGGGGGAGTTCGGGATCGTCGCCGCATATCTGCTGACTGGCGTAGCTGGCAATCTGCTGAGCGTGGCGTTCAACCAGAGGGCGCCGGGACCTGCCGGGGGCGCGCTGAGCGCGGGTGCGTCGGGGGCGGTGTTTGGGCTCGCCGGGGTGCTGCTGATGCTGCTGCGGTCGCCGCTGCTGCCGATTCCGCAGTTGGAGCTGAAGAAGCTGCGGCGGAGCGTGTGGTATTTCGCGCTGATCAATTTTGTGATCGATGGCGGGCTGTGGGTGGCGCATACGCGGCTGCAGGTGGACAACATGGCCCACCTGGGGGGATTTTTGAGCGGGCTGGCGTTTGGCGTGCCGCTGGTGCCGCGGATTGGAGCGCCGCGGGAGACGTTTGTGCGCCGGCGAGCGATCGCGGTGGGGGTGATGCTGTTCGTTCTGCTATTGATCGCGTGGGGACTGCGCGCGTACTACGAGGGCGCGGCGGGATAGCGCCGGGGGCGGCTCCAGGGGTGCCCGGAGCCGGTGGTGGGTAGAGATTTCGGGGGAACGCGGTGGAACTACCGTGTTGCGGTGGCGGCGAACTTTTTGACCATGGCCAGGAGCAACTTGCGGTCGCTGTCGTTCAGGTTGGTGGAATACCGGCGGATTTGGGTGAGGAAGCGGAGCTCGTCGTCGGAGAGCTTCTGGGACTGCAGCTGGCGGCCCAGGGTGTCTTCGGCAAAGAGCTGAGCGAGAGGAAGTTCGAGCGCGCCGGCGATTTTGGCGAGGGTGTCGAGTGAGGGAACGGTGTGCCCGTTCTCGACTCGGGACAGATAGCAGCGGAGGAGGCCGGTACGTTTTTCGATGTCTCCCTGCGAAAGGCCTTTTTGCAGGCGATAGCCTCGGATAGTTATTCCAATTTTCATAGTGGTGGCCGTACAGACCGCACTTTCCCCTGTGTACAGCAAGGCAGGAATTTCAAGATATTGTCTGCATAGTTAACACGTTCGCAGAAAGACAAGCAAGAAGTATTTTTCCGCCTTTAGTAACCTGGACCGAAACGGAAGAAAGTTACCCTCACTCATCAATCGCACGAATTTTCAAAGGCTTACGGACGCAAAAAGGAGGACGGCCGGTTGCCTGGATTCTCCGGGGCCGGCCGGACCCGGCTGGCGGTGCTGTTGCAGTACGGGCTTGATTTCCACCGACGCGATTCTGAGTTGGTGGGCTGACGGGCTTTCTGCGGTCACCGTTGCATTGGGGGCTCGGCGGAGAGGTGGGAGCGCGACTGGGCATCTTCGGGACTGGCTGCGCGGTCAGTCCGGCTATCGCTGCCCGATCCGGGAATGGCTCGGTACTATCGGGTCAAACGCAGAGGGAATTCGATGGACAAATCGGACCGCAAAGGTGTCCGCTGCTTGCTGTGGGGTGAACCTGGCGCTCCGTAATAGGGGTAGCGCGTCATCGATGGTTGGCGATGGGGTGAACCTGGCCGCAGTCCAGCCGGGGGCGGGTTCATTTTTGGGGGATTCGGGCTGGGTCAACCCGCAGCTTGCGGAAACCGTCGGACTACCGGGGAGCGCCGACTGCTGGTGTGACTGGAGTCTGTGGGGTGAACCGGCAGTGAAAGGGCGCATTCCCAAAATGGAGCAGGGAGGGTACCGTCGGTTCAAGCGTGAATCGAATTGGTGTTGACGTTTGCTTGCCGGGAGCGTTTGCTGCTTGCTGTGGGGTGAACCTGGCCGAATCCTGTCGTTGGGCGTTCGGGGTTGCTTCGGCCTGCTCCTTCCCCCAGTCATTCCCGCTCCTTCACCCAGTCATTGACGCCCCACCACTCCTGAATGACGACGACGGGGGATGGCGGCCGGAGCCGTCGGGCAGAGCCAGACAGCCGGTTGCGGAGAGCCAGAGAGCCGGTTGCGGTGTCGCCGATGCCGCAGCCGCTGCCGCTGGGAAAGGAGACCTTCTGCAGGTTCGCGGAGGGTTCGGACGCGGCGGGGAGATTGCAGCGCAAAGAGCGAAGAGGGTTCCCGGGAGGATCTTGCTTTTCATCACGGTTGCTCACGGTGAACCCTCCACGTATCGCAGAAAAGGCGCGCGAGAGGCAACTGCGTCATGGGGAAGGGAAATCTGCGCAGTTCGCGCGCATCCGTCGGGCACCTTTTGCCATCGCACCAAGGTAGCCGGTCGAAGCGGGGCCTCTTCGTGCAGCGTGACGCGATGGTTTCGGAAACAGGAGAGCGGGCGCAGGGCACGGATGCCGCGCGAGGGCAGGGTCCGACTGTTCTGCGCTCGGAAAGAAGGTTGCGGCGCGCCTGGACCTTTGGGCGCTGGCATCATCGCCTGCGGCGTCGCTGGCGGGAGACGCGCTGCCTGACGATGATTGTATGGAAGGAACTGGGTCGGACGCGGGTGCTGGATGTGGCCGCGGGCCTTGCCTTCTGGTCGATGATGTCGATGGTGCCACTGCTGATTACGGTGGCGTCGCTGATGTCGGTGCTGCGGATACCCGGCCTGCTGCCGCAGCTGCTGAGCGTTCTGGCGATGCTGGTTCCGCCGGACGCGCTTTCGATGGTGGAGAAGATGATCGGAAGCCTGCTGGCACCGCATCGGGGGATGCTGTCGTTCGGCATTCTGAGCTATATCTGGTCGACGACAGGAGGGTTCACGGCGCTGATCACGGCGCTCAATGTCGCGTATGACGTGACGAGGCCGCGATCATGGCTGCGTGACCGCCTGCAGGCGCTGATTCTGGCTCTGACCAGCGGCGGCTTACTAACGGTATCGCTGCTGGCGCTGATTGCCGGGCCGCACTTCGGGCATTTTCTCGCGGAGATTTTTCCGGTGCCGCGCTCGTTTGAGCGGATGTGGCCGGTCATTCGGATTGCAACCGTCTTTATTACGTTTGTCGTGAGCCTTGAACTGGTCTATTTCCTCGGGCCGAATCGAAAGCAGCGCTTCAAATCCACGCTGCCGGGAGCCATTGTCGCGATCGGGTTGTGGTTCGTCGGGTCGTCGGGGCTGGCGTTTTACCTGGATCATCTGGCGCACTACTCGCGGCTGTATGGCGGGATGGGGGCGATCATCGGGTTGATGTTCTGGATTTATCTGACGGCGCTGGCGATCCTGGTTGGGGCGGAGTTGAACGCTGAACTGGCGAAGCGGCGGGACTCGCTTTTCCGCGGGCACCTAAAGGAGGCGGAACGGGAACGGATGGCGGCGGGTAAGGGGTTGTTGCGGAAACGGCCGGCGGCTTGAGGGGCTGGGTAGAGTTTCTGCGCTCGTTACGCTTTTGAGGGCAGGGGCGCACCGGTTGTGGGGAGCGTGAATTCCCAAAATGGGAGCAGGGAGGGTACCGTCGGCTGAGAGACGGGTCGAATCGTGTTGACGTTTGATCGTGGGGAGCGTTTGCTGCTTGCTGTGGGGTGAACCTGGCCGGGGTTTTTGCCGGGGGTCGGGTTCATTTTTGGGGATTCGGGGTTGGGTCAACCTGATCTTGCCCTCAGAATGCG
>PMAM01000181.1 GCA_003152595.1 Acidobacterium sp.
CGCACTACTACACGCGCATGCTTGTGATGCCCGACAACGAGAACGAGGTGTACTTCCCATCGAACGGCATCAGCGCGACCTTTGATGGTGGCGAGACCAGCGACCACATGCAGTGCCCGGGGGATGATCCGGCGGCGAAGACCGGCGGCCATGATCGCGGGGAATGCGGCGGCGACAACCACGATATGTGGTCCGATCCGAAGAATCCGGCGCGCATGATGATCGGCAGCGACGGCGGCGTGCTCATCAGCACCGAACGCGGGCGCGAGTGGCACCTGATTCGTTTGCCCATCGCGCAGATGTACCACGTCGCCACCGACAATCGCATTCCCTACATGGTGTACGGGCAGATGCAGGATGGCATGCCGCTGCATGGGCCCAGCGATGTGCCAGGCGGCGGGGAGATCGGCGCCGGCGAATGGACGACCACCGCCGGGTGTGAAACGGGCTGGAATATTCCCGACCCGGTCGATAACAACATCGTGTGGGGCGGCTGCTATGCGGGCGTGACGGAGCGCTTTGATACGCGCAGCGGCTTCGCGCGGTCGGTGAGCGTGTGGCCGGATCGCACCATGGGCGCCAATGCGGGCGAAGTGAAGATCCGCATGAACTGGACNNCCTTCGATGCATGGCGACTCCGGCGGGCTGACCGTCGACAACCTCAGCGTGGAATATGCGGGCGTTGTCTATGCGATCGCGGAATCGCCTGTCGAGAAGGGACAAATCTGGGCCGGCACGAACGATGGCCAGCTCCAGATGACGCGCGATGATGGCAAACACTGGTCGAACCTGACCGCAAATATCCCAGGCCTGTTCCCGAAGATGACCGTCGACAGCATCGAGCCCTCCAGGTACGCCGCGGGCACCTGTTACGTTGCGTTCGATGGACACCAGGTGGATAACCGCGATCCGTGGCTGTACAAGACCACCGATTACGGCAAGACCTGGACGAAGATCGCCGATGGGATTCCCGCATCGCAGTTGAGCTACACGCATGTGCTCCGTGAGGACCCGGTCCGCCGAAGCCTGCTCTATGCAGGCACCGAGAACGGTCTCTATATCTCGATGGACGATGGGGCGCACTGGACGCCTTTCCAGCAGAATCTGCCGCACACGCCCGTTTATTGGCTGACGATTCAACCGGAGTTCAACGACCTCGTCGTCGGCACCTATGGTCGCGGCTTTTGGATCCTCGACGATATCTCGCCCCTGCAGACGGTAAAGCCCGAACTGACCGAACAGCCAGGCTACCTCTTCCCCGTCCGCCACGCGTATCGGCTGCGTGCTGGCAGCCGGAGAGAACTCGCGCCCGAAGGCACAGCGACCGGGCATAATCCTCCGCCGGGAGTGCCGATCAACTATCTGCTGAAGTCGGAAAAATCCAAAGCCACGCTCGAAATCAGCGACAGTCAGGGCAAGCTGATCTGTCACCTCAAGCTAACGACACACCAGGGCGTCAATCGCGTGTGGTGGAATCTGCGCTACGAGAAAACCATCGCGGTNNGCCGGGCCCCTGGTTGCGCCAGGAACGTACACCGCAACGCTCACGGTCGACGGCCATGCGCAGACGCAGAAGATTGTCGTGATCAAGGACCCGCGAACGCCTGCAACGCTGCAGGATGCAATTGCGGGATCAGCCTTGTCGTACCGAATCTATGACGACACAAATCGTTCGGCGCAACTGATCAATCAGATTGAGTGGAGCCGCCGCCAGCTCGAAGACACACGCAAATTGTTGGTCGCGAAGAAGGCAGAGAAGAGCCTGCTGGATGCAACGGATGCTCTGAACCGGAAGTATCTCGACCAGGAAGACCAGCTGCTGCATCCCACGATCGCCGAGGGAGACGAAAAGTCGTTTCGCGGACCGGTCGGGCTCTATCTCAAGTTCATCTGGCTTGGCGCCGAGGTGGGGAGCGGAGGCGGAGACGTCTCGGGCAACTCTGACTTCGCGCCCACAGACCCGGAGAAGGAAGTCTTCACTCTGCTCGACCAGCAGCTCGAGTCCGTCGCCGCAGCGATGAAGCAGATCGACGATCACGACACGCCGGCTTACAACGAGACGCTGGCAAAAGCGGGAATTGCGCGCATCACGACGGTTCCCGCCGGGGGTTCTCCTCCTGACGAAGACGCCGACAAGGCTTCCGCTGCGGACGCAGGTGACGGCGACAATCTCTAGAGACCAGCCACCGCCACGAACTGTGTCGGACGCCGGCTCAGCTCATGCAATGCGCGGATTGCCCTTGAAACGCGTGAAGGGCGGGCTGAGATCGTAGCGAATCTGCGGTTCATGTTGATCGCGGCGGCTGGAGAAGAAGATCGGGTCCCCCTGGCCGATCAGGTAGTCGGCTGTCCGCGCGGCCAGCGCCTGGATCGTCAGGCCAGGATTGGCAGAGCCCTGCGTTGGGAAAATGCTCCCGTCGCAAACGAAGAGGTTTGGTATATCGTGGGTGCGTCCGAATTTGTCCACCACCGAAGTGGACGGGTCTTTGCCCATACGGCTCGCCCCAACAAGATGCGCGAAGCGTGATTCCTGAACAACCTGCTGCGCGCCGGCCGCCCACATCACTTCCATCACTTTGTTCTTGCCGAACTCGATTAGCTTCTTGTCGTTGTCGTGCAGGTTGAAGGTCACTTTCGCGACAGGCAGACCATGCCGATCTTTCTCGTCCGCCAGCTCCACACGATTGTCTTCCCAGGGAAGGATCTCGCCGAGCACGCCGAGCGTCGCCCAGTGGTTGTAGTCCATCATCACCCGGCGCATACCCCAGCCCCATGCGCCCATCGCTGCCACCATCTGCTTCGCGAAGGCGATGGGCAGCGGCCCAACCGTCTGGATCGCAAACCCCCGCGCGAATCCACGCTGCGGATCGGTCTCGTAGAACTCTTCAGACAAGGCGTGCGCCGGCGGCGCTTTGTAGAGGCGGATGAGGTCCTCGAATCGGCCGGCAACAACGTTGCCTGCCTGCGCCATAAGGTACTTGCCCAGCGTGCCACTGGAGTTCGCAAGTCCATGGCTATGACCTGGACACGCAGAGTTGAACAGCAGACGCGGCGTCTCGATCGCATAGCCGCTCACGATGACGGCACGCGCACGCTGGAAGTGCTCCTTGCCGTCGCAATCGAAATAAACGACCCCATCGACGCGGCCGTCGTTGCGTAGATTGATCCTCGCGGCCATCGCGTGCGCCCGAATTTCGGCGCCGTGGACGATAGCGTCGGGCACATGGGTGATCAGCGTGCTGGCTTTGGCTCCAACCTTGCAGCCCTGCAGACAAAATCCGCGATAAATGCAGTGCGGACGGTCGCCGTGCGAGGCGGAGAGGATGGCAACCGGGCCTCCGGCAACGGTGCGGATGCCGAGCTTCGAACAGCCGCGTACCAGAACATCGCCGACGCCCCCCAGCGGGTGCGGGCCGTAAGGATGCCCGTGCGGATCGCCCCAGGGAAACCATGCCGGACCTGCGACCGGAATCTCTCGCTCGAGCAATTCATACCAGGGTTTGAGATCCCAGTACGACATGGGCCAGTCCACGCCGACACCATCCTCGGTGTAAATGCGGAAATCCGATGGATGGAAACGCGGGGTGAATGCAGCCCAGTGGACGGAGCCGCCACCGACGCCTTTGCCGGAGTTGTTTTCGCCGAGAGCGAGCGGGTTTGTCCCGCCTGTGATGCGCAGATCGTTCCAGTAGAGCTCGTACGAGCCCTTCTCATCGCTGACCCAGTCCTTCTCGGTGTCCCAGAAGGGACCCGCCTCCAGGCCGACGACGCGAAAACCGGCGCGCGCCAGGCGTTGCAGGAGCACGCCGCCTGCGGAACCGACTCCGACGACGCAGTAGTCGACGGGCTCATTCTCCGGCCAGGTCTTCATCGGCCCGGGCAGCGTTTGCATGGGACCCAGCCGGTGCGCGCCGTTCTTACCGGATAACAGGGCCATCAGTGCGTGCCCCCGTGCCCATGCAGCGATCCGTGTTCAGGCGGGGCACCCTCAGGCTCGATCTCCGAGAGCGAATCGACGGGCGCGTTCCATTCGTAGCGTTCTTCCTCGGTTTCCCACGGCTCGGGCAGTCCGTTCTCGAGCCGCATATAGCCGCGAGGATAGGCCGGACCTCCGAAGCCGATCTCATCCCAGGCCCAGGGATGCGCATAGTATGCGGTGACGCAGTCTTCCATCAGCAGCGCCCAGAAGCGATGAACCGGCATCGTCTTCCAGATCGGATGAGCGGGGTCAGGTTCGCCATCGTGCAGCGATTTGAGGATGAGTTCCTGGCGATGCACCGTCAGAGCAGGGAAGGAAGCATCGAAGCGCTCGCGGGCCATTACATCGATCGCTTTGATCGCCAGACGGTAAGCATCCCGGTCCGGAGGCATATCTTCGTAGCGGAAACCATTCAGCTCATTTTTGAAAAGGCGCTCGTCGATGACCGGGAGAATGGGAATCGTGCGCTCCTCGGAGCGATCATCCTGTGGCAGGACATGATCGATGATCGCCTGCAGCACTTCCGCTTCCTCTCGCGAGAAGAAGCGGACGGGTGGAGTGTCGCCGACGCGGCCAGTGACGACGTGGCGAGTCGTTTCGTCCCAGGCTTTCTTTTGCCCCAGCGTGCTGTAACGCGGATAGTACCCCGGCTGCCGGAGATCCCGAATCTCACCGCCGGTGGCCGACGTGGGCAACGATCGCTTGCTCATTCTTCCCGCTCCCGGCGCAGCAGGCTCGCCATGAGCCCAAGAAAACCGCAGGCCGCGAACAGAAGCGGCGCGAAGATCGGCGGACCATAGAGGATGTTGTACAGCGGCTTCTTTGTGCCGCCAGGACGACGAAGAATGCCGCGCGCATGGTAGTAGAATCCGACTGCGCCATCGGCCAGAGCCAGTGCGGAAACCAGTGGCAACGCTGTATTCGCAATACGGCGGCTCCGAATAGCACCCGCTGCGGCGGCGATCAGTGGCGGCGTCAGCAGCCCCGGAGTCCACTGCGCCCAGATACGAAAATTCGATTTGTAGTGGGAGTAGAGAGCCTCGAATCCGCTGAAGAACGCCCACAGAATCGTCACGCCGCACAGGTGCTTTTGAAAGCGCCCGTAGCGAAGATCTTCGCGCCAGTCCGACTGCACCGGAAGCGTCGCCTCGGCTGCATCCCGCACGCGCTCGCTGGCTGCGTCCAAATCTTCCTCGCGACGCAGGTACGACGCCATCAGTCCCAGATACGCGCTGGTGCCGAAAAGCAAAGGCGCAAAAATCGGTGGACCCATCACGATGTTCGTCACCGGCAACTTCCAGCCGCCCGGCTTGCGTGCGATGCCGCGCACATGAAAGAAAAAGCCGATCACGCCATCCGCTAAAGTGACCGCGCTGGTCCAGCGCAGCAGAGTCCGCGCCGCCCGCCGGCTGAAAACCCCAGACAATCCCGCGGCGGCCAGCGCCCCGCTGAGCGCGACCGGCGTATACATCACCGGATTGCTGTAGCTACCCTTGTAGTGCTCGTACCCAACTTCGAGGCCGCTCGCCACGCTGGTGACCGTGACCACCAGGCAGAGGCTGCGCTGAAAGCATCCCCGGCGGAGATGTTCCAGCACGCTGGCCGACAACTTACCAAGCGGCTCCGGCAGGGTGCGCCTTGCTGCGCGCTCGAGTTCGGTCGTCAGAGTAAAAGTCATACGGCGAATCGCTCGGCGTCTTTGTGTTTGAAGATCAGTCCGAGTCCTGGACGCGAACGATCCGGCTCCAGTTGGCCGTGGCGCGCCGGAATGAACCCGTCGAAGAGCATCTTTTCGATTCGCACATGATCGTGGAAGTACTCGACGTTGCGAAAACCGGGCACCGCGCAGGCGACGTGCATGTGCAGTGACGGCGCACAATGTGCCGACAACGGACAGCCGAAGCTCGCCGCGACTGCTGCTCCAGCCAGAAAACCGGTGAACCCACGACAGCGCGTCGCGTCGAGCTGCAGCACGTCAACGGACTGGCTGGAAAGCATCCGCCGGAAATAGAACGGACTGTAACCATATTCGCCGGCGGCCACATCCATACCAGCGGGGACGGCGTCGCGCACACGGCGCAGGTCGTCGAGATGATCCGAACTCACCGGCTCCTCAAACCAGGTGACGCCGCTTTCGCCGAACCGTTCCGCCAGCGCGATCGCCTGTTTGGCGGTGTAGGCTCCGTTCGCATCGACAAAGAGTGCTGCGTCTACACCAATAGCGTTCCGCGCCGCGCGAACGCGTTCCGGATCGCGACCAGGCTCGGTCCCGATCTTCATCTTCACGCTGCGAATGCCGTCCTGCACCCACCCGGATAGTTGCACCGCAAGCTGCTTGTCGGAATACGAGGTGAATCCGCCGCTGCCATAAGCCGCTACGCTCGTCGCGGCCGCGCCCAGAAGATCCATGACGCTGCAGCCGAGCAGTTTCGCCTTCAGATCCCACAGCGCGATATCCAGCGCGGAGATGGCCATCGCTCCGATGCCCGTGTTGCCGTCGTTCCGGACCTCCCGAAGCATGGATGCGTGCAGCCCCGGGATATCGAGGGTTTGCTTCCGCAGGAGGCATTTCTCCGCCAGATGCCGGACGAGCACGGCAATGGCGTGGTTGCCATAGGTGTACCCGAGGGCGGACTTGCCGCCGCAATGGAGCTCCGCCAGAATCAGCGTGGTCGAGTCCCAGCTCAGCGTGCCGTCTGCTTCCGGAGCATCCGTCGGGATGGTGTACGCCGATACGACAACCCTTTCGATTGGCGCTCTTGCCGCTTCCATGCGCTCGTCCCTTTGCAAGGGCTAGACCAGCTCCCGCACACGATCGTGGGCAGTCGTCAGAGCAATCTTCATGCGGTTCGGCTCGCCTCGCACCAGCGCCTCGGCCAGCTTGATTGCCTGGCTGGCTTTCACCCTCGCCGGCATCGGCGGCGTGAACGGATCGACAACGGCCTCGATCAGGATCGGCCCATCGCTGGTCACCACTTGATCCAGCTGTGCTCCACAGGAAGCCGGATCCTCAATGCGAATCGCGTGAATCCCGGCGCCGCGCGCAATGGTGACAAAGTCGGCGGGGAACAGGTCGCATCCGAATTCCGGATTGCCGAGAAAGACCATCTGCTCCCACTTGATCTGACCCAGCGTGTTGTTCTTGATCACGACAATCTTGATGTTGAGCTTATAAGCAGCGATCGTGATCAGCTCGCCGAGCAGCATGCTGAGGCCGCCGTCGCCGATGATGCAGTAGACCGGCCGGTCCGGATACGCCACGGCTGCAGCAATCGCATAGGGCAGTCCACAGGCCATGGTGGCCAGATTCCCCGAACAGCTGTGCATCTGGCCGCGCCGCGCGGGAACGTAGCGAGCCCACCAGGTTGTGATGGTTCCGGAGTCCGACGTCACGATGGCGTTCGAGGGAACGCGTTTGCCCAGTTCCCAGCCGATTACCTGCGGCTTCATCGGCTTGTCAGGCAGCGTGCCGCGCTCTTCCATCAGCTTTTCCCAGTCCTGCTTCGCCCGCTGCGCTTTCTTCAGGAAGCCCCTCGAGTGGGACTTGAGCAGAGGCATGAGCGCGCGAAGACAAGTGCGGCTACTCCCCACCAGGCCCACGTCGGCCGGATAGCGGAGTGAAATACGCTGCGGATCGATATCGATCTGCACGCACTTAACCGCGCCCGGCGCCGGGAGAAACTCGATGTAAGGAAACGAGGACCCAACGATGAACAACGTGTCGCAGTCTTCCAGTGCTTCCTGCGATGGCTCCGTACCCAGCAGACCGATGCCCCCGGTGGTGTAAGGGCTGTCATCGGGAACCGCAGCTTTTCCCAGAAGAGCCTTGACCACGGGAGCCCCCAGCAACTCCGCCACTTGTTCCAGCTCATCGGTGGCCTGCAGCGCTCCCTGGCCGGCGAGAATCGCGATTTTGCGTCCGCGATTCAGGATGTCCGCGGCATGTTCGAGGTCCACGCGCGAGGGCATATGCTCGGCAAATGCCGGCGTGGCGTCACTGTGGTGCGGCGGATTGCGATCCGACCGCCCCTTCTTCACCGACTGCACCTGCACGTCGACCGGGATCGTGATGTGCGCGACGCCGCGCTTTTCCAGCGCGGTGCGGATGGCCAGATCGGCCACGCTCTCCATATGCGCTCCGCTCATCACGCGCTCGTTGTAACAGGTCACGTCCATAAACAGCTTGTCCAGCGCGACGTCCTGCTGGGTGAACGTGCCGATCAGGTCCGAGTGCTGCATCCCGGTGATCGCCAGCACCGGCATGCCATCCATCTTCGCGTCGTAAAGGCCATTCAGCAGGTGGATACCGCCAGGCCCGGAGGTCGCAATGCAGACTCCCAGCCGCCCCGTGAACTTGGCGTAAGCGCAGGCCATGAAAGCCGCGGCCTCTTCATGACGGACATGAATGAAGCGAATCCGGTCCTGCTGCTTGCGCAGCGCCTCAAATACGCCGTTGATGCCGTCGCCCGGCAAACCAAAGATTGTGTCAACACCCCAGGCGATCAAGCGTTCGACAAGAACATCCGATGCGTCCATTCATCCCTCTTTTGGGTTGCCGTGCCTCCGGCGATCCAGATACCTGGTTGGACGCACACCTTGAAAGCGGGGTTTGTTTTCCTCGGAATAAGGCGCTCCTGCTATACGAAACAGGCAGAAAACAGACCAACGCACACGCCTTTGTCCCGCGTACCGAGTCGAAGGGCTCCATCATCCACGGCAGGACCCCCTATCCGTCACCAGCGAATGAAGGATACGGAGCGACGCAGAACTATCCTGGACGCGTTGGCTCATCTCGCCACCGCAGTCTGATCCTGCCGACGCATCGCTCCACTCTACCCGTGCTCGGGCTTACTTCCGGCGGGTGCCCGACTTTTTTGGCGCAAGGCCCTGTGCCGGCGCGCTTGGTTTGCCGGCGGAGAGTCCCTCGAATGCGTTCCGGTCCAGAATCGTCAGCACCACGCCCTCGATGCGATTGTCGAGTGTCCGGTAAGGCGTGATGCGGAGCACCAGCCACTTCCCCTCCTGATCCTGCACCTGTGCCTGGCGCGGCTGGACCTCATGGATAACCTCAAGCATCATCCCTTCCAGCCGTGCCGCATCGATCTTCAGCTTGAGCCGTGGAATCGGTCTGCCCAGGTCGGAAGCCATCAGGCCCAGCATGGTCGTGGCCTGGGGGGTGAAGCGACGGACGCTCAGATCCGCCCCTACCATCACCATCGCAAGATTGATGCTGTTGAGCAGATTCGTCAGGTCGTTGTTGAGGTGGCTCAGCAGATCGTTCCGGTGCTGCATCTCCTCATTGACCGTATGCAGTTCTTCATTGGCCGACTCAAGCTCTTCCTTCGAGGTCTGCAGCTCTTCGTTGGTGCTCTGCAGCTCTTCGTTGCCCGACTGGATCTCTTCGTTCGCAGACTGCAGCTCCTCGTTGGTGGCTTCCTGGGTTTCAATGATCGACTGCAGGTACTCTTTCGTGGCGTTCAGTTCCTGCTTCAGTTGCGCAACCTGCCGGTCCTTCTCCGATGATTGCCCGTCGGCCGGCGGCGCGGCGAGCGGCTGCGGGCTGCGCTCGGCTTCCTGCACCTCAGGCTCGAAGACGATCAAAAAGCTGTTCTGCTCCTGCATGGGCGTGCGAAAGGGGATCACGCGCACGGTCGTCTCGCGCAGGCCGGATTCGGTCTCCACGCGCACGCCCCGGCGTTCGGCTTCGGCGCCGACTTTTCGGGCCTCTTCCACGGCATTCTGCAACTCGAAAAGCAGGCCGGGGCGAGCCATCTTCAGCAGACTAAGACTCGCTTTGCCGGGTGCAAGCTCCAGGAAGGGCCCCGTACGCCCACGGCTCTGGAGGATCTCGAGGTGATCGTTCACCACCACGGCGGCCGGAGCATACCGGGTGAGCAGCAACCGATCGGCTTCCCGCTGGATCTCAATCGGCCCGCGAACAGTGTCCGGTTGTTTGAGAGGAGCGGCCGGGATTTCGACAGCGTCCGTTTCCTGCGCCGGCGGCGCAATCGAGAATCCGAAGGTTACCGGCGTCGCCACCAGTTTCTTGCGATAGATCTTCTGTTTCTTTTCGGCCATTTCGAATAGCTCGGACCCTGCTCCCAGCAGCCCTTCCGTGTTGCCAAGCATCAGGAAGCCGGTGGGATTGAGGGCGTAGTGAAAAATCGGAATCACCCGTTTCTGCAGCGCCTGACTGAGATAGATCATGACATTGCGGCAGCTCATCAGATCCATGCGCGAGAAAGGCGGGTCGCTGAAGATGTTCTGGATTGAAAAGATGCACATATCGCGGATAGTCTTGCTGATCTGGAATCCACCGTCGCTTCTGTGAAAGAAGCGCCGCAAACGCAGCGGTTCGACATCCGCCTCAATGCTCTCCTTGAAATAGGCAGCCCGGGCCCGCCGGATCGACTCCTCGCTCAGATCGGTGCCGTAAACCTGAATCGGGACCTCGGTGCGCTCCTCCCCGAGAAATTCCACCAGTGAAATGGCATGCGAATACGCCTCCTCTCCCGTGGAGCAGCCCGGTACCCAAATGCGTATGGGTGCGGTGGACGAGCCGCGGGCCTGAAGAAGAGCCGGATAAACAACATGTTTCAGCGCTTCGAAAGCCTCCGGATTGCGGAAAAAGCTGGTGACGTTGATCAGAAGATCCTGATAAAGCGCATTGACCTCGTTGCGGTCGCGGTGCAGCATGCTCACGTATTCCGAAAGCTGGTCGATCTTGTGCACCACCATCCGTCGGTGGATGCGCCTTCCGATGGTGGGCGGCTTGTATTCGGAAAAGTCGACCTTGGTCGCCCTGCGCAGCAGCCGGAAGATCTGGGCCATGTTCGCATCGTTTCCCTGCTCTTCGACCGCTTCCAGGAGCGCGCCTGCAACGTAAGGGTGCCGGCGGATCTGGGCGAGCTCCCGTGCGATCTCCTCCGGCGCCAGTACGAAATCGACACAACCGGCGGCGACCGCGTTGGCCGGCATGCTGTCATATTTGGCCGATTGGGTGTCCTGCGCGAAGGTGATGCCGCCTTCTCCTTTGATGGCAGTCAAACCCACCGTCCCATCCGATCCAGTCCCCGACAGGACGACCCCGATGGCATTGCTGCCCTGGCTCTCCGCCAGAGAACGAAAGAACAGGTCGATGGTCGCATTGGTGATGCGCGGCCGATTCAGATCGCTGATGTGCAGCCGCGAATCGGTAATCGTCAGATTGCAGTTCGGCGGTATCACGTAAACGTGGTTCGCCTCAATCGGGATATCCTGCTCGATCTGGCGCACCGGCATTTGCGTGTGCCGTTCCAGGATCTGGCTGAAGGCGCTCTCCCGGTGAGGATCGAGGTGCGTCACGATGACATATGCCATGCCCAGATCGTTCGCCAGGACTTTCAGCAAAGCGGTGAGCGCTTCCAGACCCCCTGCCGATGCCCCAATCCCAACCACCGGAAATGACGCTCGTCCGCGGTCACGCTCGTCCGCGATGACCTGCGGCTTTTCCCCTGGCGCCGTATCTTGTCCTTTGGGCGAAGTGCGAATTGAAGGACGCGACTGTCGTGGACTCATAGCATGACTCCGGGCCCGGCGAAACTTATGGAAAAAATGGATTATAGACCAGCGGTTCCACAGCACTTCCTTCAGAGAGTATGTTCAGGCGGACCGGCTCTGGACCACCGCCGTTACTTGTTTCGAACTGCTGAGCGGCGCTGAGGAAGGGAAGCGCCGTGACAAGGTCAGGGAGTTCGTCGACTCCCTCGACGTTCTTCCCCTGGATCTCCCCGCTGCCCAGCGCGCCGCAGAGCTTCGGCGCTATCTTGATCGCACAGGGCGAGCGATCGGGATGGCCGACAGCCTGATTGCGGGAATTGCCCTCCTTCACGACCTTCCGCTCTTCACGCGGAACCACTCCCACTTTGACAGGGTGCCAGGTCTGACGCTGGTGGAGATCGAGCGCGACCACCCAAAGCGCCGCTGATTGCAGCCACTGCGGCGAACAGTTCTCTGCAAATGCCGTACACTACCCCTTCTCTCCCCACCTCTTCATGGAGAATCGCCCATGTCCGCTCGCCCCTCTCTCCTCGCGCTTGCCGTTGCCGCCGCTTCGCTGATGCTCCACGCCCAGCCCCCGCAGCCCGCCAACATCCACGGCGAGAACGGCATCACCCTGCCCGCGCCCCCCGTCGCAGCCGTCAACGTTTTCACCGACGACTACGCCGGCACCAAAATCGAAGATTCCTACCGCTGGCTCGAAGACGCCCAATCGCCCGCCACGCGCACCTGGATCGGAGAGGAGAACGCCTACACGCAGCAGTATCTGTCGCAGCTCACCACGCTGCCGAAAATCTCCAGCGAACTCACCGCCCTCATGCGCGTCGACCAGTACTCCATGCCCACCCTTCGCGCCGGCAAATACCTCTTCAGTAAACGCCTCGCCGACCAGAACCAGGCCTCCATCTACATGCGCACCGGCTGGCACGGTCAGGACCAGCTCCTCATCGACGCCAGCAAACTCAGCGCCGACCAGAACACCTCCGTCAACATGGTCGACATCTCCGACGACGCTAACCTCGTCGTCTATGAGATCCGCGTCGGCGGCGCCGACGAAGGCGCGGTCCANNTCCGGCATCAGCCTCGCGCCCGATAACTCCGGCCTCTACTACGCCAAATTCACCCACCAGGGCACCAACGTCTGGTTCCACAAATTCGGCACCTCCGTCAACGACGACCCGAAGCTCTTCGGTGGCGAATACCGCGGCCGGCAACTCGGCGAGCTCGACCTCGTCGGCGTCCGCATCACCGATGACCACCACTACCTCATCGTCTCCATCGCGCACGGCGTCCCCGCCACCAGCCAGGACTACCTCGTTAAAGACCTGCGAAAGCCTAACGCCGACTTCGTCCCGCTCGTTTACAACGTGCAGGCGCACGTCCGCGTCCTCGCCGCCGCCGACCGCTTCTTCCTCATGACCGACTACGAGGCGCCCAACACGCGCATCGTCGAAGCCACGCCCGGCGCCGAGCCCTCCTCGTGGAAGACCATCGTCGCCGAAGGCAAAGACGTCATCGATGGCTACAGCATCGTAGGCGACAAGCTCTTCGTCTCCCGCCTCCACGACGTCAAGACTGAAACGACCATCTACACCCTCGACGGCAAGCAGACCGGCACCCTCACCTATCCCGGCATCGGCACTGGCACCGTCGTCTACGGCCAGCCCACGCAGACCGAAGGCTTCTACACCTTCGACTCCTTCATCCTGCCCCCGACCATCTATCGTTACGACACAAAGACCGGCCACTCCGACGTCTTCGCCGCGCCCAAAGTCCCCTTCGACTCCGCCCAGTACGAAGTCAGCCAGGTCTTCTATCCGTCAAAAGACGGCACCCGCGTCCCCATGTTCATCGCCGGCAAAAAAGGTCTGCCCCGTGACGGCTCCGCACGCCTCCTCATGACCGGCTACGGTGGCTTCGATCTCGCCATGCTCTCCGAGTGGAACCCCGAGTACGCCTGGTGGATGCAGCAGGGCGGCTACTTCGCGCTCCCCAACATGCGCGGCGGCAACGAATACGGCGAGGCCTGGCACAAAGCCGCCATGTTTGAGAACAAGCAGAACGTCTTCGATGACTTTGCCGCCGCCGCCGAGTATCTGATCGCCAACAAATATACTTCGCCGGAGCACTTCGCCATCCGCGGCCGCTCCAACGGCGGCCTGCTCATGGGCGCCGCCACGACCCAGCGCCCCGACCTCTTTGGCGCCATCTGGTGCGGCTATCCGCTGCTCGACATGCTCCGCTACCAAAAATTCCTTGTCGGCTCCTACTGGACGACGGAATATGGCTCCTCCGACAACGAAAAACAGTTCTTCTATCTTCTTAAATATTCGCCCTACCAAAACGTCAAATCCGGCACAGCCTATCCCGCTGTGATGTTCTTCACTGGCGACAGCGATACGCGTGTGGATCCGCTTCATGCACGCAAAATGACCGCCCTGCTGCAGTCTGCCTCTTCCAGCGGACGCCCCGTCCTGCTGCACTATAGCCAGGCAGGCGGCCACAATGGAGGCCTGGCCGTGGACCAGCAAATGCAGGACGATGCCGACTTCCTCAGTTTTCTTTGGACTGAAACTGCTCAGCCGCGCCCTGGCAAGTAACGCTTTGCAGATGTTGACGAAGTAATCCTGCACGCCACCCGCGCAACCTGATGCCTGCGCTCCTGCACGTTTGAACCAGAGTCCCTGCGCGCCTTGGCCAAAGACACACTGGCTCAATTGCGTGCGGCCCCGCCCCAAGACAGAAGGGCTCCAGGAAAGACGGTCCGGCGTTCATCATTTCGGCGGTGGGAACAAGCCTTGACCCGCATGCACGCCAGCCGGCGCACCGTCCACGCACGAGTATGCAGCCAGGTTTCAGATTTAAGTCGGCCACTCAAAACTAACTACGCATGGTCACCGCTCCGCTTCCCGCTTTGCTTCATCATCACCGCTATCTGCATGGCAACAGGAACGATCATCACCTGGGCGATCTCCTTCGCTTCTTGTATGGCGAAGGGAGCGGCCCAGGTGTCTAACGCATCTTCCAATTGAAAATCGGGCAGGTAAATGAATAAGGCAATAGAAATCGATAGCAGCTATAGAGGTATGGTTGCCCATCGCCGAGGCACAAGTGCAATCAAAGCGCACGGAAAAATAAACATCGGCTGCGTGTAGCGAATAAACATCATCAAACTGTGCGCTTCGGGCTTGTAGGTATATCCATATGTAATCGCCCCCAGGGCGGACAGCCATAAGCCGTAGAGCACAACGACAACGATCATCAACCAGGCTACTTCCCTGCGAAGCTGCATCGCGCTTCTTCCTTCGAACCTGCGTCGCCCCGACTTCAGTCCACTTGCAGAACAAGACATTTCAAATACTCGGTCTCGGGCAGGTTCAGCACCACCGGATGATCCGCAGCAGCGCCTCGGCGTTCCAGCAATCGTACGCGCCGCGAAGCATCAGCGGCTGCAGACGCCACGCTGTCCTTCAGTTCCGTCCACCCCACATGATGCGAACAGGAGCAAGTCACCAACAGGCCGCCAGGCCGCATCATCTTCAGCGCTCGCAGATTCAGCTCTTTGTATCCGCGCATGGCACCCTCAACAGCCCTCTGAGTCTTCGCGAAAGCAGGAGGGTCAAGAACGATGGCATCGAACGTCTCACCCGAATCCGACCAATCCCGCAGAATCTGAAACGCGTCGGCCTCCACCCAGTCCACCTGTGCACAGAGACGGGCACGATTGGCGAGAAGATTCCGTTCCGCCACCTCCAGCGAGGCTCGCGAAGCATCAATCCCTGTCACCTGCTGGCAGACCTGGGCCAAGTGCAGCGCAAAGCCCCCCTGGTAGCAGCAAACATCCAATGCCCGGCCCACAGTACCAAGCTTCCGCGCCCACTCCTGGGCTGCGGCATAGTTGGCTCTCTGGTCAAGGAACGCGCCGGTCTTCTGCCCNNATCCGCGGATCGGGCCGCTCCACAATGGCCGCTGGTGTCAGCTCTTCGCGGAGCACCCGCACGCAGGTTTCCCGCACGGCAGCAGAGTCCAATCCCTTTGTCAGGAGCTGAAGAATGATCAGGTCGGCGTATTTGTCCGCCACCAACCCAGGCAACTCGTCAGCCTCGCTGAAACACAATCGGCAGGCGTTTGTATCGGAGTTCAAGTAAGGCTTGCGTCGTTCAATTGCTCTCTTCAGCCTGCCGGCAAGCAATGTCAGCCACTTCGCCTCATCAATCGCCTCACGAGAAACCAGCCGAAGCGCAATCTGTGATGACGGACTATAAAGCGCCGTGCCAAGCAACAAGCCTCGG
>PMAM01000084.1 GCA_003152595.1 Acidobacterium sp.
TCCAGCTGCCGCAGCCGCTGCGTCTCGCTCACCTCCAGGCCGCCGTACTTCGCCTTCCAGCGGTACAACGTCTGCTGCCTGATACCATGCTTGCGGCACAACTCCGCTGCTGGAAGACCCGCTTCCGACTCCTTCAGAATCCCTACAATCTGCTCTTCGGTGTAACGACTCTTCTTCATCCTGTTCTCCCCGCCAGGGCCTCGCTGGCTCCTGTTATCGGAGAACTCTCACTGCCACTGGACTATTCGGAGGGATGCAGCTCAGTCTGATCTCGAAAGCGAAAGGCCGCCTGACCTTTGGGGACAGCGGCCGGTTGAATGCGGCATGGTTCATCGACGGAGCGGACCTCCTCAATCCTGTGGTCGATCCGACGATATACCACGTTCATGATGCAAGCGCACATTTCAAACACGCGGGCACATTATTGTCGAGAGATCCAGTAACGTTCTACTTCAACGATGGAATATACGGGTCTCTGCCTCAATGGTACGACGGTTCCTACTGGTCTGACGGACTTGTGCCGCGCTTCGTTTTCCGCGATACTGTGGCGGCCATAGGTCGCAATCTGGCAGTTCTTTACCGGATCGCCGTCGTCCACCTGCAGTTGCCTGTGCTTTTCGCTGCTCCGATTGTGTTCGGCTTTGCCCTTCGTCGAACGTCCATCGCCGATCCAGTTCTAATTACGATGGCCATCCTTGCGCTGACTCTGGTAGCCATGTATGTGTTGGTGTACCTGGAGGGGCGTTACATTGTCTTCTCTATGGTAATGCTCGGTGCCCTGTTTGCCGGATGTTCTGTCGTTGCTCCTGAGAAGCGCGCCTATGCCAGTCCTCTGCATTGGACACTGATGCTAATTACCGCAACTATCCTGCTCGGTCAATTGCAGGCTGACCTGATTAACCGTCGGGAGTTGAAGCAAACAAATGGAGTTGATCCTCTTACAGGGATCTACGACCTCTCTGTACAATCAGCCGGAGCGGCTCTGCATTTGCAGTTTCCAGAGGGGTCCGAGGTGGCCTGCATGGGCAGCGACGCGTGCTTTGGCGACCCCTACTGGGCGCGGTATGCGGGAGTTCGCATCACAGGTATTATCGATACCAGTCACTCGATCTCTGAAGCCCCAGTCACTGCTGCGGAGGACTGTCTCGCGCTCGAGCAACATCCGAACGTACTGGTTGTTCTCCGAGAGCGCAACGTTCGGGCGATTGTGACGCGATTCAGCCATGAGCAACCCTGCTCAACGAACTGGAAGAAGCTTGGGGGAGGGGGTTCCTTTTATTACCGCACGCTGTAAGGCGATAACTCCTGTTCCGCGACTCCGAATCGCCATATCATTCGAGCAGACGGGATTCTCAAGCGACACCAAAAAGGCAACCTTGGAACCCGACTCCGAAAATATGCGGCTACCGGGGTAAAAAACACAACATCGATACCGAAGTACGCTATAACTCGACCTGAACTGTACATTCAGAGATATTGAATCCACACGACCGAATACATCAAACCGGAAAAGCATGCTCGGAGTTACTGTGCCAGCAGCCGTAGGAACGCCGAATCCGAGCGAGACTGGCTCTGAGGATGACAGCGCCTGAAGCCTGGCATGCTAGAATCCCGGTTACGAGCTTCGTCTTACTTCGCGCGTGGGTGATGGCTCCGATAGACGTTGTGATGGAGGTGTGTCTTGAGCGCCACTGCTTCCAGCAGCGCTCCCAAACAGGAGGAACTCAGGTTTGAGTTAACTGTGGTCATGCCCTGCCTGAATGAGGCAGAGACGTTGGGAACCTGCATCGGGAAAGCGCAGCGCGCTCTGCGCGAAGCGAACATCGCAGGTGAGATCGTTATCGCAGACAACGGCAGCAGCGATGGTTCGATCGAGATCGCGGAGGGGATGGGGGCCCGGGTGGTGCGGGTGCCCGCGAAAGGATACGGCAACGCGCTGATGGGGGGCATTGCCGCAGCGCGAGGCAAGTACGTCATGATGGGAGATGCCGACGACAGCTATGACTTTGGGCATGCTCCGCGTTTTGTCGAAGAACTGCGCAAAGGCGCTGACATTGTCATGGGCAACCGCTTTCGCGGCGGAATCCAGAAGAATGCGATGCCTCCGCTGCATCGGTATTTCGGCAATCCGGCTCTGACGAAACTGGGCCAGATTTTCTTTCGGAGTCCGGTCGGCGATTTACTGCGGCTTGCGCGCGTTCCGCAAGGATGCGTACGAACGCATGGGACTGCGAACGACCGGGATGGAGTTTGCTACCGAGATGGTAGTCAAGGCCACGCTGCTTCGGATGCGCATCGCAGAAGTGCCCACTACACTTTCACCAGATGGCCGCAGTCGTCCTCCGCATCTGCGTACCTGGCGTGACGGCTGGCGCACCCTGCGTTTCTTTTTGCTCTATAGCCCGCGATGGCTGTTTCTGTATCCCGGCGTTTTCCTGATGCTGGCGGGTCTGGCGCTGTGCGCCTTGATTGTCCCGGGTCCGCGTCCCTTCGCAGGAGTGATGCTCGACGTGGACACTCTGCTGTTCGCAGCGGTAGCGGTGATTCTTGGCTTTCAGGCGGTCGCTTTCGCGCTGTTCACCAAGCTGTTCGCAATCAGCGAGGGCCTTCTTCCTGAAGATCCGCGACTGACGAAGGCCTTTCAGTACATCACTCTGGAGACGGGCATTGCTACCGGGAGCGCCTTATTTCTCATCGGGCTGGCTATTTCCATCTGGGCGATGCGGTACTGGGGACTCCACCACTTCAGCTCCCTGAATATCGAATGGATGATGCGCCGGGTTATACCGGCAGTTCTCTCGCTCAGCCTGGGCGCCCAGATCATCTTTGCGAGCTTCTTTCTGAGCGTTCTTGGGTTGAAGCGGCGTTAATCAGCTGGTCTCATGCCCTGTGTTTCTGAGCTGATTCGAATGCCACTTCCAAGCAGAGCTGACGATGTTTTCCAGTGAAGACAACTGAGGTTTCCATCCCAGAACCCTGGCCGCGCGAGAAGGATCTGCAACCAGAACCGGCGGATCTCCCGGACGCCGGTTTGCAACGCGATGTGGAATCCCACGGCTGGTCACGCGTTCTGCGGCGTGAATGACCTCTGCAACAGAATGCCCCATGCCTGTTCCGAGATTCAGGGCAGTTGACTTTCCGCCCGCACGCAGGTATCGGAGCGCAGAAACGTGTGCATCGGCCAGATCCGACACGTGAATATAATCCCGTATGCAGGTTCCGTCCGGGGTCGGATAATCGTCGCCGTAGATCTCGATGGTCCCTCGGCCGAGCGCCGCGTCCAGCACAAGCGGAATGAGATGGGTCTCTGGACTATGCTCTTCCCCAAGATCTCCGTCTCCGTCAGCTCCCGCCGCATTGAAGTATCGCAGGGCAGTCCAGGAAATATTGTGCGCTGCACCGTACCAGCGGAGCGCCCGCTCAATCACCAGCTTGGTCTCGCCGTAGGGGTTTAACGGGAGTTGCGGTGTGTCTTCGGTAATTGGCATCCTTTCTGGCGAGCCATAAGTGGCACAACTCGAGGAAAAGACCACGTTGGTCACCTTGCTCTCCACAATTGCATCCAGGAGAACCAGCGATTTCGCAACATTATTGTGGAAATACAGTTCCGGCCGTCGCACCGATTCGCCTACGTAAGCAAAAGCTGCAAAGTGCAGAACATCGCCTATCTCATAATGGTGAACTGTCTCGACCAACTTCGCCTTATCGCCGATATCGCCCTCTACAAACGGTCCCCAGCGAACAGCCGAGCGGTGGCCGAGGACAAGAGAGTCATAAGCGACCGGAATGAATCCCGCGTTAGCCAGCGCCTTTGCCGCATGACTACCTATATAACCAGCGCCACCGGTCACCAGGACATGTGTTCGATCTTGCGCCACTGATCCTCCCCGGTTGGCCTAGTAATCCCCACTCCGAACAGTAAAGCATGGCCAGGGCGCTATTCCACACTGCGGGTTCTCTCGTCATCGATTCGTGGAGATTCCAATTATCAGCCTCGCGCGCACGCTGCGCAGGTTTCCTCCGCCCAGCCTATCCAGGTTGGAAATCCCAGGACTTTGCTATTCGGCGTCCATTTGACGGGGTTGAGCGGCTCGGCGAGGATAGGGGCAGGAAGCTTGCCGGAGGAGAATCGTGGCTGGATCCCCATGTTCGGGCAGTGATGCAGTGGTCAGAGCAGAGAGCGCCGCGGTGGAGATGTATCAGTTTGCCGCGCTGATGCTGGGCGATGAGGCCACCGCTCTCAGTCTGGTGGAAAATACAGTGGCTTCGGTGGACGTCGATCCATGTGCCGATCCGGCGGCCGCCAAAGGGCTGGTACGCGAACGAGTGCTGGACGGGGCGCTGAAGGCGATGCAGCGGCAGGATCCGGCTGCATTTGCCGAAGTGCCAGCGTCGCCGCAGAGCGGCGGCTGCATCGAGGACGATGCGGTTCCTCTCTCAGGAGCGGAGATTTCGGAACTGATGGCAGGCGCCGGGCGCGGACCGCTGCGGGCCTGGCTGGCGCGACTGACCCACGCGCAGCGCGCGGTCTTCGTGCAGCGGGCAGTACTGGGGCGGAGCAATGCGGATACGGCGCGAGCGATCAATCGGCACGCAGGCCCATCGATCTGGACCGCGGAGGCGGTGAGCGGTGTGTTCCGGCAGGCGCTGTGCTCGCTGGCTTCTTCCCTGCTCCATTCCGCGACGGCCGTTCAGGTTTAATCACGCGGGCCGCGGCGGTTAAGCCATCGGCTCTGCTACGGATGGGTTACACGGGTGTTGTGCAGTCGCGGAATCCGCGAGACGCGACGGGCGCGGTTCGACTACTCTTAGAGCAGAGATTCTTCTGAACTTTTTGCTTAGCGCGGTGCATCCAAAGCACATACCCGTGACCCGGGACCGGAAGTCAGCGGATTCCCAGAGAGGCTTTTGTTTGTGGCGGAGGCGTTAGCTACCGATTCACGATGTTTGTGCCCAGGGCGGATCGCCGCATGGGCGGCGGCTCTGGCGCTGCTGAGCGGCGCAGCGATCGCTCAGGGTCCTCCGGGAGGTGGATCGGTGTCGGTGCCGGCGGGACCGATTCTGATCCCGCAGCCGGCGGTGGACAGCTCGACCTATCAGAGCAGTGTGAGCGACGGCAAGGTCACGCCTGGAGTGATGCCTCTGTCGCTGAATGACGCGATCCAGCGGGGACTGAAATTCAACCTGGGGCTGATCCTGACCTCACAAAATACACTGTCGGCCCGCGGGGCGCGGCTGGAACAGCTGCAGGCGTTGCTGCCGGCTGTGAGCGGCTCGGTGAAGGAAGCGGTAATGGAGACGGACCTGCAGGCACAGGGGCTGCGCATTCCGGGATTTCCGGCGATTATCGGGCCCTACGGCTACACGGATATTCGCGGATCGCTGAGCTGGTCGCTGGTGAATCTGTCGTCGCTCGAAAACTACCTGGCGCAGCGGCACAACTTCAAGGCGGCACAGCTTTCGGCACAGGATGCGCGGGATCTGGTGGTGCTGACGGTGGGCAATGCGTATCTGACCGTGATTGCAGATGGGGCGTTGGTGCAGTCGGCGCAGGCGCAGGTGGATACATCGAAGGTTTCGCTGGATCAGGCCGCGGGCAATCACCAGGCGGGGACGGCTCCGCTGCTGGACGAGTTGCGGGCGCGGGTGGATTACCAGACGCAGCAGCAGACGCTGATTGCGGCGCAGAATGCGTTCCAGAAGGACAAGATTGCGCTGGCGCGGGCGATCGGGCTGCCGCTGGAACAGCAGTTCGAGCTGACGGACACCGCTCCGTACGCGCCGTTCGACCAGCTTGATCCGGATAAAGCGGTACAGGAGGCGCTGGCCAACCGCGCGGATCTGAAGGCGCTCCAGGAACAAGTGGCAGGGGCGGAGAACGCGCGTAAGGCGGCAACGGATGAGCGGCTGCCGACGATCACTTTCAACGGCGATTACGGGGACATTGGGATCAATCCCAGCCACTCGCATGGGACCGGAGACGCGGTGGGCTCGCTGGACGTGCCGATCTTCGAGGAAGCGAAGCTGCGCGGCGATGCGAAGCAGGCGCAGTCGCAGCTGGAGCAGATGCGGGCGCGGCTGAGCGACATGCGCGGGCAGATCGGAGCCGATGTGCGGGACAGCATCCTCGATATCCAGGCCGCGGAGAAGCTGGTGGAAGTGGCGAAGAGCAATGTGGATCTGGCGAAGGAAGAGCTGAGCGAGGCCCAGCAGCGGTATAAGGCGGGAGTTTCGGACAATCTGGCGATATCCCAGGCGCAACAGGCCATGGCCCAGGCCGATGAGCAATACGTGGCCAGTCTGTACCGGCATAATGTGGCGAAACTGTCGCTGGCGCGGGCGCTGGGCGTGGCGCAGAGCAATTACAAGGATTACGTGGGAGGAAAGTAAGTGGCGGAGCAGAATACCGAGCAGTCCAGACCAACCGAGGAGCGGCCCGAAAGCACGTCCGCGCGTCCACGCCGGCGGTTCATCATCATCGGCCTGGTGGCGGTGCTGGTGGTCGGCGCGCTGCTGTTCTGGTGGCACTCGACGTACTACGAAGATACGGACGACGCGTCGGTGGATGGCCATCTGGTGCAGATCAGCTCGCGGATCAGCGGGCATGTGGCGAAGGTGCTGGTGCAGCAGAACCAGTATGTCGACGCGGGCACGCCGATGGTGGAGATCGATCCGAGCGACTACCAGACGGCGGTGAACCAGGCAGAGGCGAACCTGGAAGCGGCGGTCGCGAACTACGAGGCGTCGCGCGTGAATGTGCCGGTGATCAACATCAACACAGGCAGCAATCTGAACACGGCCAATGCAGATGTGCAGAGCGCTTTGTCCACCGTGGCACAGTCGGAGAAGCAGCTGCAGGCGGCGCAGGCGCGCGTGACCCAGGCGCAGGCGAACTATACCAAGGCGAAGCTCGATTTGGAACGCTATACGCCGCTGGTGGAGAAAGACATTATTTCGAAGCAGCAGTACGATGCGGCGGTAGCGGCGGCGGCGGCAGGTCAGGCGGCGGTTGTGGAGGCGGAAGCGAGCCAGATCGCGGCGCAGGATGCGGTGCGCATCGCGCGCGATCGCGTGACGCAGGCGCAATCCGGCCTGAAGTCGGCGCAGACGGGACCGCAGCAGGTTGCGATCCAGAAGGCGAAGGCGGATCAGGCGGCCGGCCAGGTAGATCAGGCGAAGGCGAGCCTGGCACAGGCGAAGCTGAATCTGAGCTACTGCGAGATTCACGCTCCTCTATCGGGAATCATCACCACCAAGAGCGTCGAGGAGGGCCAGAACATAGCACAGGGCCAGGCGCTGATGACGCTGGTGTCGCTGGACGATGTGTGGATCACGGCGAACTTCAAGGAGACGCAGCTGCAGCACATGCAGGTGGGCCAGCTGGTGACGATCCATGTAGACGCGTTTGGGCGCGACTACGATGGGAAGGTGACGCAGGTTGGCGGCGCGACCGGATCGATGCTGAGCCTGTTCCCGCCGGAGAATGCAACGGGCAACTACGTGAAGGTGGTGCAGCGGATCCCGGTGCGCATCGACCTGACCAAGCCGGACGAGAACAAGGATCATATGCTACGGCCAGGAATGTCGGTGGAGCCGAAGGTGCGAGTGAAGTAGAGAAACAGCGTTTAGCGTTTAGCGAAAAGGGCGTCCGTTGGTTCGGGCGCCCTTTCTGTTTGGATAAAACTGCTGGTCAGTACGGCACGGCCACGCGGTAGGCGTAGCCGTTGCGATAGACGACGACCGTGCGCGGGGGCGGCACCATAGCGACGACCGGCGGTGGCATGTAGACGTAGGTCGGCGGTGGTGGCGCGGGCTGGACATAGGTGATCTGTTGCGGGGGCGGCGGCGCAGGGGCAGGCTCTTCCCAGGCGCTCGGGCGCTTATAGAGGCCGGAGGGCGTCTGGTCCAGCGGTTGCTGGTCAGGCATGGGGACGCCGAGGTCGTCCATGACCTTGAGGGTCAGGCGGGTTTCTTCCTTCAGCGTTGGGTAAGGACCGCGGCGCGGCAGATTGATGAGGTCGATGGGCCAGAGAAGAGGGATCATCCAGGTGACTGTGTCGCGGACGGCGTGGCCTTTGCCCAGGATACGCCCATACTTGTCGACGCCATAGCCGGGGACGTCGACGACTTTGGCGTCGATAGGGATGATGGTGTTGGGCTCGATGACCATGCGGTCGAAGCGCAGCTCCATCCAACCCTTGCCGACGAGGTGGCCGGGATCCTTGTAGTCTTCGAAGCGGCCGACCAGGTAGCTGTCGTAGGGCAGCACGGAGCGGCCGTAGCGTTCGGCGTGGCCGAGCTGGCAGAGGACGGGATCGCCGATAGCGGCGGTTTTAGAGCTGAGTTTGGGCTCTGAAAGCGTGCAGGAGATCAGAGAACCGGCTGGAATCAACTGCTCGGCAGCGTAACTCGATAGCGGCGCTGCGAGGAGCAGAGCAAGAAGAGACAAAGATTTGCCCTTCATGAGGAAGGCCTCCTGGGTGGGTCAGGTTCACCGTAAGAACACGGTGGCTGGCTGATCGTTGCGCGCAAACGAGCCGGCGCCGATGCACGTTGGTAACGGGAGTCCTCGGAAGGAACAGCAGGAGCCAGCTCTGTGGCGTGCAGGGAGGCTGGGGAAACCATGATGGGTGCAGCCGGGGTTTCGTGTCAAGCGAGCCCGACCGAAAGCGGCAAGTCGCACGGCGCCACAGATTATCCCGCTGAGGGTGATACATCGGCACCCCTCCCCTGGGGTGGGTGTGTGGCAAATCATTGCCACGGCATGACTTCTGGGAGGCCGGTTTGAGACTGTGGCATGTCTCTGAAAACAAGCCACTTTGCCGGGTCCCTTTGGCGACGGGTGCGGGGTACAAGGGGTGTCGCGGGTTGTTTTGCGCGGCGGTTGCGTGGGCTGTGGGCGGAGCAATGGTCCTGACCGCGAAGGGCGATGGCCCGGCATGGTT
>PMAM01000320.1:0-2878 GCA_003152595.1 Acidobacterium sp.
CCTGAGCTACGGGGCCACTTTTTGTATTTTATTGCTCTTTAATGACTTAGCTGAATTTTCGGAACTCCAGCCAGAAGTCGCTTTACGGCCGGTGACCGATTTAGTGACCAGTTGGTTTCCGCGCTTCGCAGATCTTCTGCTCTTCTTCGCGGCGCGGCGAGGCTCTGAAAGAGGCACGAGCCGGTCCACCGCGGCGCGGTTATGCTGCGGCGCAAGGTGCGCGTAACGCATCGTCATCTGGATGCTGCCGTGTCCCATCAGTTCCGCAACCGTGCGGAGGTCAACCCCCGCCATAACCAGCCTACTTGCAAAAGTATGCCGGTTGCAATGCCAGGAGTAGTCCTTGATGCTGGCTTCGGTTAGCGCTTCGTTGAACCAGCGCCGGTAATTGTGTTGCGGGTCGCGGCCGGCGTCCCGAAACACGAACACCTGATCGGCATGATCCATCCCCTTCTCTTTCTTTTTGGCCGCGTAGTCCTGCTGCGCTCGTTTGCGATCTTGCAGGGCATTGCAGGCAATTGCATTGAGTGGAATGTGGCGCGCTTTACCGGACTTTGTCCTGGGCAGCGAAATCAGGCGGCGCTCAAGCGATACATCTCGCCATTGCAATTGAAACTGCTCGCCTGCCCTCATCCCTGTGTGAATCGACACAAGGAAGGCTGGGATGTGCTGTGCCCAGCTCTTATGGAGGGCAGCCAATAGCTTCGTCTCCTCGGCCGCGCTCAGGAATCGGACCCGCTCGTTGTGCTCGGGCTTGGCCTTGACCAGCGTGGCGGGATTGACCGTGAGCACGTGATTCTCGACGGCCTTGCGAAAAACAAGCGAGAAGGCGTCCCGATAGCGATTCCGCGTCGCCGGAGTCCATTCGCGCTCTTCGCTCTGCCCCAGCAGCCAGGACTGAATGTCCTCGCTCGTGATCCCTTCTGCTGGCAGTTCATTGAAGTGCTCGCCAATGATCTTGAGCTTGATAACAAACTGATGATGGTGCTGGGGCGTGTGGCTCTCTTCCGAAAAGAGCTTCGCCCTCTCAGCCAGTTCTCCAAAAGTCAGGGCGCGGCCTCGCAGCGTCTCCGGGAGCTTCTTGCGCAGCAGCTTCTCATGCTTTCGCTTCGCCAGCAGTGTGATCGCGTCACTGCGGCGTCCGCATTTCTCCCAATGGCGCTTGCCTTTGACGTCCGTGTAGCGAATCCACCAGATGCCAGAACCTGGGATTCGCTCAACAACCCCTGTTGTCCTCTGTATGCCCACCGCTCCAGTTTACACGCAGTTCTTGCAAATTTCTATAACTGCTGTACCGGATGCAATTCGCAACTTGACCGCTCAATCAGTTTCTCTTCCCTGTGAATCCAGTCCAGGCAAGGTGTTCCCTGACTATCTTCGCTTTTCTGGCAGAACGTACAGGCACCTTCACCGAAGAAGCCGCCGTTACAGTTCACTGTCATGAACTCCCCACTTCTCGTAGGTGCCTGTGGAGCTTCGGTATGAGGTACGCTTTTTTGCGCTCGCTCAACCTGCCATGCTTTCAGGATGATCCGACCGCGAAAACCTTCGAACTTCTTCCATCGGGATCAGAACGCGGGTTCCGATCCTCCGGGCCGAAAGCCGCTTCGTCGCAACCAGATAATCGACAGAACGCGCGCTGATGGAAAGCAGGTGGGCGACCTCCCCGCGGCTGACCAATAGTTTGTCCTTCGGCAACCTTTCAATCTTGCCGGGTGGCTTCTTGAGATCGCCATTCAATCTCGGCATAGCGTACCTACTCCCTTCACTCCATGGTTGACCTGATGCGGATCAGTTGCGTAACGACTGGAGCGGTTGATGATGGCTATGGCCCGCTTTCAAGCGGCGCAGGGGAAGCGCTCACGAGGCGAAGCCTCCGAGATTCCTCTGACATTTGCTCTCTCCTCTCCGTATGGGCTGTTTCCTGATCCTGGATACCGGGAGTGGTCGGGACAGTGACCGGGGAATTTCGCCCTCTTCAGAATGGGTACCAATTGAGTTAACGTCCAATCAAATATGGAACCGCCGTTATTCCCCGGGGTTATAACGGATCGCCCAAGTGCGAAACGTCCACCGGGGACCAGTCGAGTGGAGGGGCCATGAGCCAGATCGATCTTCGGTTGATACGGGCGGCGATCACAGTGGCGGAGGAGCTCAGTTTTTCGCGCGCCGCTTCGAAACTGCACATCTCGCAACCAGCTTTGACCAAACAAATTCAGGATCTGGAAGCGATTCTGCGGGTGCCGCTCTTCAGCCGCGATCGTCAGCGGGTCCACATGACTGATGCGGGTCGTGCCTTCGTGGAGGAATCAAAGCTTGCCCTGATTCACCAGGAGCGCGCTGTCGAAGTTGCACGGTCGGCCGCGAAGGGAGCCGAGGCAGTCCTGAATCTCGGCCAATCCCCGTTTGTCGATCCCTTTCTGACGTCGATCGTAACCTCGGTTCATCTCCCACTGTTTCCCGAATTGCGGATCAACATTTCGAGCGACTACGGTGCGGAGCTCATCCGAAGGGTCGCGTCAGGGGAGCTGGAAATCGCTCTCGTGACCGCCGGTCCGGAGTTGCCACAACTCACTCAGGTCGAAGTGGCAACATCACCACTCTATGTTCTTATTTCCGAAACATCGCCCCTTGCAGTCCAACGAACGCTTCGATTGCGCGATTTCGATGAGATCCCATGGATTCTTTTCGCGAGACAGGTTCACCCGATGCTGTACGACGCGATCCACGAGCGCGCAATATCCCTCGGAATCGCCGCGACGGAGAGACATCATGTAACCAGCGCCGAGCAGGCGGCCCAACTCGTTTTCAAGACCGGCGGCGCAGCCATCCTGGAGAAGCACGATGCCTGGCGCGTTGCGATGGACGGCCTCACCAT
>PMAM01000320.1:2923-35854 GCA_003152595.1 Acidobacterium sp.
TCCGCATGCACGGCAGCGAACCAGACCGTTGATCATGTTCTCCAGCGACACTCCGGATCGTTCGGTCCCCGCGCCGCAGCTCCGGCACACATGAACGGCGCTGAGCTGGACGGGTGGATGGCCGGAGTGGTTGACGGTGGCCGACATGGGCGGATTCTCGCGCCATGCTCAATTTCCCACGTTCACCAAAGATTCTGCTGATTTCTATCGGAAACGGTCGCATTACCGGTCAGGCTCCGAATCCCCGAAGCAGATGACTCCTGCCATGGACGAGAGGCTTCAGGAGCGACCAGAAATCCCGGCAGACTTCTCGCGTGGCGCCGCGATGCGCATCGTAACTGCGGTCACCCGGCCAATGATCCCCGCCTGGGAGGGATATCGAACCTCCCTGACGCGGGTCCGCGACTCTGGAAAGGGCAGTAGCAGAAGGCTGCCTTCTCTCTCCTCACACCAGGAGCAGGCGTATTCTTCACGGAGTTCCACGAAATAGACAGGGCGCTCAAAGACACCTGACCAGCCCGAACTCTCGATCTTTCGTTGCGAGGAATCGATCTGCACGAAGGATCCGGGACGAATCAGTGGGGAGAGGGTGAAATCCTTTGTGCCGACATATCCATAAACAGCCGGGCCCGTGTGCCCTTCCGGGAAGAGATCCGCTTCGAGTCCTCGGAATCCGGAGAACATGCGCGAGACCAGGTCGGTTTTTTCGAGCAGAACTCCCGGCATGTTCATCAGAGCAATTTCCCGCGGTACGCCCGGAATTCCGACGAGATGGGTGTGGGGCAGCGGCAGCCGTATCTGTTCGAGGCCGATGTCGCCGATCTCGACACCGAAGAAAGCCAGGACCTCGTGGAGCCGGCATTGATAGATGATACTGAGGGTATGAATCTTGAAAATGCCGGGAGTTAATTCTCCCCTTTCCATCTCCGACAGCCAGGCATGGGAGATGTAATACTCCTGATTCTTTCTCTCCTCCGCCAGCCGACGGCTCAGCCGCTCGACCTCGCGTGTCGACAGGCGCAGCCGTTGGCGCGCATCGCGCAGGCGTCTTCCGGGGTCCGGGTTGGGGGAGTAGCCAGGCATCGGTTAAGTGCTGAACGGTTCGGTATCGCGCCAGATACACAACCTGTTCGCTGTCTTTCGCTGCCTCCGATCAGCATCGGCGAATTCCAGTTCGGCAGCATGAAGTCGGTTCGTAGTGGTTGCTGTTCCGACCAACGCTCCTTTCCGCTGAAACAACAAGCACGCAGGTCTACGGGCAATATCTTCCCTCGGTTGCGAACCGTGTCGGCAAAAATATCCGGCATCGGACCTGCGAGTGGCCGCAGTTCAATAATGCCATCTCTCGTGAGTTTCGGGGGACGCCAAAACCGACTTTCCCGGGAGCAGCCGGATCGCATAGCGCAGACGAGGCAGAATGGCGGGGACCCTTGGGGAGAGGGATGCAGCACAAAGGACGGCGGCGCGAATTCGTTCGATCCTCGCGTCCCGAAGTCTGACCCTGCATCGGGTCTCCGTCGAATCGGAGCGCCTCTACGGATCGGAGTCGCCCTCATGCATTCCGCACACGCTCTATCACTCGCTCGCGAGCTCTCCGTCCTTCGGCCCCAGCCTTCCGCAGACCTGCGCACTGAGCCGCATCAGCGGCTACCGCCTCGAAGACTGGCTGGGGGCACTTGGGATCGATCTCGATAGGATCGCTGGTTTGCAGGCGTCGCTGCCGCTCAGGCGGACCAGAATCATCGATCCCGCCTTCCATCGGGCGGATGTCGTGATGGGTGGCCCCGAAGAACAGGAGGGGCATCCTCAGTCCCAGGGTGTCGTTCCCCTCGGGCAACTGCTTCGATGGGTGAACCCACCACACCATCAGTTGCCAGAGAGCGCCTCGGAAGAGCGGCGTCTTTTCGCGAGGATTGGTCCCGAGGATGCCTTTGCTTTTCCGGAACTGTTGCCGGGCAGCATTGTTCGCGTGAATCCGCAGGACGGCTCACCATCCGCAGACGATGTCGTCCACCGCAATCGTCCTCAGCTTCTGCTGATCGAACACAACCGCGGGCTGTGGTGCGGTCGCTTCCACGTCTCCGGTGAGGGCATTATCTATGCCGCAGCGTCGGAGCTGGCTTATGCACAGATCGCGTTTCAATGCCCGCAAGAGGCAAGGATTCTGGGCGCGGTAGACATGGAGATTCGCTGCATGCACCAGTTCGAGAGCCCGAGCGTACCTGCGGAATTCGCCACGTATCGCCGACCGCGAGCGTTGGAACACGTGAGTCTGAGCCCGGGCGTTCTCGTCCGACGGGCTAGAAGCAAAGCCGGTCTGACACTGCGGGAAGCTTCCTTTCTCTCTCGGAGGGTCTCGCAGTTTCTCAAGGACGAGCAGTATGCCATTGCGCAGAGCACGCTCTCGGAATACGAAGTCCAGAACGTGCCGCCCCGGCACCTCGAAAAGGTCATTACCCTATGCCTAATCTATGGATTCACGCTGATCGATTTCGCCGCGGCATCGGGAACGGCACCTGAGGATCTCGGGCGGAACGTCATTCCTTCGGAATTTCTGCCAACCTCTAACATTACGAGTGCGTGCTGTTCTCATCGATTCTCCTCGGATCGCAGCGAACTCGGTGCGGCGTCTTCTGTGCCCAGTCGGTTTGGTGAGGTCCCGTGGTTCATCCGCAGTTCGCTGGTCGAGTTATCGGGGATTCCGCGACCCTTTCAGCGTGATTTTTTCTGGCTGGATGGAATCCATCCATTTCTGCCCGCACATACCCAGGGAAGCATGCTCGCTCTGGTGAACCGGAGAAAGAAGAGGCCGCTGCGGCTTCCGGCAGTGCCCTCATGGCAACAGCCGGCGTATGTTCTTCTGCTGCGCAGCGGCCAGTATCTATGTGCCTGCTGCAGCTTCGATGGGGAGACGCTGGTCCTCTATCCGGAATCGGAAAGCACTCGAGGTCCTGAACAGCTTCGCCTCGGACGGGACGTGGAAGTAATCGGCCAGATCGTCGCACTGGCGAGGCGCATCGCATCCTGAGCGTGCTTCCCCCTGCTTAGGAACGTTCATGTCAACGGCAGGTTAACGGTTAGTTGAGGTGGCCTTAGACTGCAGATTCAGCTTGTCGCCTCCGGCTATCTCTGAGCTTGTATCTTCAGCGGAATTGTTGGTTATCCGAATATCTGGTGCGTTCACTGGCAAAAAACCGGGAATGGCAGCAGAGTAGGCGGAGTATAGCGGTAGCTTACTCCCCGGTGATCCGATGCCCAGACTCTCTGACAGCGTGCGCACAACACACACCGGCGACGGCGCCGTTGTCCTCGATATCAGCCGCGGTCGCATGTTCACCTTCAATCCGACGGGATCGCGAATCCTCCAATTGCTGAATACAGGCGTGGAAGAGAAGGACATCGCTCTCACGCTCGTTCAGGAGTTCTCCGCAGATCCCCGGACTGCAGATGCGGACGTCGGCGAATTCCTCACTCTGCTTCGGCAGCACGCACTCGTCAGGCCATAGTCACAATCTGTTCGCGAAGAAAAGAGGGTGCGATGTTCATGCTGGCATGCCGGGCCTATCTTCTGCTGATCTGCATCGATCACTATCTCGTTGGCGGCGATTTCTCCCTCATGTACGAGCGCGTGCGGCGTGTCCGGCTCTGCAAACGGGCCGAGAGCCCGGAGGCGACCGAGGCAATCTGCCGGGCCGTCGATATCGCCTCGGTCTGGTACTGGAAGCAGGTTCCCTGCCTGCAGCGGTCGGCGGCCGCAACTTGTCTGCTGCGGCGACATGGCATAGCCGCTCAGCTCGTCATTGGCGCGCAGTGCATGCCGTTCCGAGCGCATGCGTGGGTCGAAGTCGAGGGAAAGATCGTCAATGACAAACCGTATATCTCGGAACTTTACGCGGTATTGGACAGGTGCTGAATTTGAAAGGCGGAGTCGACGATGGGAGCCCAGTTTGGCAGTTGGAATTTCGATGGAAGGGCAACGCCGTCTGGCTATCTGGATGGCGTTAAAAGGCTGCTCTCCCTTTTCGGTCCCGATGGGCATGAGCAGTACCACGGTCGAGGGCTGGACTTGCTGTGCTGTACGTTCGAGACCACGGAACAGAACCCGAGCCGGCAACCGTGGCTGCTCGATTCCCGAGAGGTTCTGATGTGGGATGGCCGGCTCGACAATGGGCGCGAGCTCATCCGCGAAATCGGCGCCTCACTTTCTCCGAACTCCTCTGACATCGAGATCGTCGCTGCGGCCTGGTCGCGCTGGCATCAGGAAAGTCTGGCCAAACTAATTGGGGACTGGGCGCTTTCACTGTGGAACCCTCGCGATCGCTGTCTGCTTCTTGCCGCCGATATATTGGCAACCCGTCACCTCTGCTACGCGATCGATGAAGACTATGTGCAGTGGTGTTCGGTTCCGGACCCGCTGGTTCTGCTTTCCGGGCGGCCTCTCTCGCTCGATGAAGAATATATTGCGGGATGGCTGGCCTCCTTCCCGGCGCCACACCTAACTCCCTTTCGTGAGATTCGTCGCGTCCCTCCCGCGTCGATTGTGCTCATCCGGCCCGGCAGCTGTACTATCCGTCGGTACTGGGATTTCGATGCGAGCAGGACAATCCGCTATGCAAAGGACGCCGATTATCAGGACCACTTTCTCGAACTCTTCCAGCAGTCGGTCCGCAGACGGCTGCGCTCAACCTCTCCGGTCCTCGCCGAGCTAAGCGGCGGTATGGATTCCTCGTCGATCGTTTGCATCGCTGACCAGCTGACATCCGCGTCCGGCAGTCCGCGGATCGACACAGTTTCCTATTACAACGACAGCGAGCCGCACTGGAACGAGCGTCCCTGGTTTGAGAGGGTGGAGGCCCAGCGCGGTAAGACTGGCCTGCACATCGATGTGAGCGCTCCCTTTTCAAGTGAGGCCAATGAAGACTTGTGGCTTCCCTGTCGACCCGGAGCAACGCGCCAGACAAAAAACCCTGTCCTTGACTTTATGACGCGGGGCGGGCACCGCGTTCTTCTTTCCGGAATTGGAGGAGACGAGTTTCTGGGTGGTGTTCCGACACCCGTGCCGGAACTGGAAGATCTTCTTTCCAGAGGCCGTCTGGTTAGTCTCTCTCGGAAACTCCTGGCATGGGCGCTTGTTCAGCGCAGACCCTGGATTCATCTGCTGCGCGACGCCGTTATTGGCTTCTTGCCTTGTGCTGTGATCATCAGAACTCGGAATCGCCGCGCACCCTCCTGGGTCCTTCCTATATTCGCGAAGCGTCAACGGCGGGCACTTCAGAGCTATCCGACAAGGTGGCGTTACTTCGGTCCACTGCCCAGCTTTCAGGAAAATGTCGATGCCGTCGAGACCCTGCGCAGGCAACTCAGTTGCACCGAATTGACCAAAAGCCATCCCTTCGAAAAACGATATCCGTTTCTCGATCGTGACCTTCTGGAGTTTCTGTTCGCGATACCGAGGGAGCAACTGGTTCGCCCGGGGGAACGCCGGTCACTCATGCGTCGCGCGCTCAGGGGAATTGTTCCGGATGAAGTGCTCGACCGCAAGAGGAAGGCCTACGTGAGTGCGAATCCATTGCGAACCGCAAGCACGCAATTCGAGAAGCTCTCTCTGAATGGGAGCCACACCGTCGTGGAAATGTTCGAAGTTGCAAGCTCGGTTGCCTTTCTTGAGGCGCTCAACGACGCGCGCCGCGGGAAGCAGATTCCTGTCGTTCCGCTTCTCCGCACTGTCGCACTCGAAGAGTGGCTGCGAACTCTCGAGGGAAAGGGACTACTCATGGGACGCAGCGTATTTCCGTCCTCACCTGATGTGAGTCCAGCCATTGCGCCGGCTCCTCATCAGGTTCCAGGTAATCAAGGGTCCCGTTTGCAGGAGGAATCGTGCCATCCCTGTTAGCACAAGAAGCCCCGCGCAGATCGTCCGGTGTCAGCGAAAGTTCAGATTGCTATTTGGCAATCATGCGTAGAGCTGATTCCGAGATTCTGGTATCCGAAGATCGAGGCCGCTATCGCCTTCCCGTTCTCGAGATTCCGAAAAAGCAAAGAGCCGCACCTCATCTATTGCCTGCAATTCAGCGCCGATTCGGTCTTCAGACCGTTTGCCGATTCAGCGTGGCAACGAGTCAGATTGAACCCGGAGGGCGCTGCGTCGTTCTCGATGTGCGCAACCCCGATGCTTCACTGTCGGGAGAGGAATTCTGGTTGCCGGTACGGGAGATCCGGTGGGACGAGTTCGAGCCCCCGGTGCGAGACGCGCTCTGGGAGGTCTTTGCAAAGATCAACGCATATGCCACAGGCCGGCTTTCGGCGAAGTTTGTTTCCCCGGGATGGCTGGACGAAGTCGCAGTTTGGACGCAAAGCCACCTGTTAAGCCGGGGGCTGGAGTTGGCGGGATTGTCCAGCCAATTCAACATGGGCCCGGATTTCGCTCTCCTGCGTTTTGAGACAAGCGGCTCCGGCGTTTGGTTCAAAGCAGTTGGCCACCCGAATCTTCGGGAGTTCGACATAACGGCGAGGCTGGCCGAATTCGAACTGCCTCATGTCCCAGAGGTCATCGGCACGCATGAGGACTGGCGCGCGTGGCTGATGCGCGAGGCGACTGGCAGCGCACTTGGTGAAGGCGGTGAACCCACAGAGTGGGAGACCACCGCTCGTTCCCTCGCCGAGCTGCAGCTGGCTTCGATCACGCATGTCACTCCACTTCTGGCCGCCGGATGCATCGACCTGAGGACCACAAGCCTTCACGATGTGATCGAGCCCTGGTTGAGCGGAATTGCTCTCCTGATGGATTCGCAGCCGGAGCAGCCCCCCCGCCGACTTGCCATAGAGGATCTCCGACTGATTGAACGGCATCTACGGGCCGCATGTCGCCAGATTCAAGCGCTTTCGTTTCCCGAGACGCTCGGTCATTCCGATTTCAATTCTGGAAACGTTCTTGTCGCCGGCGAGCAGGCAGTCTTTCTTGACTGGGCGCAGGCTCACATCGGCTCTCCTTTCCTGACTCTCGAGTACCTTCTATTGCTGCTTCGTCGGGCCTTTCCCGACAATGTCGAACGGCTGAACGCCGTCCGTGAGGAATATCTGCGTCTGTGGAGGCCGGTCTGTTCCGCGCGGCAACTTGCACGTGCTCTCGAAATCGCTCCCCTGCTTGCCGCATTCGCCTACGCAGTGGTCTGCGACCGCAGCCAGCAAGAAGTTCCTGCTTTCCGAACAGAATTCGCAGGGTATTTCCGCTCTCTCGCGCGCCGGATTTACGCGGAAGCGGAAAGGCTGGAACAGTTGTCGGTCCCGGCGGGCGCGTAGCTAAGAGCCACACTACCGCGTTGCGCGCAAGGAAGGCAGACGGTTTTGTTTGATATCTGGTCCGGCCTTACCGGATCAGGATTCTGAGATGAAAGGAGGTGATAGACATGGAATACCGCAAACCGGAAATGTTGCTGGTTAGCAGCGCGATGGATGCGATTCAGTCGGGCATCAGCAAGCACTCCCCGAATCTGGACTCGACCGAACCCAACTTCCCCTCGCCGGGACCCGCCTACGAGTCAGACGAGCAGTAATCGCTACCGGCGCCGGCTCGCCACAATGAATTGCCCGGGCGGTCCGGACGTTCGCACAAGTGGAGAGCCTATCGGTCGATGCTGATACAGGCAACGCTGTCGAAGAACAGGACCCGGACTTCGGCAGCGCAACGAAGCAAAACCTCTGATGAAAGGAGGTGAAAACCATGGAGTATCGCAAGCCGGAAATTCTTGTCGTGGATGATGCCGCAACAGCAATTCAGTCAAACCTCGACAAGAACGTTATGCCCCTCGACTCAACCATTGGACCCCAGACGGCAGCAGCGGCATACGAGGCGGATGAGTGAACGCTGCAAACCCTGTTTCCACAACCGCGCGGAGCGTTCGTCGAACTGGCGGACGCTCCGACATAGGGCTGGCAACTGCGTGCATACGTGATTCCAAAATTCCCGCGCCTGTTTTTGTCTCTGTTGATTCCGGCCGTTCCGGCCAGTGACATCCAGAAAACGAAGCCACTGATTTCGAACGGAATGAAGCCCACCACGGGATGAGGTGGGTCTGGAACGTAGCGGAAGACCGCTTATCCCGATCTCGTTCAAGCCCGTGGCCCTGCTTCCGGAGTGCCAACCAGCCGGGAGGTTTCCCATTCGCTGACGCCATGCTCGTTTGTCGGGACTTATCTGGTACCCATCAAACGGCCTTACGGAGCAGGGGCAAGGCCCTGCGCCACCCCGATAGAATCGGACACTGGATATCGCTTTCACACTAGCCGACTGCGCTCCACCATTTTCACCAATTCGTCCACATAAGAGGGGACAACCGCTTCTTTTGTCCATTCGCCCGCCACAATTTCGGCCAGCGTCACCTTGTCCTTTAGCTTGCGAGTCACCCTCTTTGCGGCTTTCGCGTCAAGATTGAGATGTTTGACAACTTCCTCCGGATATCTACTAGTTCCGGACAACTTTAGGCCAGACAATCGCTCTTCCTTGATGCCAAGCAACTTCGCTATTGCCTTGCAGAAGATCTGAGGGTCCACGTCATTTTCGATTTCACGACCCATACTGAACACTGCAACCCTGTGATTTGGATCGCTGAGCGCCTCATCCCGGATCCTTGCCTTAGTTTGACGAACCTCTTCCTCCTGGTCGCTTGGGTCAATGTCCGAGTCCATTACAACCGCGCTGTATCGACAAATCCGGATCAATTCAACCAGTTCGTCTTGGCCGCTTTCAGCGAATGCAAAATGGCTGAGCACTTTGCCCCCGTAGTACACGAAGAAAAAATCACTCCCTTCGATAAGGACAGGCAGGTGGTCCGCTCGATGGTGTCGTAGCCACAGTTTCAGATAAATACGGTCAGAAGGGCCCTCAACCCACAGTACGCAATTTGTCTGCAGGAGCGTGCTGCCGCTGACACCAAGCGCGTCCAAAATGCCACTCCGCTCAATGACGTCGCTGCATCGTTGTACAGATGTTCCCGTAGTCGGCGACATGCTGAATCTGTAGATACTGTCTCTCTCGGTAGTGCTGTCGAGAATAGCATTTGAATGGGTGGTTATAAAAAACTGAGCAGAGGAGAGCTCCCGCAGCCGCACCATCAAACGCCCTAACAGGCCAGGATGCAGGTGGCACTCTGGTTCCTCCATGAAATATTGTTTGGTGTCCTCATTCTGGAGGAGGTCGGCGAGGAATATGGTCAGCTCCGCAATTCCAGTACCCATGTACTGCAACCCGATGGGTGCCTCGTCGGCTCGTCTCTTTATGTAGAGATCAAGTCGCTCTTTCCGTTCCTCCCGCTCCTCTCCCTTGATTTCGAAGCTCTCAATAGGATTCGCGGACGACGGTTCAATGAGCAGAGCGTTCAGCTCTTTGATCAATCGCCCTCTGAACTTCTCAAAGATGAAGGCCTGTTTTTGATCAAGCTGTTGCTCCCGGATTCGCTTTAGAAGTTCGGATCCATCAACCAGACATCTACGGCCAGCATCGCGGTCGACCGCTCGAATCGGATCATAGAACCGCGTCCCCCTCGCCCACTGCCCGAGAATAGTCGCAGCGCCGGCTCGATACGGACACGCATCAGTGCTAGAGGATGAGATGTATTCCCCGGTGCGGTTCAGATTCTCGATCTCGGAGCTTCCGGCTATCGCATTGCGTACGATCGGATGCCATTCGCCATTGAGGAACACGTTTGGCGCCACCATGACTGTGCAGTCCTTCGGGGGATGGCCGGTGATGGTGATGGTAACGCGCCACTGCCCATCATGCTCAAATTGTCCGGGAGCATTCGAGTCGATTTCATGAGCCGGAGCGGGCGCCGCAAAGACCAACTCGGATTGGATGGGATTATCTACAGCGCCTTGCCACCACCAACTTCGATCAGCTTGGTCCCAAGGAATTGTAAGGGGCAACTCGTTCCTCTTCCCAACGAGCGATGCCACAACCTGAAGGAACCGCAAGACCGTGGATTTGCCGGAGTTGTTTGGCCCGATCAGAATATTGAACCGGCCGAGATTATCCATCTTGAGCGGTGAACCTGGGGGGATGCTACGGTAACCCTCTAGTGTGATCGTGCGAAGGTGCATGAGCTATCGTTTCCGCGCGCGCCAGCGCTGAACAACAGTCTTTGGGCTGTAGTCAGCCGGAAGGCCCGCTGACCACCCTTCGCGGTACTTGACGTCATTGCTGCGAGGGGCAGGGTCCGGCGTCGTGACCTTTACCCGTGTAGGCACTTCGACAGCTTCGCCAGAGAGAACAGCCTCACCCGTCCGAAGGTATGGAAGCATATCCACGGTAACGGCTAGGAAATCTGGAAGTAAGCGCCTCACATAACCCTGGTCGGCAGGATTGGTCAATCGCAGCACAATGAAGTTACCGCACTGCGACAGCACCGTCTCACTCACCTCCGATGGCCGTTGACTCACCACGAACATATTGATCCCGTATTTGCGCTCCTCCTTCGCAATACGCTCAATTCGGTCAAGACAAACGCGGTCCGAAGCCTCCTCGCTGCGAGGCAGGTAGTTATGAGCCTCTTCCAGGACCAGTGTTAGCGGTAATAGATTCGGATCCGTATCCCAGTATTTGTACTCAAAGGCGAGCCGCCCCAGCACGCCCACGATCACGGAGAGGATCTCCGATGGCAAACCAGAAAGGTCAATGATCGTCATCTCGACGGCGCCATCCGCACCGAACAGATTTGACAGCACATTCTCAAATGGCGTCCCAGGCGAAGAGGTATCGCTGAATAGAAATTGGTACCTCGGGTCGTCGTACCGTGATTCCATCCGCATCGCGAGGTTTGAGAGTTTGCCAAACCAATTACCTTGCTTTTCTTTACCGGCTGTCGCTCCAGGTACCATTTCGGTATCGAGGCTATTTATCTTGTTCAGCAGATCAGCGAAAGAGAAGAAAACGGGTGTGTCAACGGTGATCGACGTGTCCAGCAGTCCAGCAGCTTTTCCGCCGGGCCCGCGTAGTTCCTTGATGATGCTCTTGAATAGAGCGGACTGGTTTGCGGCGGTAGATTCGCGCGAAACAAAGAGCGCCTCTAGTTCTTCGGCATTGAGGCACCAATGCGGGATCCGCAAGACACCGGATGAAATGTGCCGCACTTTCCGACCGAGTCGCTTAAAATCCTCTGGGAATGCGCTTCTGTATTCGTCGTGAAGGTCGAGAAACACAATCCTCGTGTGTGGCAATCGACCCATCGCGGCCTGTAGAAGGGAAGCAACTGCCCAAGACTTCCCGGCGCCTGAGGTGCCAAGCACGGCCGTGTGCCGGCCGAACATCTTGTCGATGAGAACCTGTTCTTTGCCCCCGCCTCGTTGGCAACGCTCGCCAATCTCAAGCGTCTGTTCGGTAGACGTGAACATCGAATCGAGCGCGCTTGCAGTCAGGAGGTATGCACCTGAGCCAACAGTGGGATAGCGTTCGATTCCACGTTCAAACTTCATGCCGTCCCTTAGAAACCCCACAAGAGTGCAGACGACGAGCTTCCGTTCGACCGGAGATCCTTTCTCAGTGACCTCTTGCATTCTTATCGCCGACACGGTAGCAATCAGATCGCTTTGCCGCGATGCCACGAGTACGAATGACCCGAGTTCGACGGCGTACTCTACGCTAGAGTGTTTTCGTGACAGTTCCTCCGCGACTATAGTTACCGACGCTCCGTCAACTTCTCGGACCGTGCCGAATTGAAGGTCCGACTCATGGAACTTGGTCGCCATGGCAGAATTGTACAGCGTTGAGTGCCATTAAAAGGCGATAAGCTCGCACACGCTGTGTCATTACTATTCGAGCTGACCAAGGGGACCGCTCGAATAACTCCCAAATTGCACTCGATCAGCCCAGACCAGCCCTGCTTGGTTTTCGCTAATGTTGCGCGAGCAGCTCAATGTCCCGGCGGAGCGCCTTCCTGCGCGTCAGCCTTGCTGGCAAGGGCGCTCAACTGCCGCCAGCGGGCATACTGGTCGACTTTGCCAGGCGACGCATCCTCTTTGTTCTCCAGCCAGAACGAAAACCAGTCCACATTACCCTGTTGCGAAACGAGTCTCTCCCAGGGCTTCACCAGGAGGTGAATAGCATGCGGCAGCACAATCATATCGACGGGCATGTCTCTTCGTGAGAGGAGTGCATACCACCCCCACATCGCCAGAACAGAATTCATGTCGTAGGCTTCAAGCCGGAACGGACATCGCACAGATCCGACATTGAATAGCGGCGAGTGCTCCATCCACCTGGCGAGCGTCGGACCCCAGGGCGGTCCGCCATTCACGGCATCGCCAAACGGCGCGGCTGTCGCTCCGAAAGCAACAGACTGGAAATAGTCTCCGTCAACCCCGTCGGCCAAGGTTGCCGCCGCGAAATGATATTTCGAATGTGTCAGAGTGTAGGCCACATGATAGACGCTTCGACTGAAACCAATGATTCCGACGCGGCTGGGGTCGATGATGCCCTGTTCGTCGAGAGACTTGATGGCCCCTTCAATGGCCGCCATCGCCCGAGGAGCTTCTTCCGGCGTGGTGTGTCCGACGTGATCATAGCCCATCTGCAGCACAACAATCCCTTGGGCGGCGAGAGCCTGCGCGGCATAGGCGCTGTGCCACGGACCATCGATCCAGAATTTGTCAGGATCGAAAGCATGGGTCTGGATGACGAGGGGGTAGCGGTGTCCGGCCGTATAGGCCGGTGGCATATAGAGCCCACCGGTCATCGGGTGGCCGTCCGTGGCCTTCCATTCGACCTTGCTCTCTTGTGCAAAGCAAAGCTCCGAGAACTGGGGATTTGGATCCAACAGCATCGCTTTTCGACCACTGGTCGGCTCCGTGAGCCACAGCTTCGGCGGTGTGTTCAGCCCCTGGATGATGGTCAACACAGGGCGGATAACTTTCGGAGCACCGCTGGGAGGCGGCACCGGTTCCCAGGAAGAGTTGCGCCTGCGGTAGACCTTGCGTACGGCGGCCTCGTCGCCGTGCCCTGAGAGGACGAGGTCGCCTCTTGTTTGATTCCACGCGGAGGCGGTCAAATCCTCGTTGTCGATCGGAACCATCTTTCGTGATGGCAGATCGATTTCGACCACGGATGGATGCTGCTCTCTTGAGCGCTGCTCGTCCGGGGTTATTCCTTTGAGTGGCAGGTAGGAGCGCGATACTACGAGCGACTGGCCGCCATTGAGCCACAGATACCCGTCATGCTGCCATTCCTTTGGAGTTCCGAGCAGGGAGGATAAACGGCCCGTCTTCGTGTCGAGGAGGAGATAGGTCTCTACAAGTGCCAGCGCAGCGGGCTGCTTGCGTGCGGTGATGTAGACATGCAGTACGCCGCTCCCGTATCGCTTCCAGTCTGCTGTGATGTGCCGAGCGTATGCCTCAATCAGCGCATACTGCCCGTTGGGCGATACCGAAAGGGTCATGAAAGGCCAAACGCCATCCTGGAACCCAATCTTCTGTGGCTGTTTCGCATCGGTCATCAGAAAGAGGCTTCTGCTCTGGAAGGCCGTTGAGTCGGAGCTTCGATATCCGGAAAACAAGAGAGTGCTCAGCTCCTCGCCGGCAACGACGAAACCGCGTCGCTGGGTTTCAGGTGTTCTGACGATGTCAACCGGGGCAGGCTCCGCCTCGAAAACGATCACGCGACCGTCATCGCTCGCATCGTAAGCGACGATGGATGTCGGATGATGGGTCAGGCGCCGTAATGTGCGTGTAGGGAGGTCGAAGGAGTAAATCTGGGCTGGCGCGTTTGGCGTCTCTCCAAGAAAGAACAGGGTCTGACCATCCTTCAACCACCGCAGGTCGGCTATTCCCGGCAGGTTGGAGTTGGACGACATCTTCACGATGGCTACCGGTTTGTGCGAAACGAAGGCTGTCCGCGTTGAAAAGATGAGCAGAGTGTAGACATTGGAATTTGTCTTCAGGTCTCCCTTTGTCAGCACGACGGCGAAGCGGGAACCGTCGGGAGAAAACAGGCCAGGAGCATCGGTCTCGTCGCTGGGGGCCACTTCCGTCATTTCGATAGTGTCCGGAACCGCGACATGGCGTTGGTCGGACCTGCATTGGGCAGCGGCCAGGCCGAGTGAAAGTGCGGCCGGTACCAGGGAAACACTGAATAAGAACGTGAAAAACCGGCGCGCTGGCGACACGAAATCTCTCCCAATCCGAAATGGGGCTGGTACGGCAGTTCTTTGTTGGGAATTCAGAAGCTCAGCTTTAAAGAGAGCTGAAGGGACCTTGGCCCACCTTCCTGAAAGAGGGGGTTGAGACCGCCAAGTCCGCTGTTGAGCATCTGGGTCGATTCGAGATAGATTGGGCCGTAGCCGAGGATGGCCGGAGGGTTAGTGAAGTTGGGATGGTTAGCAACATTGAAGGCGTCCGCCTGAAATTTGAGGTGCCAGTTCTCGAATAGTGGAAAGGTTCGGCCCAGGGAGCAATCGAACTGAGTGAGATCGAAGCCGGGAATACCGTTTCGGCCCTCGGTACCCTGTCTTATCGTGGTGGGGATTGAAAATGCCAACGGGTTGATGGATTTTCCTCCACTGGCATTCGAATTGGCAATCCAGAATGGCTGACCAGCAACAAGGTCGGGGCGAGTATAGATGTAGCCACCGGTCACAGCTGAAAGCCCAAGGTCCCGGGCATTGAACGGAAACCCGGTCCGGAAGACCGCAACACCGGCCAACGACCAGCCTTCGCTCAGCATTTTCAGAAATTCTGAATGCCTGGCGCCGGGAATCGCGGCGGTGATTGCGCCCGAGAAACTCTGGCGTACGTCAAAGTCGGACGACGCATAGTCGTTCGCACCGGAGACCACAGTATTCGAGAGACCGGCCACGACGTCATTCGATGAATTGTCGAGTGAATGCGACCAGGTGTAGTTCAACAGGGTCTGAAGCGCACCCGGAAGCGAGGCGCGATACTGCACCTGCAGCGCGTTGTAATTGGACCACGCGGAATTATCCGTGAGCAGAAAGGCACTTGAAAAACTGGAATTTGGTTTGTAGTAGGCCTCCTGCCGCAGGAGATCCGGGCCATGCTGGCCCACGTACGTGGCGGTGAGAACCTGATGGTCCTTAAAGGACCTCTCCAGAGCAAGGTTCCACTCGAGGGAACGGGGCAGCTTCAGATCCGGAGAAAAGGCATTCACGAGAGGGTAAGGCGGATTGAGCGACACCACGGGTAAATCGGAGCTTTGGGCTGTAAACGGCAGAGGAACGTTCAGCACAATCTTGCTGACCGTACCGGGGAAGAAAGCAGCCGCGTCGGCTGCCCGTCCAGTCCCCAGGTCATTGAACAGTCCGACTCCGCCGCGGATTACCATGTCCCCCAACCAACTGGGCCGCCACGAAATGCCGAGGCGCGGCGCTACATTGCTCCAGGTCGTTGCCCAGAGTGGCGTGCCCCACGGTGCGAGCGCAATTTGAGAGGGGTCTTCGACATTCAGCCACGACGCGACCAGCGTGCCCTCCCGCGGCGACGGTGCCGGGGCAATCTCCCAACGTAATCCGTAGGTCAGCGTGAGCCGAGGAGTGGCCTTCCAGGTGTCCTGCGCATACAGAGACGTTGAGTCGGTCTCGAAATGGGCAGGAACTATATGAACGAACGACATCTCGGTCAGGACGCCTGTGGAGATGAGCCCTGCGGTGGTCAGGGAGATCATCCCGACGCCCCCGTTGTACGCTACCTTATCGAGATAGATCCTTCGCCAATCGGCTCCAAACTTGAGCTCATGGGTGCCGACGCTCAGGTCGAGACTGTCCACCAGATCGACTTGGCGCGCCCGGTTGTTTTCGACTGGACCGGTTGAATAGTAGTCGGTATCGAGAGTCTCGAAGGCGGCCAGGTTCTGCGTTGGCGGAAGCGAGCCGAGTATCACGCTTGGGCTTAGGGGTGTTGCGCCTCCGAAAGTATCGAGGCTGTCGATCTGGCCTGAGGTCTGAACCGAATAGTTGGCGCGCAGAGTGTTGGCGGCAAAACGGTTCAGCAGCATGTTGATTCCGCCCGTTGCCGTCTGGGTGTTGACCGGACCTGCAGCGAGCATGCTCAGTGCGTACTCGCGCGATGTTGTGGATGAAGGGGCGTAATTGTACCGGCCGAAAAGCGAGAAACGACTGTTCAGGGTGTGATCCACGCGGATACTCGTAGCATCGAGAGTGGCGCTGTTCGAGTAGCTGCCGGTGAACTGTCCCGTACAGGTGGTGTCCGATTCGAGACTGTTGGGCTTGGGAAACGCCTTCAGCAGCGGCGCCACCGCCGCCGGAGCCACGCAGGTTGTGTCGTTCAGATACGGCACATCTGTCTCCGAGGTCTGTGGCAGCCGGAGGCGGGCTCCCTCATAGGAGAAGAAGAAGAAAGTCTTGTTCTTCAAGATAGGGCCTCCGAGGAATCCGCCGAAGTCGTTGTGCCGTTCGGCGGCTCGTGGTTCCCCAGCCTGGTTCGCGAACCAGTTGTTGGCGTCCATGACGTCGTTGCGGAAGTACTCGTAAACGCCGCCGTGGAATTCATTGGCACCAGAACGCGTAGTCAGCATCACCTGGCCCCCTGGCGTCTTGCCGAATTCGGGTGCGAACGACGAGGTCTCGATGCGGAATTCCTGCAAGTCTTCGACCGACACCAGGCTGCTCGTGCCACCCAGCGCGCTGAAAGCCTGATCCGATCCGGTTCCGGACTGTCCGGAATAGAGACCATTGGTGGCGACTCCGAAGTTGGCCGAAACGCCATCCACTGTGAACGTGTTGGCATCGGTTCTTTGCCCGCCAATGCTGAACTGGCCGGGGGCCGTCCCCGCGGCTGTTGCCGAGGGCTGTTGCGCAATCACTACGCCCGGCGTGAGCTGCAGGAGCGTGTTGAAGCTTCTGCCGTTCAGGGGCAGGTTTTCGACAAACTGATGGTCGATTACGGTGCTTACCGAGGCCGACTCCGTCTCAAGCGCGGACGATCCACCTTGAACGGTAACCGTTTCGAGAGTTGCTCCCACAGGAAGGGTGAAATTGATAGCCAGCGCATCCTCGGTTCTCAGAACGATGTCGGGCTTGATAAGTGTCTTGAATCCCGGCTTCGACACCTGCAGGCGGTAGGGGCCGGGTGGAAGATTAGGAATTTGGTAGATCCCTTCGCCGTTGGTCGCGCTGGGATACCGGATCTCGGTCGCGTCATTCACCATCTCCACATCGGCTCCCACGATGGGCTTTCCGCTGGGATCGAGTACGAGACCGCTGACAATAGCATTGGTGGATTGGGCCAAGGCCGGCAGTGACGCTATGAATGCGACCAGCACCAGTCGAAAGGCTTCTCTCACTCTCACAAGAGGCTCCGGGGAACGGGGATGATTCTGGTTCATCCTGTCTACGCAGGACCCGCCGGTTCTTTATCAGATGATTCTGAAAAATTCTGCGCGATGCAGCCCAATTCGGGGAACCCTGGTCGGAATACCAGACAGCAAAGCGCTGCTGGCGGAGAGGTTCATTCGGGCGGAGGAGCGGCGATTCTCCTGAACCTGCCCTCCCGAACGTCGGTTCTAAGGATGATTGGGTTCGACGCGCAGGTAGGCAAAGAGCAAAGGTTTGCCGCTGGGATGACTGCTGCCGCCGTGCGGTTCGACCGTGACGAATACAGCGTCGATATCGGCGAGACTTTTGGGGTCGTCGGCCTTGAGAACCCAGCGCTTTTTGGCCGCGTTATCGACGTAAAGGACACCGAGATTTACTGCGCGCGCCTGGTCCGGCCCTCGACGGCCCCAGGCCTGAAACGTGTTGGCATCTCGCAGCCCCGGTTGCTGATCGAGGTCGTAGGCATAGAAGATCAGCGATTTGCCCTTCGTATAAAACACGCGTCCGAACGGCCGCTCGGTGTCGCCGGTCTTTGCCACGTCGTAGACTTCGGCGATGTAGAGGTTACGCGAGCCCATCAGCTCGCGGATGTCCTGATCGTGGTCAAGCAACTCCTGCTCTCGCGCGATCTCCTGATCCCGCTGCGCCAGGCTGCCTTGGAGCTCATCGATCTGGCGCTGCAGGGCAAGCAGCGCAACCGTGTCCTTCGTATTCTGACCGCCTGCCGCGTCGAGCCGCTGCTTCGTAGCTTCAAGATCGGCCTGACTCGCGGCTAGCTGACGGGTCACGTCTTCTACACTTTGCTTCAGCTGACCTCGGCCGCTTTCGCTTGAGCGCAGGTTCTCCTCAAGAGCGGCCTTCTCGCCTTCGAGCTTCGCGACTTCGGCGATTTTGCTGTCGAGTTGCGCCCGAATTGCAGCGCTCTGGGCATTGTCCGCCGGACTGGGCACTGGTTCCGTGCCAACAAGAGACTTCCCTGTCCCCGGTGATGGTGTATGCGCGACCGGGGCGGCGGCTTCGGCTAATTCCGGTCCTTTGTGGATGCCGGTGCGGTAAACGGAATAGCCGAGGGTGGCGAGCAGAATGATGCCGGCGGCATACTGCCACCACATCTGCCGCCACAAGCCGTCGACTGGGCCGTTTTGAAGGTCACGCGGAGGCCATTTCAGGTGGGTCGAGGGCTGGGCCGAATCGTGTGCGGGATTCGGGTGGTCCGCAGGGGATGTCGTCTGCGCTTCTTCTTGATCAAGGCGGGTGAACAGCGCGGCCTCCGCTTCGTCGAGCGACCAGCCTGGACCCGACTTCGCAACATGGTCGGCATGCGGCTCGACGCCAACTGCGGGAATGCCGGTATCAACCAGCGCGTGATACTGGGCAAAGGCTTCACGGCATGTGGGGCAACCGCGGAGGTGCTCCTCAAGACGACGGCGTTCCTGAGCGCTCAGCAGTTCAGTGGTCGCGAGGGCGCAGAGTTCGAGGAATTCGTCGTGGGATTCGCTGGGCAACAAGGGCCGCGCTCCTCCGCTGGAGCCATTTTCTACCATATCGCTCACTTGGCCTGCAATTTCGTAGTGAAAACCTCTTTGCGCATCTTTTCGAGAGCACGGTAGTAGTGGTTGCGGATGTTGCCGACCGGCTGGCCAATCGCGGCAGCGATTTCCTGAAGCGTGTGACCGTCGAAAAAATAGAGGCGGATCACAAGGCGCTGGGCCTCAGAGAGCGCTTCGTCGATCCGCCGCAGCGCGTCGCGACCGAGAGCGGCTTCGATCGAGTCCTGGTACAACCCAGTCAGCGTTGCAGGCTCCTCCTCCCGAAAAACGGCCTCCTGCAGTTCGACGTTTGAATAGAAATGGCGAGAGACCAGATAGCGGCGGCGATCGAAAGCCCGGTGATAGGTTACCTGGGCCAGCCAGGAGCGGGCGGAGCCACGCTCCGGATCGAAGAGGGCTCCCTTGCGAAAGACGAAGAGGAACACTTCCTGGACCAGATCCTCTGCTTCTGAGGCATCGCGGAGGATTCGTTCCGCCACCGCTCGCACCATGTGCGCATAGCGCCGGAAGAGAAGCGAGAGGGCTTCGCGATCTCCATCAGAGGTTCGCGCCAGAAGATGCTCGTCGCTGCACTCTCCTGTCGTTGTATCGGCAATCCTCGGAAGGGCTGGGGAAGGGTAAGGTTTCTGAGTCCTTGAGTCTGGGTTTCCAGCGCCCAAACTCTCATACCGATCTTCGACCAAATCCCCCTCAGCCGCTCTTGTCTGAAGGAATGAGGCGAAATCCGGATTGGCCACGTCTGCCCCCATTGGGAAAATGCGGGTCCTCGCTCCCAGGCACCGCCTTGGACAATCCCGTCTGGCTCAGAAAATTCCGTGGCGGATTATGCGCGCGGATGGCGGTTTTTCGTCCTGGGAATGCCTTCGATGGAGCAACTATAGTTGGGTCCCGGCATAATCAGCAACTATATTTGCTGTTTCGAGTATGGCTTCACCGGAAACGATGGAGGCATGCCGAAGCGTATCGGAGCGGACAACGAGAGGAAATGGGATACGCCGCGGCAGATGTTTGGATTCGCCATCACTCGACTCCGAACGCTGAAAAACCAGTCTCAGTTCGAGGTGGCCTCGGCCGTGGGCTGCGCTGAGGGATATTTGAGAAGCATCGAGCAGGGCAAGGAAAATCTCACTTTTGATCTCGAATACGCCATCGTCGATTATTTCGAGATGTTGCCGATGAGCAAATTTTGGGCATATGCCGAAGATTTAGCCGCACGCGAGTTCATCCCAATCGACTCGTAAACGCCTCGTTCTGGCCAGCGGATGGGGTCACAAATCCGTCCGCAACTATAGTTGCTGTTTCTGAGGCCCTCCGATCTTAACCATGAGGGCATGGGTAAGCCCATCGGAGCGTCCATCCGGCGTAGAGCCAGAACCCCTAGTGAGGTTTTCGGGCGCGCTGTGACTGAGCTTCGAACACGCCGGAGTCTTTCGCAGGCCACTCTCGCAGCGGCTCTGGGCTACAGCACTTTCTATTTGGGCAAAATAGAACGCGGTCGAGCCAACGTCACGTGCGACGTGATGGCAGCCGTGGCTGATTATTTTGCTATATCGATCGGTCAGTTCTGGACCTACGCGGAAAGGCTCCCCAACAAGCGGTAATCCGTGTTTCCACTCACGCTGGATGTCTGACATGGTCCACCCGCCTAGCCGCGGCAGTTGCGACGGCTGACGATCTCAATCGGCTGCGAGCCTGCACAAGCCCATTAGCCGGACCAAGCACGGGCACTCTTGCCGCGTGGCATAGGCGAAGCCATGGTGGAGCTCAATGCAGGATTACTGACGGGAACCGCGTATCCCAAGACTTCAGCGACGCGGGGGAATGTCGACGAGGACGGCGGTTACAAGTGTCTTGACTTCCTTCCCTCTGGCGCACTGAATCTGCGCTCGCGGGACAGGGTTGCCAATCGCAAATGTGTGCTCTGTATCGACAGTTGGGATCGGCACCCTTGTCTTGCAGATCTCATCGCACGCCAGCCGGGCCGAAGGAACTTGCACCCACCGGAGACGGTATTTGCGTCGTATCGAAGAACAGATCGAGACTCTCAGCTTCCCGCAGGTCTGCGACCGTTGCCTCGAAGAATCTGAGCCGTAGGCCCACTGCCACTTGAATCTGTTTTGCCCTATCTTGTCTGAACCTTGGAACAAAATAGTCTCGGAATTGACGCATGTCCCGCATATAGGCGTCCGGCTTCGCATAGAAGTAGCAGAAAAAAACAGTGACGAACTCAAGGTCGGCCTCATGTGTCGGACCGAGCAGTTCAGCAGGCAGGCGATCGAGCGTTTCAGGGTCATCGGGCACCGTAAGCCCCACTGTGGATCGAAGTGCACGGGCTTCGAGAAGAAACAGTACTAGGGCAGCTTCATCCTCTTCCTGAAAGGTCGGATCGGGAGACTCTCCTCTCCCTGCAAGGTACGCGTTTAGGAACGTCATGACTCCTCCTTCGCATTCGATGGCTTCGTTGCTATTTGCATGGATGTGGCCCGATCGACTCGCTGCCATTCTTACGCCTCTGCTGCACCGCGGGCTGAGCAGAGCAGTTGCATTCTGTGTGCACGATTGGGCTTGGGACTGCCAGCGTTGTGCACTGGATCTCTTTTGACCCGCCGCACGTCTGCGTGCCTTTCGTAGGGGCATCCTTCAACTTAAGCCAACCAATGCCTAACCCAAGAACGGGTAGACTCAACAACACAAGTCCGAAGGTGATGCAGCACATCACCATGGTAAGCCAGTGGCCAAAGCGGATCCCTGGCTCGGAGTCCACCTTAAAATCCGCGCTGGGTGTCCACAGAAGATTAAAGCGAATATACGCCGTGAAGGTCAGCAGGACGAAGAAATAGAGCAGGGCAAAATCGAGTAAAATCGCATAAGTTCCCTGTCCGACCTTCTCATTCAGCCAGGTGAGCAGCCCAAGGGTCGCCGGAATGAGCAGCGCGCAAAAGCTTAAGACGGCATCGCAGCTTTTCTCCGCACGCTCGGCTCCTATCGTCCTGTTGGAGCCCGCCGCCTTTTTCAGCCAGAAGAATTTGACCCCGAACTGCGCAGCAATAAGAAGGAGGCTCAGCACACTACACACCACCCAAACGGCGATGTAGCCTAAAGCCGCTTCCAAGGCTGTTGCAAAGATGATTGGACTCAGATGCATAGCCGTCGCAGAGGAGGGCCCTGTGGGGCCTGACTCTAGCAGTTATGGCAGAGCCAGTCAAAGAAATAATTGCGCCAGATGGCCTGACGGTCTTCCGTCACGAATGCGGCGGGCAGCCGGACGATGGTGCAGGCAGCGGAGCAATGGCTGCGCTAGCGAGGCGTTCTACGAGCACTTGGGCTTCAAAGTTACTCCCCGAGTTGTCATCGGCAAGTGGTCAAAGTAAGAAAAGTCGACGCTGTTTAGGTGCCTGGGCCGCGTTGCAGGAATTCGCACGACCCGTACCGACAAGTCTTGATGCTGTGTCTGAAGTGCCCGAGTGGAAAGATGGTCGTGTGGGGCGGTGCGGGTGCTTTATGGCGCTTTTGCAACAACGTCAGAGGTCACGGTGGCACAATAGGTCCATCGACGCTGCTGCCAGAAAAGCGTTGGGCGGAAGGTGAAATCATGCGATCCCCAGATCATGCTCTTCAGGGTGTTCCATCTTTGCGCGGGGTTTCTCCATTTAGAGTTGCCGCAGCAGGCATCGCCTGTGCTGCGGTCGCTCTCGCCGTAGCGATGCTGACGCGTTATCGCAGCCAGCCCAGCCTCATCCTGCTGGGCAGCGCGACGATCGTGCTTTGCATCATGGCCCTCCTGCATGCCCGGTTCCTGCAGCTGGCTCAGACCCGGTTCCTGCTCACCAGAGAATCTCTTGATCGCCGTGATTATGAGTTCCATTCGGTTTTCGACCGTGCGCTGGACGCGATTCTTATCCTCGATGACCAGCTGATTTGTCAGGAAGCCAATCCGGCTGCCTCCCGGCTTCTTGGAGTCGATCATCACAGGCTGGTGGGCCGATCCATGGGCCAGTTTTCTGCCGACTCCACCGAGCCCTCTCTGTTATGGAGGCGCCTGTTGGGGGAGGGTCCATATCGCGGACGGATGGAACTGCTGCGAGCGGATGGGGCGCGAATTCTGACGGAATTCAGTTCATCGGCCAACATGCTCCCGAGCCGGCATTTGCTGATGCTACGGGATTCGACTGCGCAGGTTCGCGCAGAGGAAGCGAGAAGCCGCAGTCTTGCCGTGGCGAAGTCAAACTTTCTTGAGGCTCAGGTACTGCGGAACGCCACCCTGGCACTCACGCATTGCGCTCCTATGAACGCTGTCCTCGACAATCTGTTGGAAAACGTGCACCCGTTTATTCCGTACGAAACTGCCCAGGTTCTGTTGCTCGAAGCTCCCGGCCGGCTTTTCCTCGCCCGCGAGGTTTGCTCGGAAATCGGGAAAACCCATAGATCCGAATTTGCAGAAACGGTGGACTCAGGCGCTTTCCCGGTCCTGATGCGGGCACTCGGACAACGCGGAGGCCTCCTGGTTTCTGACACTCGGTTTGAAAGTGACTGGCGCAACCTCTCGAGGGAAACCACGGAGGGATCGTGGCTCGGCATTCCGCTGTACACGGGCGAGGAAGCCGTGGGGGTTCTGTCCTTCGTTCACACCAGCCCGAATCGCTTCACCGCCGAGCATCTCCGGCTGGCCGCTTCACTGGCGATACCGGCGTCTCTGGCTATCCAGAACGCCAGGCTCCACGAACGAGCCGAAATCTTCAGGGCAGAACTCGAACGGCATTTCTCGAATCCTCAGCGTACGGAAAACTGAGTATCGCCCTCTTCTGAAAAGGGCTGCCGCATAGTGGGACCGCTACTTGCTGGTGGCTTCCTTCTTTTGCTTAGCCCACCTTTTTTTCTGAGCGGCGGAGATTCTCGCGCGTGCCGCTGCGCTCAATGGCTTGCGCTTGCGAGCCGGCTTGGTCAAGTTTGCCCCATAGTGGAAAGACGCAGCACCGCGGCTGCTCACACCTACGCCACTGCTCAGTAATAGTTTCCTGACTTCCTCAAAACGCGCGATTTCCTCGTCGAGAGCCCTCACGATGTCGGCAATAGCCATTCGTCAACTTTCCTCCGCTCACAATTCTACACAGCTTATAGCGGGAGACTTACGATGAGTACTCGCGAAGGCAGAACAGTCAAGGAGAGACGTATACTCAGCGCCGAAGGGCGTCTCCCGACCTCCCTATCGAAATTCGATCCGCTGGACAGGAACTTCTCGCTTCGTGGAGTCGCAACATATTCTTCGGGGCCGTTAAGCCCAATTAGCGGATAGAAGTTCTGCCTGCTCCAGAACGGTAACCGTCGCCTTCTCCTGCTTGTCCGGCGGATAGCCGTATTTGCGCAGGATTCGTTTCACAAGCACGCGCAGATGGGCCCGAACATTTTCGCGGACCGTCCAGTCGATGGTCGTGTTCCGACGAACAGTATCGACGAGTTCTCGCGCGATGGTCTTCAGAGTTGGTTCCCCGAGAATCTTTACGGCGCTGTCATTCACTTCCAGGGCATCGTAGAATGCCACTTCGTCTTCCGTCAGGCCAAGCTCCGCACCCTTTGCGGCTTCCTCGCGCATCTGTTTGGCGAGGGCCACAAGCTCTTCGATGACCTGAGCGGCTTGGATTGCCCGGTTCTGGTATTTCCGCAAGCTGGTCTCCAGAACCTCAGAAAACAGCCTGGATTTTACCAGGTTTCGCCGAGACTGTGTCCTGATCTCGTTGTTGAGCAGCTTGCGCAATAGCTCTACCGCAAGATTCTTCTGAGGGAGATGGCTCACTTCCGCCAGAAACTCATCCGACAAGATAGAAATGTCCGGCTTCTTCAGGCCGGCGGCAGAGAAGATGTCCACTACTCCGTCCGTGATGACCGCCTTGGACACAAGCTGCCGGATCGCCGCGTCCAGTTCATACTCGGGTCGAGACTGTTGGCTGACTGACTTGTTTAGCACGTTGCGGACCGCCTGGAAGAAGCCCACATCGTCGCGAATCCTAATCGCCTCATCATCCGGCACAGCCAAAGCAAACGCGACGGAAAGCTCCGTCACCGCCTGATTGAGTCGCGTTTTTCCGTCGTCCAGGCGGAGGATGTGTTCCTGAGCGTTTGGGAGCAATCCCAGCCGTTCCGTTGAGGACCCCGTAATCCAGCGCGACCAATCGAACCCATGGAACAGCCCACGACAAACCTCGCACTTTTCCAACATCGCGGCCACAGCTTCTTCCTGCGGTATCGCAGTTCGGCCCTTTCCTCCGCTTTCGGTGTAGATCGCAAGCGCCTGCTTCAATTCCTGTGCGATGCCAAGGTAATCGACAACGAGACCACCCGGCTTGTCCCGGAAGACGCGATTTACCCTTGCGATGGCCTGCATCAACCCGTGCCCTCGCATCGGCTTGTCCACATACATGGTGTGGAGGCAGGGAACATCAAAGCCGGTAAGCCACATGTCTCGGACGATGACGATCTTGAACGGGTCCTTGGCGATCTTGAAGCGTTTCGCCAGCGCCTCGCGGCGGCGCTTGTCGCGAATGTGCTTCTGCCACTCGGGTCCATCTGCCGCTGAGCCGGTCATCACTACCTTCAGCACTCCCGCGTCGTCGTTTTCGCTGTGCCAGGAAGGGCGCAGCTTTGCAATTTGGTCGTAGAGGTCCACGCAGATGCGGCGGCTCATGCAGACGATCATCGCCTTGCCGTCCATCGCCTCCAGCCGCTCTTCGAAGTGCCGGACCAGATCCTCCGCAACCAGCTTCAGCCGCTTCTCGGTGCCGACCAAAGCCTCCACGGCTGCCCACTTTGTACGCAGCCGCTCCTTACGCTCAACCTCCTCGCCTTCCGTGACCTCCTCAAAGCTCTGGTCCAGCTTCGGCTTTTCGCTCTCGTCCAGTTGCAGCTTCGCCAGACGACCCTCGTAATAGATCGGAACCGTGGCATGGTCCTCGACGGCTCGCTGAATGTCATACACGCTGATGTAGTCGCCGAAGACCGCCCGAGTGTTCGCATCGGTCTTCTCAATAGGCGTGCCGGTGAACCCAATATACGAAGCGTGTGGCAGCGCATCCCGCATGTGTCGAGCAAAGCCATCGATGAAGTCGTACTGGCTGCGGTGGGCCTCGTCGGCAATCACGATAATGTTGCGCCGGTCGGAAAGCTCCGGATAGCGTTCGCCCGGTTCGGGCAGAAACTTCTGGATCGTCGTGAAGACCACGCCACCCGATGAGACCTGGAGCAGGGAACGGAGGTGNNCGGTCCGTGAGCATCACGATGGTGGGATTCTGCAGGTCGGGCTCAAGCACCAACCGTCCGGCATAGAAGGCCATGGTTAGGCTCTTACCGCTTCCCTGGGTGTGCCAGACGACACCAACGCGCCGGTCGCCCTCTTCGTGCGAGGCNNGTCAGAATGCCGCCGCCCTCATCCTCGAAGACGATGAAGTAGCGCAGGTAATCCAGCAGGCGACGCTTATCCAGCAGGCCCTGCAACACAACCTGCAACTGTGGCAGCGATGCTGGCGCCAGGTCCTCGCCCTCGATGGTTCGCCACGGCATGAACCGTTCCCGGTCCGCGGTCAGCGATCCGACCCGTGCGTCGATGCCGTCGGAGATGATGAGGATTTCGTTGTAAGTGAAGAGTGCCGGGATTTGATCCTTGTACGTCTGGATCTGATCGAAGGCCTTCCAGATGGTTGCGTTCTCGTCCGCCGGGTTTTTTAGTTCCATCAGGACCAGGGGCATGCCGTTTATGAAGATCAGAACGTCGGGCCGCCGCGTGTTCTGGCCTTCGACCGCCGTGAACTGGTTCACGGCCACCCAGTCATTGTTCTCAGCGTGGTCAAAGTCGATGACCTGCACGAGAGCGCCGCCGATAGAACCGTCCGGTCGGGTGTACTCGACATTCACGCCCTCAGCGAAGCGTTGGTGCAGCGCGTGATTCCGTGTAATTGGCGACGGCCCATCCGCGAGCGTGAGCCTGCGGTAGGCGTCAGCAATGGCCTCAGGAGGCAGAGTGGGATTTAGGCTTACGAGCGCTTGACGGAGTCGCCGCTCGAGAATGACGTCACGGTAGCCGGAGTCGTCCCGCTCGGCGCCCGGTTCCCCAGCGGCGATCTCCGGTCCGTGCAGGACCGCATAACCAAGGCCTTCGAACCATTCGAGGGCAGCATCTTCAACGACCGACTCGGTGAAGGTGCCGCTCATTTCCTTTTCCTTTCTATGTCCCCTGATTCAGTCACCACATACTTGTGCCCTGTAGCTCGCGAAAGATGGGGAGCCAACCCGGTTCCGTGCAGGTTCGGTTTTGCCCCGTTGAAAGCCCAGCACCCATGCAGTTGAGAATCGTGGTTAAAAGCATCCGCCATAGCATCAACCTGCGTAGTCGTGAGCGAGTCAATCTCCCCAAGGACTTCGGCAAGCCTGATTCCCTCGTCGAAACTGCTACATTGCGGAAGAGCGGCGATATAGGCGTCGACCATGCGAGGGTACTTGATGAGCAGCTTCGCCAGTTCTACTGGGGCACTCTCCCAATCACAGGAGAGCGCTTGGAACTTGCCGATAAAACCATAGGGATCGCGGCCGAGCTTAACGCAAATCAGGGGAATCCCACGCCCAAGGGCGAAGCCAACCTCCTGATCTGTCCACTCGCTGGCATGGAATTTCTCCGTAAGCAACGCGACGAAGGCATCAGCTGATCCAAGTGCATTTTCGATCTCGTCCTGCCATTCCTTGGTGACGCGAATATTGTCATGTGCGACAAACGCAGAAATGCCGAATGGCCTAAGAGCGTCGCTCAGCGCGGCGACCTTTCTCTTTACCCCTGCCTTGTGACTTAGGAATACCCGATATCCGCCGTCGCCCCAAATACGCGATATAGCATCGGGACCTACTGCGCGCTTTGGATTGCGCAGCGCACCTGATTCAAGCCGCCAGTCTCGATCTTCGCCTTTCTGCATCTCAATAAAAACTTCAGAGAAGTTTTCATTCTGAACATTGTGCAACTTGTTCAAGTCGGAGCAGATCGAGATTTGGAGACCTTGTCGCCTTTCAATTAACCCGAGATAGATGTCCTCAGGAACGGAAAGAAAAAGAGCGTGGCCGTATCCACCATCCCAGCTATCCCATTGCTCATGAACTCTGACTTGGGCGTTTACGATGACTTCGAGACTTTCGGCTTTCTTGCTGTGTTCGTAGAGCTTGGAAAGTGCCGCGAGATAATTCTCGATATCTCGTGGCAGTTCAAATCTTGGCACCCTCGGGCTCATTGGGCTGTGATCTCGTCGCGCACGGCGGTTATGCGGAGTTCGCCGGAGATGACCCTTGGCAGAAGGACTTCGCGCAACTCGGCGAGGGTGTCTGACTCTGCCGAGTTCGCCAGAATTCCCTGGTCGAGCGAACCGGCTAAACGCTCGAATGCGCCGACAACCAAGGGAGGTGGAGCGGGCTGCCTGATTGCATGAAAGTCCTTCTTGCTAATTGAACCGAACACGGTTCCCTCGGCTTCGAAGGTATTGAACACGTACTTCAGAGCTTGCAGTGCATAGCAGGTGTACGAGGATGCCCCCGAAAGGTGGCGCACCGCAGCGACTCCACGGCCAATACAGCACCGCTCGTAGGCCATATTCACCGAACCAACCGGGGCGCGAACGCTCACCAGCGTGTCGCCTGACTCGGCCAGCCGCGTCGGGGCGGAGCAATAGATGCGGCGCCGGGGATAGCGGTCTCCGAAGTCGGTTCGGCCTTGGTAGAAGGGTAAGCCGACATTTTCCTCGCTATAGGTATCACCCGGCGGCGATTGGCCCATCGTGATTCTGAATTCCTCATCCATCGTCTTAAGAGGCCATCCCCTCGGAATCTCGCCGTGGTCGGAGTCTTCGAATGAGTCGGGGAAGAGGTCGGCGATGGGTGTAGGAAGACTTGTGTCGCGGCCTTCGGCCTTGGCACGAACAGGATCGAAGTCCACGAACCAGGATTTGAACAGCGCCCGAGCCATCGTTTCCAGGGTCTCGTTCATCTTTCGGTTCAGTTCGATCTTGTCGTCGAGTTCCCGGACAATTCCTGCGATTGCCAGTTGAACTTCCATGGGCGGGAGCGGCAGGAGCAGGTCCCCAAAAGTATCGCGGGACAAACCCGGATTCGATGTACCATCTTTCAGGTGATTCAGACCGATGTACTTCGTCAGGTAATAGAAATAACGCAGGTCAATGCGGTCATCGAGCGGAGTTACAAAGTAAGCGGTATCAATTACCCAATAATCTGAATCGCACCATTCGACTCCTAACGGTCCTTGGCCCTTTCGGCCCAAGATCACACCTGGGCCTGAAGCAAGGGCACTGTTGTGGAAACCACACTGCCCGTTTGTGCCGTAAACGGGGATTTGGCCAAGCGAGCGGTCGCCCTCCCGTAATGCCCTTCCGTAGTTCAGCCGAACGACCGACTTCGCCTTGACCAAAGGCCACGGCCAATCGAAGGCAGGATCGAACCCGCGGGGATAGATGCCGCCGTCGATCCCACTATTCACCATAGCCAAGCTCCCTGAGATTGGAGGTGATGGCAGCGTCGAGACTCGCAGCCTCTCCTTGCTGCTGCCGAAGCGTGGCTGCGAGACGCGCCATCTTTTCTTCGAATGGCTCGCCGTCGTCCTCGACGGCTTCCGCGCCAACGTAACGGCCAGGCGTCAGGACGTGGCCATGTTTCCGGATGTCCTCCAGCGCGGCAGCCTTGCAGAAACCGGGAATATCCGCGTAGGTGCCCGCATCCTTATCTCCTCGCCAGGCATGGTAGGTGCCCGCGATCTTCGCGACATCAGCGTCCGATAGCTCGCGATGCACCCGATCTGTGAGCGCGCCCATCTTCCGCGCGTCGATAAACAGCGTCTCGCCGCGACGGTCGCGAAAGCGTCCGTTCTTTTTGCTGCGGGCAAGAAACCAGAGGCAAACGGGGATCTGGGTGGAGTAGAAAAGCTGGCCGGGGAGCGCGATCATGCAGTCCACCAAATCGGCTTCAATGATGTTGCGGCGAATTTCGCCCTCGCCGGACTGGTTAGAGGACATGGAGCCGTTCGCCAGAACGAATCCGGCGAGCCCTGTGGGCGCAAGGTGCCAGATGAAGTGCTCGACCCAAGCGAAGTTGGCGTTTCCGGCGGGCGGAGGGCCGTAGACCCATCGCTTGTCATCCCTGAGCAGTTCGCCGCGCCAGTCGCTATCGTTGAAGGGCGGGTTGGCGAGGACGTAATCGGCCTTGAGGTCGGGGTTCTTGTCGGCATGGAAGGTATCGCCGTGGGCGATCTGCGCGTCGATGCCGCGGATGGCGAGATTCATCTTTGCCAGCCGCCAAGTGGTGTAGTTGGACTCCTGCCCGTAGATGGAGATGTCGCCGATCCGTCCGCTGTGCGCCTCGATGAACTTCTCGCTCTGGACGAACATGCCGCCGGAGCCGCAGCAGGGGTCGTAGACGCGGCCTTTGTAGGGCGCGAGCACCTCGACCAGAACGCGGACGACGCGCGAGGGCGTGTAAAACTGGCCGCCCTTCTTGCCCTCAGCACTGGCGAATTGGGAGAGGAAGTACTCGTAGACTCGTCCGAGGACGTCTGTGGCGCGGTCGGCTGGGCTGCCGAGGCCGATGTCGCTGACCAGATTGATGAGCTGACCGAGCCGCTGCTTGTCGAGGCCGGGGCGGCCGTAATCCCTGGGCAGGACGCTCTTGAGGGAGGGATTGTCGCGCTCAATGGCGGCCATGGCGTCGTCCACTACGGTCCCGATCTTCGGCTGGGGCGCGTTGGCCCTCAGATGTTCCCACCGCGCCTCTTTGGGAACCCAGAAGATGTTGGCGGCCCGGTACTCGTCCGGGTCCTCGGGATCGGCTCCTTGGGCTCGCTGGGACTCCAACTCGGCGTGCTTGGCCTCGAAGGCGTCGGAGATGTACTTGAGGAAAATGAGGCCGAGGACGACGTGCTTGTACTCGGCAGCGTCCATGTTGTTGCGCAGGGCGTCGGCTGCGGCCCACAGCTTCGATTCAAAGCCAATGGCAGTGCTCGTACCCACGAATCAGCTTCTTTCGGACAGCAAGTTATTGGAAAGTACCGTTTTACGTCCTGTGGGGCGAGGAAGCAACTGGAAAACAAGGCAGCGAGTGCCCTTCGACAAATCAACGAACCAGTGGTTCATAAGGTTCGAAGCTGTCGTCTTTACTGCCGCAACAGGGACTCGATATCCCGGCTGCCCCGGAATACATGAAGGATCAGCACGTCCCTCTGGTCGGCGCGGTAGATGATGACATATTGCCCAACAGCAAAGCTACGCAGGCCCGGGCGCAGATCCACATCGCGCTGGCGTCCGATGTGGGGGTGGCGGGCCAGAAGATAGAAAATCTCAGTGATGGAATCGATGAGCCGGTCGGCGATCTCGATGCTGCCGCTTTCTTTGGCGACGTAATACCAGATGTCATCGAGCTCGGCTTCGGCTTCCGGTGCAAGGCGGTGAGCCATCAGCGAGACGATGACTGCTCGGCGGCGAGGCGGCTGCGGCCACGCTGTTTCACTTCGTCGGCCAGTTGCCGCATGGATTCCTGCGTGATAACGCGCCCCTCGCCTCGTGCGATGGAAGCGTCCGCCAGATCGACGGCCGTCAGAATTTCCGCGCGCGTGCGTTCGCGCTCTTCCCACAGGGAAAGAGCTTCCTGAACAGCATCTTCCTCACGGTGGAGGCGTCCGCTTTCAATGGCCTCGCGGACAAATGCCTTCTGGTCAGGGGTAAGCTGGACTTCCATACGATTTTCAGCGTAGGCGGACGCGAGGCGGGTGTCAATAACAGGTAATCGCCGCCCCAACGGGGCGGCGCTGCCCGTCGGGTGGGCGAAAGATGGCGCTCCTGCCGGAGGGCAGGAGCATCGCAAAAGGGCGGGAAGACGGGCAAGCGGACACAAAAATGCGAAGCCTGTGGTTGCAGGCTCCGCAAGTCCGATGGATAAATTGATTGCTAGGCCGCAGTCTTCCTCGTCGGCTTCGCCGCCGGTTTGGGCACAGCCTTCTTTGTGCTCATCGCCTTCTCCTTCGCGGCGAACTCCTGTTTGACATTCGCGGCGATGGCTTCGATGTCCACCTTATAGGTCTGAGCGGCATCGCGGAGGACTTTCGCGGAATCGGCCTCGGGGCGCATGGACAGCAGAATGACCGTCTCGACCAAAATGCGCCCGAGCTGGCTTTCCTCCGCCTTCGACAGAAGAGCTGCCAGCAGTTTCGCCGGCGCCTCGCCGTCCTTCGGCTTGCCCATGCTGTGCTGCCGAATGAGAACCGCAACCCGCCGTTCGTCGAGGAGTGCTGTCAGCCGAGTGACCGCAAACTGCAGGTCGCGTTTCATCAGCCGGACGGGAACGGCCTCGCCAATGGCTTTCAGGACGCGTAGCCCGGTCGTCTTGGCGAGCGCCTCCTCGCGGCGGTGCTTCTCCTGTTCGGCCTTGAAGGCACCATCGGCGGCCTGTGTCCGCTGTTGCTTCTTCTTCGGATGATGGACCGGGCATTCGGGATTGGCGCACACGCGGCGCAGTTCGCCTTTCTCGCTGCCTTCCGTGACGATGGCCTCGGCGGTAAACTTACACGTCTTGTATTCCGGCCAGTCGCGCTGCTCTTTCTTCTGCGGCTTGTCCTGCCGGACTTCGACGTACCTGTTGCGGGGAATGGCGGCGCTACCGTCCTTCGTCTGTCCGTAAGCGGTGCTGATCTGTACCAGCTTCGGCTTGGCCGCGACGGTCTGCCTGACGTGCACCTCCAGCTTGACGGCGTAGCATTTCGGATCGGAGCAACTGTCGTGCTTCGTCCCGACGCCCTCAAACAGAAGCGTGTTGTGCCCAGTGCGCTTGGGGCAATCAACGCAGGAACCGGCCTCGGGCACCAGTCGCGGATCATCTTTCGAGAACGGCGCGGCGGTAAGCTCCAGCAGAATGTTGTGCTCGATCCATTCGCGGAGGTGGCGAACGGGGAGCAGAATCCGTTTCGATTTGCTGCCGTTCCCGTAGCCCTCCTGCCAGCAGGCGGCAAGGGCTTCCTCCTGCTGCTC
>PMAM01000023.1:0-3423 GCA_003152595.1 Acidobacterium sp.
GTCGGCGGTCACGCCTGGGGAGGGATGTAGACCGGTGGCTGGGCTACGGGCACCACTTTCCATTCGGTGAAGGCCAGCACGTAGAGGATGACGATGTTGACCAGGGGCAGGAGAAGCAGCAGGCAGAGCCAGGGAGAGAAGCCCGCCTTTTTGAAGATGAACCAGAAGGGGACGATGTAGATCGCGGTTCCGATGAGGGCGATGACGCCAAAGACGCTCATCATGCCCATCATCATGTTGAGATTGTGCTGGTCCATCAGGGAACACCTCGGGTGAAAGATAGCGGCTGGGCGCCAGCTTAGCCGAGAGCGGGGAGCGAGGCAAGAGCCGGAAAACCGGGCACAGAGCACCGGGCGCCGGGCACCGGGTCCACGTCACGGTTCAAAAAANNGCAGGTCTGGTCGAGCGGCAGTGGAGATTCGCCTATCGGGTGGCATGGGCGGTGCTGCGGAATGCGCACGATGCGGAGGACGCGGCGCAGGAGGCGTTCCTGAAGATCTGGCGGGCGCGGGCGTGGCGGGGTTTGCGGAATGAGAAGGCGTACGTGGCGCGGAGTGCGTGGCGACTGGCCGTGGACTGGTCGTCCAGACAGACGCGGCTACGCCGCCATTCGGATCGAGGATCTCAGCCGGAGGACGAACCCGGGATCGAGGAACTTGCCGATGCGGGGCTCAGTCCAGAGGAGATGATGGCGGCGGGGGACTGGGAGGTGGCGGTGCATCGGCTGATCGATAGTTTGCCAGAGGAGTTGAGGCAGGTGCTGGCGTTGTCCGTGGAGATGAACTCACGGGAAATTGCGGCGGCGATGGGGATGGCGGAAGGGACGGTTCGAACGCGGCTGATGCGGGCGCGAGCGATGCTCAAGGAGAAGATGGCGGCGATGGAGGAGCGGCGATATGCGCGGGGATGAGGAGATGGGTGATCGCTACGATGCGCTGATCGACCGCGCGCTGCGGAGTTATGCGGAGCCGGGGGAGGTTCCGGAAGCGCGGGTGGTGCTGGCGCGCGTACTGTCGCGGGCGCGGGAGTCGGAGTCGCAGCGGCGGGTGTTGTGGGTTTGGGGCGCGGCGGTTGCGGCGGGTTTGGCGGTGATGGTGCTGGTTGGGATGGTTTGGGTGATGCGAAGTCCGCAGAGGCCGGAGATTGCGTGGAAGCCGAAGGCGCCTGGTGTGACTCTTTCAGCTACGACTCAATCCCCGTATCCAGGCATGAAAGCCAACAATGGGGAAGAGAACATGCCTCGGCGGCTGAAGCCGGAGATCTTCGGCCAGCATAATGGCACAGCTGAAGCTGTGCCCCTTCAAAACGGCAGAACGGCTGAGCGAGAATCGCGGGCGGAAGCGGAGAATCAGCTGCCAAGGATGGAGGTGTTTCCGATGCCGCGGCCACTGAGTGCAGAGGAGCAGGCGCTGGTGGCGTTCGCGAACGATGTGCCGGCGAAGGTACAGCAACAGGTGATAGAAGCGCAGAAGCATGTGGGCGATCCGATNNGTTTGCTGGTGTCGCCGGGGTTGCGGGCGCAGGATTCGGCAAAGGCGTCGACGAGTGAGGCCAATCCGCCGGAGCATTTTTATCGGCTGATCTTCACGCTCGATGAAATTAACGATGCGGGAAAGGTGGACAACTCGCGGAGTTACATCGCGACGATTGTGACGGGTCGCCCGGGCGGGCAGCAGCGGATCCGGACGGGGTCGAGGATACCGATCGCGACAGGAACGGCGGGCGGGTCGACGCAGTTTCAGTATCTGGACCTGGGTGTGAACTTCGACGTGCGGCAGGTGAAGGAGGTGGGCGACAAGGTGAGTTTCAACCTGTCCGCAGAGGTGAGCAGCCTGGCGCAGGAGCAGCATCTGGTTGCTGGATCGCCGGTCGGTGACCCGGTGATCCGGCAGAACCGGTGGGATTCGGTGGTGCTGATTCCGGTGGGGAAGCCGACGGTGGTGTTTTCGGCTGACGATCTGGACAGCAAGGGGAAGATGCAGGTGGAGCTGACGGCGACGCGGATGGAGTGAGGGGTCTCCTGGTTTGACGGTTCGAGATGGAGCTAATGCCGACCAGAACGCTGGGCAGGGGTCTGGCTTTTCCCAAAAAGGGACGGGTGATACGACTCCTCCCTTACTTTTGTGCGGAAGGCGAAACCGATTCGATTGATGTATGGACGGAAAAGGCCTTAGCTACTTGCTGTGGGGTGAACCTGGCCGCGCCCCGGGGTGGAAAAAGGCCCTGTTCCTTCGGAACAGGGCCTTTTCCTGCGGTTCAGTTCGAGGCTGGTTAATTGACCAGCAGGGCTCCCACGGTTTTCTCTTCGCCGTCCTTGGCGACGGGGCGGTAGAAGAGCTGGTTGTTGTCGAGGTAGACCTCGAGGAAGGCGGGACGCTCGGCGATGCCGCCGGCGATGAGGGCTTCGGAGAGCGGGTCTTCGACGTAGCGCTGGAGGGCGCGGCGGAGCGGGCGGGCTCCGTAGCTGCGGTCGACCAGGGTCTTTTCGAGGATCCACTTCTTGGCGTCTTCGGTGACGGAGATGGTGATGGCCTTCTGCGCCAGGTTCTGGTTGAGCTGCTGGACGAGCAGCTCGAGAATCTGGATCAGATCTGCGTCGGTGAGCGACTGGAAGAGGATGATCTCGTCGATGCGGTTGAGGAACTCGGGGTTGAAGGTGCGCTTGACTTCGTTCATGACGAGGTCTTCGATCTTCTCCATGACGAGGTCTTCGCGGTCGCTCTGGAAGCCGAGCCCCTGCTTGCGCTGGAGGTGGCGGGCGCCGATGTTCGAGGTCATGATGATGATCGTGTTCTTGAAGTCGACGGTGTTGCCGAGGCCGTCGGTGAGCTGACCGTCTTCAAAGACCTGGAGCAGGATGTTGAAAACGTCGGCGTGGGCCTTCTCGATTTCGTCGAGCAGGACGACGGAGTAGGGGGAACGCTTGACGCGCTCGGTGAGCTGGCCGCCCTCCTCGTATCCGACGTATCCCGGAGGCGAACCGATGAGCTTCGAGACGGAGTGCTTCTCCATGAACTCCGACATATCGAAACGGATGAGGGATTTCTCGCTGCCGAAGAGGAACTGGGCGAGGGTGCGGGCCATTTCGGTTTTGCCGACGCCGGTGGGTCCGAGGAAGAGGAACGAACCGATGGGGCGGGCAGGCGATTTGAGTCCGGCGCGCGAGCGGCGAATGGCACGAGCCAAAGCCGAGATGGATTTGTCCTGGGAGATGACCCGCTTGTGCAGCTCCTCTTCCACACGGAGCAGCTTCTGCGTTTCTTCTTCCTTAATAGACGTGACGGGAACGCCGGTCCAGCGGCTGACGACGTCCTCGATGTCCTCGCGGCCGACGATGCCGGCGGTGGAGTCGTCGAGGTGGTATTTGTCGCGGAGGGCGCGGAGGTTGTCGCGCTCTTTGCGTTCTTCGTCGGAGTAGAAGCG
>PMAM01000023.1:3438-3961 GCA_003152595.1 Acidobacterium sp.
GGCAGGAAGCGGTCGGAGATGTAGCGATTGGAGTGGGCTACGGCGAAGTTGATGGCTTCGTCGGTGTAGCTGACGGCGTGGAATTTCTCGTAGCGGTCCTTAATGCCGTTGATGATTTTGATGGCGTCTTCTTCGTTGGGCGGCGGGACCTTGACGGCCTGGAAGCGGCGCTCGAGGGAGCGGTCCTTCTCGATGGACTTGCGGTATTCGGCGGGGGTGGTTGCGCCGATGCATTGAATTTCGCCGCGGGAGAGCGCGGGCTTGAGGATGTTGGCGGCGTCGAGCGAGCCTTCGGCGGATCCGGCGCCGACGAGGGTGTGGAGCTCGTCAATAAAGATAATGGAGTTCTGATTCTCCATCAGCTCTTTCATGATGGTCTTGAGGCGCTCTTCGAACTGGCCGCGATATTTGGTGCCGGCGACGATGAGGGAGAGGTCGAGGGCGAGGACGCGCTTGTCGGCGAGGAAACTCGGAACGTCGCCGTCGGAGATGCGCTGGGCGAGGCCTTCGACGATGGCGGTCT
>PMAM01000276.1 GCA_003152595.1 Acidobacterium sp.
ACCCAGGCGCCGGCCGGTTCAAGGCCGCCTACCAGCTCGACGATGACGTCGGCGTCGGAGCGGAGGACCTCGTCGAAATCCTCGGTCCAGATCACGTTGTTCGGGACCCAGTCAACCTTCTTGCGGGTCACGCCGCGGTTGAAGATGTGGGAGAGCGAGAGGGCTTCGGGCTTGAGATCGCAGAGGATGCGCGCAACGGAACTGCCAACGGTGCCGAATCCGAGGAGGGCGACTTTCATGAGATCAGGGTACAGGGTGGAGGAGCCAAAGGCGAGCAGAACGACGAGCGGAAGGACGAGCAGAAAAACGAGTGGAAGAGCGAGCAAAGAGGCGAGCGGAACAACGAGTGGCGAGCGGGAAGGAAGCCGGGTTGTATGACTCAGCTGCTTCGTTCTCTGCTCAATTGGTTGCGCGGTTTTCGGCTCGCTTCATCACTCGCCTTTTCGCTCGCTTCCAGGCTCGCCTTTTGCTTTCCTCCCACTACAATCAACGTTTGGTTCAGGAGAGATTGTGGGGCTTTTCAGAAAGAAGCTGAAGCAGGAACACAAGGTGATGCTGCAGGCCGAGCGGGCGGCGGGCGCGCAACTGCCGGAGTATCACCGGGCGACGCCGGAGTGTCCTCACCCGGAGCGGTGGAGCATGTACGACTCGATGACTGCCGAGGTGGAGGTGCTGGAATTTCTGGCGACGCTGGTGACGACCATCAAGCCGGAGCTGATCGTGGAGACGGGCGCGTTTCTCGGTGTGAGCGCGGTGTGGATGGCGCGTGGCCTGCAGCGCAATGGTTTCGGGCGGATCGTGAGCTGTGAGTTCGATCCGGTGGTATTTGAGAAGGCGAAAACGAAGATTACAGAGTCGGGCGTGGCGGAGTGGATTGAACTGCGGAACGAGTCGAGCCTCACGATGCAGGTGCCTGGGACGATCGATCTGTTCTATAGCGACAGCGATCTGGAGATTCGAGAGCAGGAGGTGCGGCGGTATCTGCCGCAGATGCGGCCGACGGGGCTGATCCTGATGCACGACGCCAGCTCGCATCCGGGTGTGGTGCGGGAGGCGGCGTTGCGGCTGGAGGCCGAGGGGCTGATCTCAGTGGTGCTACTGCCGACGCCGCGGGGGCTGGTGCTGGCGCAGAAGCGGGAAGGGCGGAGGTAAAGCGAGTTGGTAGCCGGTAGCCGGTAGCCGGTAGCCTGGAGCCTGGAGCGGGTTCTTGCCCGGGTCTCAAAAGCGAAACCCGGGGCACCCGGGATCAGTTGGTGCGCTCTGTGGTGGATGGGACGGGTTCGTCTTCTGACCGGCCTGGTTCTTCTGCAGGAGCAGATCCTGTCAAGCTTTTTTCGGTAGTAGTTGCATTCGGTTGCAGGAGCTTGTCGAGACGGTAGCCCGATTGTGCGGCGGCGGCGGTGGCTTCGTCGATCCGGCCTTCGAGGGCGCGGAGGGTGATCCTTGTGGCTGAGGATTTGGCGGAAGGATCCTTTTCGGCGGCGACGATGAGCTGCGGCAGAACGGACCACCAGAGCAGCTGCTCGTGGGCTTCCTTATTGAAGTAGCGATGGCCCTGCGCGGTGTGAAGACCGGTGAGCCAGACGGTGTCGGGGTCGTCCCACGAGAGGAGCGGCTGAGTGGTGGAGGGCAGCGGGCGCTGGGGCGCGGCGATGAGGATATGGACGCGGGCGGCGGCGCGGTAGGCAGAGTTGGCGTCGAGGCCGAGGGGCTGGAAGGCATCGGCGAGGGCGAAGCGGAAGTAGAGTCTGTCGAACGTTTCGCCAGGATTCCGCGTCGATGGGAGCGCGTCGATCAAGGCACGCACGAGACACCAGGCAACGACGGGGGCGAGGACGGTGACGGCTTCGGTCTGGGGGCTGTAGCTGGGCAGGACCAGGCGGGCTTCGGAGGGCCAGCTGCGGTTAAAGGCCTTTTCGAGGTTGGGGAGTTTCTCGGTAGCGGCGAGGAGTTGGTGGTAGTGCTCGCGTGCGGTGCGGGCTGGGTCGGTGGGGGTTTGCGCTGCGGCGGGCTGCGGAGTTTTGGGTTCGAGTGCTGCGGGCTCAGTCGCTGCAGGTGAAGCCTGGCGGCCGGGTGTTGTGGCGGGTTCAGCAGGTTGCGGTGCGGCGGTGAGTTTGAGGGCGTCGAACGCGGCCAGGAAGAAGCGCTCGGCATTTTTTTCGAGCCCGGCGAGGGTTTCTTCGCAGCTGCAGGGGGCCTGATGCGCGCCGGGGAGACGCACGGTACCATCGGCGGCTTCGGCTTCGATGATGTCGGAGAAGCAACGGAGCGTGTCGCAATGGAGGGCGGTGCGCAGCGCGTCATGCACGGGGCGGAGCTTGAATTTGGCGAGGGCGTCGTCGAGGCTCCAGACGCCGGTGCCGTTGAGGTCGGAGCAGAGCGCGTCCCAGGGGTAGTCGACGGTGGGGATCATCTCGCGCCAGTTTTGCAGCACATGGTACTGGTAGGCGTGGAGGTCGAGGCGGAGGCCGCGTTCGCGAATCTCGCCGGCGCGGCGGAGGTAGTGCAGGTGGGTGGCGTTGTCGTGATACGCGAGGACGGCGTCGTGTCCGCCGGGGAGCGCGAGCGCTTCGTGAAGCTGGGTGCTGTAGAGGGAGCCGGTGTTTTTGTCGGTGCGGAACGAGGAACGGTGGAGGGTGCCTGAGGTGTTGGCGTATTTGTTGTGGTAGACGACGAGGGCACTCTGATTGCCGGCGCGATTGGACCAGGCGAAGACGTTTTCGTCGACAGTGCCGTTGTCGAGCCAGAAGTCGAAGAGGGCGAAGTTGGCGCTCTCGGTGAAGACGTGGCGGTTTTTGAGCAGCGGCGCGATCTCCCGCATGTGGCGGTCGACGAGGGGCTGGTTCGGGTTCTCCTCATAACGGGGGCGCTTGTATTCCATACCGTACTTTTCGGTGAAGGCTTCAACCTGGCCGTGGCCGAACATGGGGAGGCCTGGAAGGGTAGCCATCATGGTGCAGACGCCGAAATATTTATCGCCGGTGCCGAACTGGTCAATCGCCGTGCGCTCATCGGGATTGCTCATAAAGTTGACGTAGCGCTTGAGGATGTCGGGATCGAACTCGACGGTGTTCTTGATGACGGAGCGGTACTTGGCGTTTTCCTCGTCGCGGAGCATGTTCATGAAGGCGCTGTTGTAGACGCGGTGCATGCCGAGAGTGCGAACGAAGTAGCCCTCCATGAGCCAGAAGGCTTCGGCGAGCAGGAGCGTGCCGGGGACTTCGGCGGCGACGCGGTCGACGACTTCGCGCCAGAACTCATTGGGCATGGCGCGGTCGAATTCTTCCTGGGTCATGGCAAATTCGGCGCGTGAGGGGATGGATCCACCACTGCCGGGGAGCGGAAACCAGAGACGCTGGACGTGGCGGCGGGCGAGGGTCATGGCCGCGTCGAAACGGATGATGGGGAACAGGCGCGCGACGTAGAGGATGGTCTGGATGACCTGCTCGCGGACATCGGCGCGGAGGTAGTTGAGCTGCGCGGTGTCATTCCAGGGGAAGCTGGTGCCGTCGTTGCCGTGGTAGACGTACTGGGTGTGGCCGGAGTGGTTATCGCGGCGCTGGAAGACGACGGCGGCGTCGGACTGGTCGTAGTAGTGGTCCTCGATTTTGATTTCGACGCGGCCGTCGGGGGAGAGGTCGGGGCCATTGAAGTTGTAAGAGGGCCAGGGGCGGTCGGGCCGGGAGAGAAACCACTCCGGGTGCTCAACGACCCAGGGGGAGTCGATGCCCATGTGGTTGGGGACCATATCAGAGGCGAGGCGGAGGCCGTGGCGGGCGGCGCGGTCGCGCAGATTGCGGTAGGCGTGATCGCCGCCGAGGTCGTCGGCGATGCGGTAGTCGAAGAGCGAGTAGGCGGAGGCAACAGCATCCTGCTGACCGCGCATGTGCTTGATGCGCTCGGAGGCGCGGGAGCGCTCCCAGAGACCGATGAGCCAGAGGGCGTTGAGGCCGCGGTTGGCGAGGGTCTGGAGTTCTTCGTCGGGAACCTGGTCGAGGCGTTCAATGGGGCGGCCGTACTGGCGGGAAAGCTGGGCGAGCCAGACGTAGGTGCTTTTGGCGATCATGACGACGTTGGGCATCCAGTCCTGATCGGGGCTGAAGCGCTCGTACTCGATGTCGCCTGGGTGTATGGAGCGGAAGTCGGGGACTTCGGAGTGGTGCGTGTCGCTGAGCGGGGCGTGCCAGCGGTGCGCGTCGGTGGGGTGGAAGCGCATCCAGATGGCGACTTCTTCTTCTTTGAGGACGTCGGCGGCGAGGAGGATTTTCCTGAAGCTTTCCCCGAGATAGTCGGCCCAATTATCACGAATCCAGGCAAGTTGGCCGCTGAGAGAATCGGGTGCGGCCTGCATGGGGGCGATGAGGAGGTCGAGCAGATTGCCGCGGCCCATGCCGGTTGCGGGGCGAGTGGCGAAGTAGCTGCCGAGCTGCGTCGTCACTTCCTTGTAGGCGGTGCTTTGGGCGAGCTTCGTGTCGTCGTAAAGCTCGCGGAAGGGGTGGAAAGCGGGGTTCTGGTTGGCGAGCCAGAGGAGCATCAGCTCTTCGAGGACGGCTTCGCGATGCTGGAGACCTTCGGTGGAGTGGTCGAGCCAGCGGTCGAGGGAGACTTCGCCGCGATAGATGGCAACGTTGGGGAATTCCTGAACGAAAGTGCGGAGGAGGCGCTCGACGTTGTCGTCGCCGACGCGTCGGGAGAACCAATGCAGTGCGGCCTGGCTAACCTGGGGGTCGCGGCTCTGGCGATAGCGGGCGACGATGGCGTGGCTGATCTCGTCGATGAGGCCCATAGCAAAGAGCGCGCCGGGGTGGATGGGATCGAGTCCGGCAGCGGTGCGGACCTCGGTCATGCGGTAGGCGAGTTCGCGACAGGAGGCGAGGTCGGCAAAGATGACGTTGCCGACGAAGTTGAAGAGGGTGTCGCTGACCTGGTAGCGGTCGCGGACCTCACGCGCAATGTGGAATTCCATCATTTGGTTCATTTAGACGCGGATTTAGTGGTGCGCCTTTGCCAGAGGGCATTTTATTCGNNCCCGACATCACAGCGTACCTGACGGCGCTGGAAAAGCGCATCAAGGGAGAGCGGCTGGAGAAAATTCGGCTGGCGAGCTTTACGCTGCTGCGGACGGTGGAGCCGCGGCTGGAGAGCGCGGAAGGGCGCACGGTAGGCGAGCTGCGGCGGATTGGGAAGCGGATTGCGATTGGCATGGATAACGATGTGTGGCTTGTTCTGCATTTGATGATTGCAGGGCGGCTGCACTGGAAGCCGGTGGGGGCGAAGCTCGCGGGGAGGAATGCCCTGGCGGCTTTCGATTTTTCGTCGGGGACGCTGGTGCTGACCGAGGCGGGGTCGAAGAGGCGGGCATCCTTATATGTGGTAGCGGGGGAGGAGGGGCTGCGGGGGCTCGATCCGGGAGGGATCGATGTGCTGGGGTGCGGCCAGGCGGAGTTTCGGGCAGCGCTGACGGCGGAGAATCGGACGCTAAAGCGGGCGCTGACCGATCCACGATGGGTGAGCGGGATTGGGAATGCGTACTCGGATGAAATCCTGCATGCAGCGCAGCTTTCGCCGGTGATGCTCACACATCGGATGAAGGATGAGGAGTGGGCGCGGCTGTATGAGGCGACGCAGGCGACGCTGCGGTTGTGGATCGATCGGCTGCGCGAGGAAACAGGCGAGGGATTTCCGGAGAAGGTGACGGCGTTTCGTCCGGAGATGGCGGTGCACGGGAAGTTTGGCGAGCCCTGTCCGCGATGTGGGGAGAAGATTCAGCGGATCCGGTATGCGGATAACGAAACGGACTACTGCGCGAGGTGCCAGACGGGAGGAAAGCTGCTGGCGGATCGGGGATTGTCGCGGCTGCTGAA
>PMAM01000161.1:0-3188 GCA_003152595.1 Acidobacterium sp.
ATCGCCCGCGACGGCCAGCAGCGGGTCGATGGCCTGGCGGTGCCGCCCCAGGCGATCTTCAACCCAGGATTCGAGAGCCTGTGCGTCCACGGAGCCCCTGCCCGCCGGATTCCAGGGATGGACAAGCATGGATCGGATGGCGTCGGAGACCGGCACACTCATGAAGGCACCTCTGATGGCAGACTAACCCACAGCGGCTGAGGATCGCAGCCGGGGCCGCAGCGATGCGCGGGAGCCGAACCCTGGAGCTACCAGTCGCGAACGCCGGCGATGTGCACGAGATACGGCTTTTCGGCCTCGCTGTCGAGCACTGCGCGGATGGATTCCAACACCCTTTCCGGTGTGATCATGCGCATGCACACGGGGTCGTTGCAGGCCGAATTCTTCTGGTTTGCGGCCGTGACGCAGGGTGAGCAGGACAACTCGGCCGTAATGGATTCTGTATTCCCCAGGCTTCCGTAGAGCCGCGGGGTCTCCGGGCCGAAGAGAACAATCGATCGAATCGGCGTGATGGCCGAGAAGTGCGCGGGACCGCTGTCGTTCGTCACCAGAACCGAAGAGATGTGATAGAGCGCAGTAATCGCTTCGAGCTTATGCATTCCGGCAAAGCTGACGATCCGCGGATGGTCAAGGCTCCGCGCCATCTGCCGAGCTTCCTCACGCTCGGCTGGCGACCCCGTGATCAGCACAAGCACATCGTCCCACTCCTGCACCACCATGGTGGCCAGAGCGCCAAAGTTCTCCCGATCCCATCGCCGCTGAGGCAGCAGTTCGGAGCTGTTGGGATTGATCAGCACAATGCGGTGGTAGTCGGGGCGGTAGTCCGGATACACCTGCCACACCAGCCCCCGCATTTCTTCTTTGGCTCGTTCCGCAACGCCCTGAATCGGGAGCCTGATCTCTTCGTCGGAGATGAAGGTTCTGGAATACGGCACTTCGGGGCCAGACGCGAGCAGGGCATTCACCATGGCGATGAAGTTCTTCGCCATGTGAATGTGTCCGTTATAGGTCACGCGGTGGGTCAGCATTTCGCCGCGATAGAGCCCTTCGGAATGGAACCTGTGAAATCCCACACGCCGCCGCGCTCCGGAGAGCCCATTGAGCAAAGCCGAGTAGCGCGAAAATAGCTCGAAGTCCACAACGGTGTCGATCTTTGCCCTGCGAGCCCAGCGCAGGAAACGCAGCGAATCGAAGACCAGGGCCCAAAGGGCGGTTTCGCGGATGGTAATGACATTAGCGTCAGGGACGATGGGGACGAGCCGCAGACTGTCGACATTGCGTTCGAAGATCAGAAAGAAAATCTCGGCGCCGAGTGCGTCTCTGGCCTTTTGCATGGCCGGAGAAGCAATCACGGCGCTCCCCATCTCCGAGAGCTCCATAAAAAGAATCCGGCGCGGTTTCTCAGGACCGCCGTTTCTGCCGAACAGCCGCAGGAGCTGCGTACACAGGAAGCACAGCGGTATGCCGATCCAGTAATCGACCCTCCGCATTGTCTTCAGCTGCATCCGTGAGCCCTCTTCTGATCCCTGGGTTGCAGGGCGAGGTCAAATTGTACGCGGAATCGAATCCCCGCGCCGCTCGCGCTGTCCACTACAATCACTTTGTGGGCGCGATCGCAGCGATCGAGCGCGGCGCGCACCCGGGTAAGCAAGGTGCGGACATTTCTGGATTCGCGGAGAGTGAGGATGACGAGCGCCAGCATCGGCGGGCATGGATTTGCCTCGCACAGCGTCGATTTTTCGCCGCTCGGTCCGTCCGGAACGGACCCCATCGCGCGGGAATCCATGCTGATTGGGAGAGACGCAAAGAATCCTTGAAAAGTTGCGACGGATACAGGAACTTCATTCCTTTGTCATTTCTGACGGCTGGGGCGCTCCTCGTGGAGGGGTATCACCCTGGAGTCGAAGATGATGTAGTTTACCTTTCCGCGATCCATAGAAGGCTCCACCCGGCACTCTATCCGCACGATTCCCAGTGGTTCACCCTTGAGATGCAGGCCAGCATTTTCGATCGGATGGTGGCCGCCTGGGTTCGCCTCACGCATATCCCCGTGCCGGTGACGGAACTACTGGGGCAGTGCGTGGCCGCCTTCGTGCTGCTCTGGGCCTGCTGGGCAATCGCCAGGCGATGCTTTTCCACGCCGGCGGGACAGTGGGCCGGTGTCGCCCTGGTGGGTGTGCTGTTTACGCTGCCGGTTGCGGGAACCGCGCTCTACATCTTCGACCAGTACCTGCACCCGCGCGCCATCGCGACGGTGCTGGTCCTGTGGGCGATTCTCCAGGTTCTGGATCGACGCGCAGTCCTGGCTGGAGTTCTGCTGATTGCGGCCGTCGTGATGCACCCAATCATGGGCGTCCTCGGTGTCTCCTACTGCGTGATCCTGTGGATCGCAGGCTCGCGCGTAGGCCGTTCGAGTGTCCGCTCGGCCCCGGCCATAGCGGCGCTCAGTGTTGCGCCCCTGTGGATCTTCGAGGGACCTTCCGCAGCCTGGCGACAGGCGCTGAACACCCGCGACTACTATTTCATCGGGCGGTGGACCTGGTATGAATGGCTTGGGGCGATCGGGCCGATCATCATTCTGTGGGCCATCGCGCGCTATGCCCGGCGTGCCGATCGCCCGGCCATGGCGCTGCTCTCCGGTGCCGCGGCGTTCTACGCCGCATTCCAGCTTGCCATCGCCTGCATCGTTCTGCTGATCCCGGCGCTTGTCCGCCTGACTCCGATGCAGCCCATGCGCTATCTGCACCTGGTGTACATCTTTATGGCGATTCTCGGCGGCGGCCTGATTGGCGAGAACCTGCTGCGCGGGCATGTCTGGCGATGGCTCGCGTTGTTCCTGCCCCTCGCGGCGGGCATGTTCATCGCGCAGCGCGCGCTGTTTGCCGGGACCGCGCACCTCGAGTTGCCCGGCCTGGCCTCGCATAATCCCTGGCTGCGCGCCTTTGCCTGGGTGCGCGGCAACACACCGACAGACGCGTACTTCGCACTCGATCCGTACTACATGCAGGCGCCGGGTGAGGACTATCACAGCTTCCGCGCCCTGGCTGAGCGCAGCGAACTGGCCGACGCGGTCAAGGATGCGGCTGTCGCTACCCAGGTACCGGATCTGGCGCCCGCATGGCTCGAGCAAAGCCAGGCTGCTGCCGGATGGCAGCATTTTCAGAAGCAGGATTTTCTGCGCCTGCAGC
>PMAM01000161.1:3215-26014 GCA_003152595.1 Acidobacterium sp.
CGGTTGTGCTCGTCGATGACCGGGTTCACCTCGACGATCTCAAGCGACACCATTCGTCCGTGGTCGGCGATGATCTCCATGGCCAGATGCGCCTCGCGATAGGTCGCTCCGCCGCGCACCGGCGTTCCGACGCCGGGTGCGTCTTCGGGATCGATCCAGTCCATGTCCAGCGAGACGTGATAGCCGGCCGTCCCGCGGCCCGCGGCTCGCAGCGCTTCCTCCATCACGGCGCGCATTCCGCGCTCGTCGATGTCGCGCATGGTGTACACCTCGGTGATGCCGGCGCGCCGGATGTTCTCTTTCTCGGCGGCATCGATGTCACGCACTCCGATCAGCACCACATTCTCCGGCTGCACCTTGGGCGCCCACCCGAGGATGTTTCCCAGCGGCTCCGGGCCCAACCCCACCAGTGCGGCCAGCGGCATGCCGTGTACGTTGCCGCTCGGTGAGGTCGCCGGAGTGTTGATATCGGTATGCGCGTCGATCCAGATCAGCCCGATCTTCTGGTTCTGCTTCCGGTAGAACTCCGCTACGCCGGAAACGCTGCCGGCCGCCACCGAATGATCGCCGCCCAGAATCACGGGAGTCATACCCTCGTTCAGCGTCTTTAACACCATCTCCGCCGCGCGCGTGCAGGTCTCCGTGATTTCCTTCAGGTAGCGCGCGCTTTGGTGGCCCGACGACTTCGTTTCCGCGATCGCCACGCTGATATTGCCGCCGTCGCGCACCTCGTGGCCCAGCGCTTCCAGCCGCGCCTCGAGCCCCGCGACACGCACCGCCGAAGGTCCCATATCGACGCCGCGCCGCGATGCGCCCAGATCCAGGGGCACCCCGATCACTTTGATCTTGCGCGGAGGCAGCGACTGCACGCCGCGATACACGGGTGCAGGCGAGGGAAGCGAGGCCGCCGATCCGGCCTGTACGGGTGTTTCACTCGATCTTGGCATAAAGAACTACGGATAGATGCGATTCAGCGTCCGGGCGAAGGGGATTGTCTCGCGCACGTGATCGAGTCCACAGATCCATGCCACCGCGCGCTCGATGCCCATCCCGAAGCCCGAATGCGGAACCGAACCGTACCGCCGCAGATCGAGATACCACCTGAACGCATCGATTGGCAACTGGTGCTCCTCGATCCGCTTCTTCAGCAATTCATACGAATGAATACGCTGCGATCCCCCGATGATCTCACCGTAGCCCTCCGGCGCCAGAACGTCGACGCACAGCGCGTACTGCGGATCCTTTGGGTCTGGCTCCATGTAGAACGCCTTCACGGCGGCGGGATACCGGTGCACCATCACAGGCCGGTCGAACTGCGATGAGATGTACGTCTCGTCCGGCGATCCAAAGTCGTTGCCGTACTCGAACGGTGCCTCGAGCAGACCTTTCGCGTGTGCGTCGTTCAGCATTGTTACTGCTTCGTCATAGCGGAGGCGCGGGAAGGGCGGCTTAATGGTTTCGAGTTTTGTCGTGTCGCGGCTGATGGTCTTCAGCTCCGCCGCGCGTTTCGTGAGCACCTGCTGGACGATGGCGCTGATGAAGTTCTCGGCCAGGCCCATCAGGTCGTCCAGCGTGGCGAACGCCCACTCCGGCTCGACCATCCAGAACTCGGTGAGGTGGCGGCGCGTCTTCGATTTTTCCGCGCGGAAGGTGGGGCCGAACGAATAGACCTTGCCCAGCGCGAGCGCGGTGCTCTCGATGTAGAGCTGCCCGCTTTGAGTCAGATACGCCTCGTCGCCGAAGTAGTCGACCGTGAACAGCGTGCTGGTGCCCTCGCACGCCGCCGGCGTCAGGATGGGCGGATCGGTCAGCACAAAGCCGTTGTCATCGAGAAAATCGCGCGCGGCTTTGATGATCTCGGCGCGGATGCGGAGGATCGCCGCCTGCCGCGGCGTGCGCACCCACAGGTGGCGGTGCTCCATGAGGAAGTCGGTGCCGTGCTCCTTGAGCGAGATCGGGAACGGATCGTCTTCGGGCACGCGCTGCACGACCTCGACGTTGTCGACGTCGAGTTCGTAACCGCCCGGCGCGCGCTTGTCGGCACGAACCTTGCCCGTGACGACGACCGACGATTCCTGGGTGAGCCCCTTCACTGTGTCGAAAACCTCCGGCGTCACTGCCGCCTTCGGCACAATGCCCTGGATGGTTCCGGTGCCGTCGCGAAAGATGGGGAAGAGCAGCTTTCCGCTCTCGCGCAGGTTGTAGAGCCACCCCTGCAGCGTAACCGTTTGTCCTTCGTGCTCGCCGATGTGGGCGATGGTCGACAGCGGAGCTTTTGTCGCCGTCTCTGTTACAGTTCCCGCAGTTTCGTCTGCCATAACCGCCTCTAGCTGAGCTTTTTCGCCGCGTCCATCTTCTCAAAGGCCTTCTTCGCCTTTTCTCCAACCGTCTCGACGGGCTCCCCGAGCGAGTAGTGAATCTCCAGCACGCCGGCCGGAGCCTGCGGCGCCGCTTTCAGGCCACCCAGCGTCTCGTCCCAGTGGATCGTCCCGTCGCCGGGCCACAAATGCGTGTCTTTATCGCCCTTGTTATCGTGGAGGTGCGAGGAGCGAACATAGCCGTTTACCTCGGAGAGGGCCGAGGCAACGCCATCGCCGAGGTGTGCGTGCCCTACGTCAAGGCAAACGCCGATATCCTGAAAGTGCCCGGTCGTCAGAATCTCCACCAGATGTGAGGGCCGCGCCACTTCGCCCTGCAGATTTTCCACCAGCAACTTCACGCCCAGGGGATTCGCAAACGCCCGCAGATGTTCGAGCGCAGTGATGGAGTGCTCCAGCGCGCGCGGCCCCCACGTGTCCTCCCGCTCGCCGAGATGGAGAATCAAAAACCGGAACGGCAGCGTCTCCGCGACTTCGAGGGCGCGTTTGATTTCGTCCATCGCATCGATGCGGCGGCTCTTCTCCGGATGAATCACGTTCACCGCAGGCGCGCCGCTGCGTCCCATCTCGGTATCGGACCACAGCGGCGCATGCATCGAAAACGCCTCGGTGGAATTGGCCCGGAACCACTCCGCCAGTTCGCGAACGTGGGGGCGGCTGGCGTAGTCGAAGTGCTGGCGCGCGGCGAAAAGCTCGACGCCCTGCGCTCCCGCGCGGGCAAAGACATCCAGCAGCCCAGGGTGCAGCCGATGATTCAGGAATACGTGCGAGGAAATCACCTTCAGCATGGATGAGAACCAGGAATCGTGATATTCCTATCTTCTCATCCCGCGAGCGCAGTGGAGGGAACAGGCCCCGAACCCGCGTCAGACCGGCGTCCGGAGCCCCAATCCGGCCTATTCCGCCGCGGCTTCCTCGCCTTTCACCGTGACGGCGATGTGCGCCGTGACCTCGCGGTGCAGCTTCACCGGAACGTGAAATTCTCCGGTGGACTTCAGCGACTCGTCGAGCTGGACCTTGCGGCGATCGATGTTGAAGCCCTTCGCGGCCAGCTCCTGCGCGATGTCGCCCGAGGTGACCGAGCCGAAGAGGTGGTCGCCTTCGCCGACCTTCCGCGTGAAGACCAGCGCCACCGTGTTGAGCTGCGTAACCAACTGCTCGGCCTCCGCCTTCTCCTTCGCGGAGCGGCGGACTGCGGAAGCCTTCATCTGTTCAATCTCGGAGCGATTGGCGGCCGTCGCTTCTTTAGCGAGCTTGCGCGGCAGCAGGTAGTTGCGTGCGTAGCCGTCGGCGACTTTCACCACGTCGCCCCGGTGGCCGAGACTCGAGACATCTTCTCTGAGGATCACTTCCATTACAGATCTCCTGAACGGGGCTCAGAGCGCAGGGCTCAGAGCACAGTTAGCCGGCGTCGGAGCGCGCCCACGCGCGGCCCGGCGCCGGGTCGGGTGGTGCTAGAACCTCGCCGCGAAGGGCAGCAGAGCGATGTTGCGCGCCCGCTTGATTGCCCGGCTCAGCCGCCGCTGGTGCGTGGTGCACACGCCGGTGAGCCGCCGCGGCACAATCTTGCCGCGCTCGGCGACAAATCCCTGCAGCAGCCGCACGTCGCGATACGAGATCGCGTCGATCTTCTCGGTGCAGAATTTGCAGACCTTCTTGCGGCGGAAAAACTTCCGTCCGCCCGGTCCGCCGGGGCCGCCGGGTCCGCGCCCCGCGGGACGTCCAGCCGGCGCATCCGGCCTTGTATTCGTCGTTGGTTGGTCAGCCATCTTCATCCCTCCGCCGGGCAGCCGCTCGCGGCGCCGGCCCGAATTTCAAAATTCTCGTTGCAGGCTGCGCCTAGGCGCTGGCCTGAGTCGCCGTCTCGGTCTCCGCAGCCGCCGGCGCCGCTTCCGCAGGCGCAGGCACGGGTTCGGACGCTTCCACCGCTGCAGGAACTACCGCTACCGGCATCGCGCTCACCTTCTTCTTCGTCGCACGAATCGCACGAACTTTCGCGAGGCGCTTCTCCTCCTCGTCCATGCGCACCGTGATGAACTTGATCACCGGCTCCGACACGCGCAGACGGCGTTCCAGTTCTGCGATCAGCGAGCCATCGGCGTCGATGGTCAGCAGCACATAGTTGCCGTCGTTGAATCTCCGCACCATATAGGCCAGCTTGCGCTTGCCCAGCTTCTCGGTCGAGCGGATTGTGCCGCCGCCGCCTGTCACCGTCTGGTCCAGGTTCGCGATCAGCTTGTCCACATCCTCGTCGGCCACATCGGGCCGAACGATAAACATCACCTCATAGAGACGTTGCATTGTCTGCTTCTCTTCCTTCCGGACCCGCGGGCCCGGTAACCGAAATTCGCTTCCCTGGTCCTGCTTCTACGCCGTGCCGTTTCCTGCTTCCTCCGGATCCCGGCGGTTGAACTCGTTCATGGCGGCCGAAATGCCCTTCGTCACCACCATTTCGACGGCGCGTGCGACGCGGTCCAAAACCGGATCGATCGCCGTCAGATCTCGTTTGCCCATCGGGGTCAGCAGATAATCCTTGCCGCGCCGAAAGGCTTCTTCCCGTACGCCCGGTTCCGGCCCAACACCAATCCGGATCCGCCACCACTCGTCCGTCCCCAATCCGCTGGAAACCGAACGCGCTCCGTTATGTCCCGCCGGGCTGCCACGCTCGCGAATTCGTAACTTTCCCAGTGGCAAATCCAGCTCGTCGTACATCACCAGCAGGTTTCCGGGAAGCTCGAGGTCCAGTTCGTCCACGAGATCTCCCACGGAATGCCCGCTCAGGTTCATCCAGGTCTCCGGCTTGGCCAGGATCACCTCCCGGCCCGCCATCTGCACCCTCGCTGTGAGCGCGCGGCAGCGGCGGTTGGCCACTTCTGCGTTGCGCTCACCGGCGATGCGGTCAATCGCCAGAAAACCCGCATTGTGCGGCGTGAACTGATACTCGATGCCCGGGTTCCCAAGCCCGACCACCAGAAACACGCCGCTTCCCACTTACTTCTTGCCGCCCTTCTCGGCGGCAGGAGCAGCCGCTTCTCCCTCCGCAGTCTCCTGCTTGCCCTTCTTGACCACTTCCGGCTCCGCAGGAGCGGCTGCTGCCGCCGCAGCCGCCGCAGCCTCGGCCTCCGGCGCCGCAACCACCTCTTCCTTGATCGAGACTACGTGGGCCACCGGCTTGTCCTCGGAAGTGAGGAAGCGCAGCTTTTCCGTGTGCGGAAGATCGGAAACCCGCAGCACCATCCCGAAATTGAGGTTCGAAACATCCACCGAGATGCTGTTCGGAATATCGCCCGGCAGGCACTCGATCTCCACCTCGCGCAACATCTGATCGAGAATGCCGCCCGAAGTCTTCACTCCCACCGCGACTCCTGTCAGCTGAATCGGCACTTCCACGCGAATGGGTTTGTCGAGCGCGATGCGCTTGAAGTCGATGTGGATGAGCTTGCCCTTGATCGGCTCATATTGCCAGTCGACGATCATCACCTTCGCCGACGAGCCACTAACTTCCAGATCGAAGATGGTGTTGTGGCCGGTTTCCGAGTGCAGGATCTTCTGAATCTGTTTGGGGTCCACTTCCACCGCTACGGCCGGCTCCGCGGCTCCATAGACCACGGCGGGCACTTTGCCTCGCGCACGTACGCGGCGCGCTGCATTCTTGTTGAACTTGCCCTCGCGGGGCACTGCGCTGACGATTTCCTGAGTGATCATGTCCTTTTCCTTCGGGCACGGTGAACCAGCCTTTAGCTATCAGCCTTTAGCCGCCAGCGATCTGGTTGTCCCGCTCCCTTCTGTACGGCGCTCCTGGGTCGGCCGCCATTGTGGTTGTGCAGTTTCTGGCTGGTAGCTAACCGCTAATAGCTAAAAGCTGCTCCTAATTGAACAGCGAACTTACGCTGGTCTCCATGTGAATGCTCAGGATGGCCGCGCCCAGAAGGCCCGCCACCGAAAGCACCTTGATCTTGCCGGAATCCCTGAGCGACTGCGCTTCGGGGCGCAGCGGGATCGAATCCGTAACGACTAACTGCTCCAGCCTGGAACTCGCGATGCGCTCCACCGCCTCGCCCGACATTACCGGATGCGAAGCGCCCGCATAGACGCGGGTCGCGCCCTTTTCCAGCAGCGTGTCGACGGTCTTGACCAGCGTGCCCGCCGTGTCGATGATGTCGTCGACGATCAGGCAGGTCCGTCCGGAGACGTCGCCGATCACGTGCATCACTTCCGTGACGTTGATGTCGGTGCGGCGCTTATCGACGATCGCCATGGGCACGCCCAGCTTGGTGGCCATGTGGCGCGCGCGCTCCACGCCGCCCGCATCGGGCGAAACCACGGTCAGGTCGGCCAGGTTCATCTCGCGGAAATATCCAACCATCACCGGACTGGCAAACAGGTGGTCGACCGGGATGTTGAAGAAGCCCTGAATCTGCGCGGCATGCAGGTCCATGAACAGCGCGCGATGCGCGCCGGCGGTGGTCATGAGATCGGCGACGAGCTTGGACGAGATCGCCACGCGGGGGCGATCCTTGCGGTCCTGCCGTGCATATCCGTAATAGGGCACCACCACCGTGATCCTTCCCGCCGACGCACGTTTGAGCGCGTCGATCATAATCAGCAGCTCCACCAGGTGCTGGTCCACCGGCCAGCAGGTGGGCTGCACCACAAAAACATCCGCGCCGCGCACGTTCTCCAGCAGTTGGAAATAAACCTCTCCGTCGCTGAAACGCTGCATCCGCGTCTCGCCCAGCGTGACGCCGATGTGTTTGCAAATCTCCTCGGCCAGTTCCCGATTCGCCGAGCCGGAGAAGACCTTGAACCGCCGGTCTTCGTTCGATACGCGCGAACGCCGGGACTGCGACTTCGTCTTTGCGCCGTCCGCCGGAGCCGCCGCCAGGTTCGGCGTGGCCACTCCCACAGCTTCTATCGTGTCCGTCTTCACAAGATCCTCCAGGCTGGTTTGCATGGTTATCCTGCTCACTTGCGGCGATCCTTTGCCGGGCCCGTTACAAATTCTGGCTGGGCGACCAGGATTCGAACCTGGACAAAGTGCTCCAAAGGCACTTGACCTACCATTAGTCGATCGCCCAGTTACGAAANNCACCACCATGGTCCGCCAGTATTCGTCCCGCGGCAATGTTAGCGTCCGCAGAGACCGAACACCCGCTTCCCTGAGCCGGGACTCTGCCGCCGCCGCCGCGTCCGCCGTTCCGTAAAGCCCGAACAGGGCCGATCCGGAGCCGGAGAGCGCCGCGTAAACGGCCGCCTCCTCGGGGTTGCCGGAGCCCGCAAGTATGCGCTTGATATTTCCGAGAGAGGGATGTTGCTGGAAGACGACCTCTTCGAAGTCGTTTTCGATCCCGGTTCGGACAAGCGCGAGAAGCGGATTCTCCCTTATTTGCGCCCCATCGAACAAGTTCGGTGGGAGCCCCGCCTTCACGGCCAGATCCCCGCTCAAAGCGGAGACACCGGAGGAGTGCGCGCCAACTCCGGCGTATAAACCTCCGGAGCGCCTCGGCACAAACGCCGAGGCGACAGCTCGACTCAACGCTACCAGTCTATCGGAGCCGCCATTTGCGGTCAATTCTGGTTCGCCCTCGGTGCCCGGAGCCCGGTGCCCGGTGCTCTGGAGCGCGTCCCAGTCCCGGTACGCCTGCGGGGTCGAGACTCCGACGTCGGGCAGCGCCAGCACGCACTCAGTCGGCGAGATATTCGGCAAGGGCGAGACCTGCTCGCCGCGCCCGATGCCCAGCACCGTGCCGCCAATCAGAAACAGGGGCACATCGGAGCCGACCAGGGCGGCAATCCGCAACTGCTCCGCGCCGCGCAGCTCCGCCACTCCGGCATGCGCCAGTTCCTCCTCCAGGGCGATCAGCGCCGCTACCGCATTGGCCGACCCAGCGCCGATGCCGCCCTGCACCGGCAGGCGCTTTTCAATGTGGATGTGAACCTCGGCATGGATATTGAGCGTATCGAGCGCCCGCTCGATTATCTTCCAGGCGGTGTTGCGATCGTCGGCCGGGACCCGCTCGTCGTTGCTGGTCAGCCGCAGGCTGGTCCCCGCAGCGAGGCGAGCCTCCACCGTGACCAGATCGTGCGCTGCCAGGCTTTGATAGCAGCTCGTGAGCCCGTGGAAGCCGTCGGCCCGCACGGGCCCGATTGCCAGCCCGAGATTGATTTTTGAAAACGAACGGACCGTCGTGGACATCGTTCCGATTGTAGGGGAGTGAACTCAGGACCGCACAGGAGGCGGAACGACGAGACCGCTCCAGGCCATGCGATGGAAGAGAGCGTCGGCCGCTTTTGGAGTCATGGGCTGGTTGTTGCGTAGCCACCAGTCCATGAGCGAGAAGAGAGAGCCGGCCAGAGCATGCGAGGTGGCGCGCAACTCAGGCGCCGGGAGTGCGACACCGGCCAGGGTCAGGCGCTGTTCGATGGAACGGGCGAAACAGCCAATACCGAGCTCACGCACATCGGAGCCCTTCCCTGACGCTTCAATCGCGGTCCGGACGCCGGGCACATCGGCGAGATGGGAGAGGAGTTCTTCAACCGGAGCGATGCGGGCAGGCGGCGCGTTGCGGCGCGTCAGCAGACCGCCCAGCAACTCGAAGAAGTCTTCCACATCGGAGAGGAAGAGGTCATCCTTGTCGCGATAGTGGGAGTAGAAGGTGCTGCGGCTGACGCCGGCGCGGTCGAGAACCTGCTGAACGGTGATGGTGTCGAAGGGCTGTTCCTGCATGAGGGCGATCATGGCGTCGCCGAGGGCGTCGCGGGAACGGAGCACGCGCGCATCGGTTTTCTGGGCAGCCGATGCCGGACGAGCGGCGGGTGCGGCAGCGGCAGTTGCGTTTCCTGATGTTTTTCCGGACAAAGGGCCCTGCCTTGTTCGTTATCGCGCGTTGGGGCGTGACTTTGCGATGCGTTTCTTCCTACAGTACGCGCATGACAGACAATCGCAGGGCGGCCTGGGCACTGGTGCTGGGCTCGGTGGGTGGGATGGTGACGATGGCGATCCATCCGGTAAGCATGGCGCAGCTGACGCCGCCCCAGATACAGCATTTGGCGACGATCTCCGGGATCGCGCATGGGTTGGCGCTGGCCAGCGTGCTGCTGCTGTTCCTGGGAACCTGTGGGCTGACGCGAGCGCTCACCGGGCCGGACCGCCTGGCGTTTTCCGCGCTGGTGACTTACGGATTTGCGGCAGTGGCGATCATGATCGCGGCCTCGGTGAGCGGCTGGATCGTGCCGGACATCATGCGGCTGATGGCGCGCGACGTGGCAACGAACAGCGGCAGCCAGGCGGACTGGCGGATCGCGATTGCGGCGATCTTCCAGATCAACCAGGCGATGGCGCGGATTTACTCCGTCGGCGCTGCGGTGGCCATCACGCTGTGGTCGGCGCGCTGCCTGCGGAGCGGACAGCTGTCGCGGGGAATGGCGACGTATGGTTGCGTGACAGCGCCGCTGATCGCAGTCCTGATCTTCATCGGCTACCTGCGGCTGGACGTGCACGGCATGGCCGTGGTGATGCTGAGCGAGGTGGTCTGGTTTGTGGGCATGGGGATCGCCCTGTGGAGGACGGACGCCCGTGCGGCGCGAACCGGTTCTCAGCCGACCGCTTCTTAGCTGCTCTTAAAGGATGTACCGCGACAGGTCCTGATTCTTCACGATGTCCGCGACCATCTGGCGCACGTATTCAGGGTCGATGACCATCACCTTCTCCGTTCCGTTCGCTGTTTGCCGCTCGATCATCGGCAGCGGCGCCGCTGTCCCCTCGCCCACCGCGGCCAGCTCTACTACCGTTCCCTGATCCTTCGGATCGCCCTTCGGCTGGACTCGCGTCAGGTCCGGAGCGGAAAAGCTGATCTCGTCCAGCACCTTCTCCATAATCGTGTGCAGACGCCGCGCCCCGATGTTTTCTGTTCCCTCATTCACTTTGAACGCAAATTGCGCCATCTCCGCGATCGCTTCCGGCGTGAACTCCAGCTTCAGACCCTCGGTTTCGAGCAGCGCCGTGTACTGCCGCACCAGCGATGATTTGGGTTCCGTCAGAATCCGCACGAAATCCTCCACCGTCAGCGACTGCAGCTCGACGCGGATCGGGAACCGGCCCTGCAGCTCCGGAATCAGGTCGCTCGGCTTCGACACGTGGAACGCGCCCGCGGCGATGAACAGGATGAAGTCGGTCCGCACCATGCCGTAGCGCGTGTTCACCGTCGTGCCTTCCACGATGGGCAGGATGTCGCGCTGTACGCCTTCCCGCGAAACGTCGGGCCCGTGACCGCCTTCGCGCCCGGCAATCTTGTCGATCTCATCCAGGAAGACGATGCCCGAGCTTTCCACGCGCTCCACCGCCAGCCGCGTCACCTGATCCATATCGATCAGGCGGCCCTCCTCCTCCTGCACGAGGTATTCAAAAGCATCAGACACCTTCATCTTCCGCTTCCTCGTGCGCTGGCCAAAGATGTTCGGCAGCATATCCTTCAGGTTGACATCCATCTCCTCGACGCCTTGGTTGGAGATGATCTCGAACGAAGGCGCATTGCGCTCGCGCACATCGATCTCCACCATGCGGTCGTCAAGCTTGCCCTCGCGGAACTGCTGCCGCAGCTTCTCCCGGGTGCGGTTGTGCGAGTCGCCCGCGCCACCCGCCGGCGGAGGCAGCGTGATGGTGTTCCCCTCGATCTGGGGCGCAAAGCCCGGAGCATTCGCGCCGCCCTGGCCGGAGGCTGCCGGCGCGGTTTGCGTGGGCGGAGGCAGCAGCACATCCAGCAGCCGCTCCTCGGCGTTCATTTCGGCGCGATCCTCCACTTCTTCCAGCTTCTCCTCGCGCACCATGTCAATGGCNNGGCCCGATCATGATGATGTTCTTGGGCATGATCTCGTCCGCGAGATCCGGTGTCAGCTTTTGCCGCCGCATGCGGTTGCGCAGCGCAATGGCCACCGCGCGCTTGGCCGCTTTCTGGCCCACGACATACTTGTCCAGCTCCGCGACGATCTCGCGCGGCGTCAGCTCTTCGAGCGAAAGCTCCTGATCTTCTGCCGTTCCCGGTAAATAAATCGCCATACTCAAATCACCGCTTCCTGCTTCGAGCTTCCTGCTCTACCCAACCAGCTCTTCGATCGTGATCCTGTCGTTCGTATAAATGCAGATTTGCCCGGCGATTTTCATCGCCTTTTCGGCAATGTCCCGCGCGCCCATCTCCGTGTTCTCCATCAGCGCCCGCGCCGCCGCCAGCGCATACGACCCGCCGCTGCCGATCGCCGCAATGCCTTCGTCCGGCTCGATCACATCGCCCGACCCGCTGATAAGAAACGTCTGGCTCAGGTCCGTTACCACCAGCAGGGCCTCCAGGTTCCGCAGCATCTTGTCCGTGCGCCAGTCCTTGGCCAGTTCCACGGCCGACCGTCCCAGATTCCCGGCGTACTGCTCGAGCTTGCTCTCGAAACGGCTGAAGAGGGAAAAGGCATCGGCCGTCGATCCCGCAAATCCGGCGAGAATCTTGTCCTGGTAAAGACGGCGAATCTTCTTCGCCGAGTGTTTGAAGACCGCTTCGCCCATCGTGACCTGGCCGTCGGCGGCCATGACCACGCTGGTTCCGCGGCGAACGCAAATGACGGTCGTGGAGCGGATCCGGGGCCGGCTGCCGGCGCTTGTTTTGCGCGCTCCGGCCGCCTCGGCCGGACCTTTCGCACTGAAGGAAAAACGACCGCCCGAAGCGGCCGTTTCTGAAAACCTGCGTTGCACCATGTCTTCAGCGAGTATAGCGCAGCCGCGCGTTACTTCTTTGCTTCGGAACCGCACGTTTCCCGTCTCGCAGACCGTACAACTGAGCTATCCTGCAACTGTCGGCGCTTTAAGTCCCTGCCCCTTCGGAGTCCACCGGATGTTCGGCCAATCACTGCACGATCCCCGCGTGATCGGGGCGATTGCAGGCGCGGTTGTTTGTATCGGCGCGGTCACCAGCTGGCTCATCCTGCGCCGCCGCCCCACTGCCGAGGAGATCGAGCGCGAGCGCCGCGCCCAACTCGTCCGCTCCGGCCGCATCATCGACGGAACGATCCTGGACATTACCGAGTTCGAGAGCCCCACCGGCGAGGAACACCCGCGCGAGATCCACTTCATCCTCTATAAGTACGAGATCGGGGGCGTCGCCTACGAGTGCTCGCAGGAAGTAACCGCTCTTCGCGATCTCGTGAACCCTTCCGAACTGCGTCTCAGCTTCCCCTGCTCGGTGCGCTACGACATTCACCGCCCGGAAAACAGCATTGTGGTAGCCGAAAACTGGAGCGGCCTGCGCACCACCGCCGACTCCGTCCCGACGCGCCCCATGCCCCAGCGCAGCAATCCGCATGCGTCTGCTCCGGTACAGTAGCCGCGCAACCCAGGAGATAAACTAAACCTGTATGCATGTTCATGGCGCGAACACTGCAGCCGTGCAGCGGGTGCTGCGGCTCTCCCTCATCGCCACGATTGCGTATGTCGTCCTCACGCTGCTTGCCGGACTGCGGGCCCACTCGCTGGCCCTGGTCTCCGAAGCCGGGCATAACGCCTCCGATGCCCTCGCCATCGTGCTCTCGTTCGTCGCCGTCTGGTTTCAAACTCGTCCCGCAACCGACAAAAAGACCTTTGGCTATCAGCGCGCGGGCGTCCTGGCCGCATTTCTCAACGCGCTCACGCTGATCCTGATCTCGGGATGGATCGCACTCGAAGCCGTCCACCGTTTCGCCCAGCCGGCCAACGTCCAGCCCCGCATTATGATGTTCGTCGCCGCCGCCGGCGTCCTCATGAATGGCCTGATCGCGGCGATGCTGTGGCGCGTGAGCCACGACGTCAACATTCGCAGCGTCTTCATCCACATGCTGGGCGACACGCTCTCCACCGCCGCGGTGATCGTCGGCGGCCTCGCGATCCTGCTCACTGGCGCTACCTGGATCGACCCCGCTCTCTCCCTCGCCATCGCCGCCCTGATCCTGGCGTCGTCGATTTCCATCGTGCGGGAAACCCTGAACATCCTTCTCGAAGGCATGCCGCGCGGCCTCTCACTCGTAGAAATCCGTACCACGCTGGCCGCCATCGAAGGCGTCGAAGACGTCCACGACCTGCATGTCTGGAGCCTCGGCTCCAACAGTCACGCGCTCTCGACTCACGTGACCATCGCCGACATTCCGCCGTCGGAGAGCAATCTGATCCTCGACCGCATCAATGGCGTGCTCCGCGAGCGCTTCCGCATCTATCACACCACCCTGCAATTTGAGCATGTGGTCTGCGAAACCGCCCATGGCTGCCTGGTTTCCGTTGAGGATACCGGCGACCATCACCACCACCGCGGGCACGTTCACTGACGCAATTCGCCGATTTTCGGGGCTACTGAATCGACTGGCGCGGCTTCTGCACCGGCTCTTCCGCCGCGCATTTCTCCGCTTCCGCCGGCGTGAGGCCCTCCATCGCCGCGGCTTTCTTCAGCAAATCCGCGGGGCCGCCGGACAGGAATTCCTCGTCCCGAGGCCCCAGCAGCAGCCGCTCGTGTCCTTCGGCCATCGACAGAATCTTCGGCGGCGAAGGCAGGCTGTGCGTGACGCCGACGATTCTCCGGCATTCCTCGTCAGGCAGCGAATAGCACAGCAGCACCAGATCGAAGCGCTGCCCCAGCAGCAGGGCGGTTGCCTCCGCCTCGGTGGTCGCCACCTTCACCGAGAAACACTTCTCCAGAATCATCCGTCGCGTGCGGTTCAGCATGGCGTCGCGGCCTGCGCAAAGCAGCTCCGGTTTCCTGCTCAGGTGCACGGTTCGCCTCGCTCTCGCCAAACTCTCCTGCGACCCGTGGTTTTTCCGCTGTCATTCAAAGCGTCAAACCCTGCCATTCGCCCCAAAAATCTGTCTGCCCGGGAAAACCGGCCCTCGGCAGCGCATCCAAAAAATATGGCTAAGAACTGGCCGAACGATAACCCGATTCGGAAGATGCAGTCGGTCTAATACCGAACATATCTGTCTGATAGCGAACAGAAAAATCGGCCTTCCAGTTCATATAATCCGCAAGTCAAGTCCCCAGGTTTTCTTCAGCGGCCAGGACTTTTTGCCGGGATTCGGCGCGAATTGTCCTGCTCCTGAAGCACACGGAGTTAAATGGGCCTTAGCAGCGACAACCTGTTTCTGGAGAACCTTCCCCAGCCTTATCGCAATTTGTTCCGCTCCCGCCTCGAGGAGGTTAGCCTCCCCGCGGGCACGGTTCTCTATGAGGCCGAGCAGGTTCCCCGCTACGCCTTCTTCATCACCTCCGGTCTGGCGTCGAAGATGGTCTCCATGTCCGACGGCCACACCGCGGAGATCGGGCTCGCCGGCAGCGAAGGCGTCATCCCCTGCTATTACCTTCTCGGCGGCGACCCCACCAGTCCGGCCCGATGCATCGTCCAGACCGAGGTGACCGCCTGGCGCATCCCCTTCCCGGAACTGCGCCGCGAAGTTCAGCTGTCGGAACCGCTCCGGCAGCTGGTGATGAAGTGTGCGCAGCGGCGCAGCATGATCCTCTCCCAGCTCGCGGCCTGCAACCGCCTCCACGAAGCCGAGCAGCGCCTCGCCCGATGGCTGCTCACCGCGCACGACCTCACCGGCGCGAGCAGCATCCTGCTCAATCAGGTTCTGCTGGCGGAGGTCCTCGGAGCCCGGCGCACTACCGTCACGCTGGCCGCCGGCGCACTCCGCCGTCGCAAACTGATTTCCTACCGCCGCGGCCACATCCAGATTCTCGATCGCGCCCGCCTGAAGGAAGCCGCCTGCGAATGTTATGAGACCGTGAGCAGCCTGTTTCAGAACTACTATGGCTGAGAGGCGTCCGGCTCAGTGAATCCTGAATCAGGCACTGCGGCTACCGGGCCCGAACCCCCATGTTTGTGACGAAAGCGTTTGCCCGTGTTCTCTCGCGCGAGTTGTAATGGCCCATTGCACTCGAGGAGCGCCCGATGAGCGGAGTATGGCGGGATGTGCGTCTGGCGTTGCGGCAGATGCGCAAGGCGCCCGGATTCTACCTGACCGCGATCCTGACGCTGACCCTGGGAATGGGCGCGACCATCGCGATCTTCTCAATGGTGGAAGGAATTCTGCTGCGGCCCTTGCCCTTCGCCGATCCGGACCGGCTCGTAATTGTGGGCGACCATCTCGGCAACGGCCCCAATCCCGGCGTAACAGCGCGCGAGATCGCCACCTATGAGCGCGCGACGACAGCCTTCTCGTCGATGGGCGCATTTGCGGCGGCCGGGTATGAGCTCTCTGGCGCAGCGACGCCGGAGCTGATCAGCGGAGCGCGGCTGGGGGCGGGCGTGTTTCCTGCGCTCGGCGTTGCGCCGCTGCTGGGCCGGGTCTTCACCAAACAGGAAGACGACGGTCACGCCCCCGTGGCGCTCCTTAGTTACGCATTGTGGCTGAACCGATACCATAGCGACCCGCATGTCCTGGGCCAATCCATCGAGCTGGACCGCAAATCGTATTCGATCGTCGGCGTGATGCCGCGAAGCTTTGAGTTTCCGCTGCTTCCCGGACGGCTGAACCAGGCGCAGGTCTGGGTTCCCCTCGGCCTCACCCCGGAGGAGTTGTCCGACAAGAACGTGGGCGCCTGGATGTATCGGATGGTGGCACGCGTGAAGGACGGGGTCACGATCCAGCAGGCGGCGGAGGACGCGCATCGGGTATCCCAGCAAATCATGCGCGATTTCCCGCCGACCATGGCCGCCATCCGCATCCGCGGGGATGCCTTGTCGTTGCGGGAACAGGCGGTTGCCGCAACCCGTCCCCTCCTGCGTGCGCTCTTTGTCGCGGTACTCGTGGTGCTGGCGATTGCCTGTGCCAACGTCGCCGGGCTCCTGCTGGTGCGGTCGATCGGGCGGCGCCGCGAATACGCCGTGCAATTGGCGCTGGGCGCGCCAGCCAGCGCGATCCTGCGGCAGTCAATCCTGGCGGGGTTGATGCTCGGCGTTGCAGGCGGCGCCCTGGGTGTTGGCCTGGCTGCAGTGGCGGTCCGGACCGCGCTTCATCTGCTCCCGGATTCCCTGCCGCGCGTGGATTCCATTTCAATCAACCCGGTGGTTCTGATCTTTGCTCTGCTGCTGGCCATCGCGACCGGAGCCCTGTGCAGCGCGGCCCCGGCGTTCGCAGCCACTCGGGCAGGTGTCATCGACAATCTCAAGGAGTCCGGACGAAGCGGCACAGGCGCAGTGAGTCATAGCTGGCTGCGATCCTTCCTCGTAGTCGCCGAGATCGCGATTGCGCTCGTCCTGCTCACGACCGCGGCCTCGTTTCTGCGCAGCTACCAAAAGATGCTCGCAGTGGATCCGGGCTTCAGCCCGGAGCATGTGCTGGCGGCGAGCTATCAGCTGCCGAAGGAGCAGTACTCGACCCAAACATCCGTCGACAATTTCAGTCGCGACGTCATCGAACGGCTCATGACTAAGCCGGGCGCTGTGGCCGCAGGCATCACCAACTCGCTGCCGACGGCGAACAACGGTGGGCTGGCGGCCTACACCGTGGAGGGCCAACCGGTGGCGAGCTGGAAGCTTACCTTTGCCGCATTTGTGATCACCGACGGTGAATATTTCCGGGCGATAGGAATCCCGCTGATGGCAGGCCGTACGTTCACGCCGGACGATCGCGCAGGTGCGCCCCTGGTGGTGATCGTGAATGAGGCGATGGCGAAGCACTGTTGGCCCGGACAGAACGCGCTCGGAAAAGCAATTCATGTCGGGAATCCGCAGAAGGGATATCCGTGGGCGACGGTGGTCGGTATCGTCGGAAACACCGCTCTCGGTCCGCGCGACACTCCGGTAGCCGATCAGTGGTATATGCCCGCTGAACAGCCCGCGATCCTCTATGGTTCTGCCGCGAAGGAGAACCTGGTCCAGCCGGCAGGAGGGTTCATCGTCCTGCGCTCGTCTCTCGATCCACAGCAGATGGAGCGAGTGCTGCGGTCGTCGGTTGCAGAGGTGGATCCTCTGCTGGCGCTCGATCAGGTGGCCACCATGAAAGAAGCGATGGCCAACGTGGAGGCGCCGCGCCGCTTCAACACCGGCCTGATGACCAGCTTTGCCGGAGCCGCGCTCCTGCTCGCTCTGACGGGAATCTACGCCGTGGTGGCGTTTTCGGTCACGCTGCGGGCCCGGGAGATTGCCATCCGCATGGCATTGGGCGCGCAGCGGTCGGGCATCGCGCGGATGGTGCTGCTCTCCGGCCTCAAACTGGCGTTCGCCGGGTGCGCGCTCGGTGTGCTGGGCTCGCTGGCCGTTTCACGGCTGGTGGTCGCGTTTCTCTTTGGAGTCAGTTCGACCGATCCCCTGGTCTATGCCGCGACGATTGCGACGATGTGTGGGATCTCGATTCTGGCCACGGCCTTGCCGGCGAATCGCGCCGCCGGCACCGATCCGGTGGAGGCCCTGCGAGCCATCTGAGAGACCAGACCTTACGCCGCTGGTTCTCCGGCCTGTTGCGCCATGGTTCGGGCCGGCAGGAAAACGCGGATGCACGCCCCGGGCAGCTCCGGATCGTTGCTGCTCACCACGCTGATCGATCCGCCATGCTTCTGCACGATGCCCATGCTCACCCACAGCCCCAGGCCGGTGCCATCCGCGCCCTTGGTGGTAAAGAATGGCTGGAAGAGCCTCTTCACCGCCTCCGGCGGAATTCCAGGTCCGCTGTCTGCGATCTCGATCGCGGCTCCCGCCCCGTGCATCTCCGCCGACTCCGCCCGCTCCATGGTGATGCGCAATTTGCCTTTCGCACCCGCTGCCTCGACGGCATTCATGATCAGATTGGTGAACACCTGGCGCAGCTCGGCAGGGAAGCCCTCCACCGACAGATCTCCCGCAATCCTCGTCTCCAGGCCAATACCCTGGTGCTGCAGCCGCCGGTCCAGCAACAGCAGCACCCCTTCGATCAGCTCTCGCAGATCGATCTGGATCGGCGCCTTCGGCTCGCGATACAGACTCAGCATCGTCCGGCTGATCTGCATCGTCCGGCTCAGTTCCTGCTGTGCCAGCCGTAGGAATTCACCACGCTTTTCGGGATCGTCTTCATGCTCCAGCAGGAAATGCAGATTCGCCACCGAATCCAGCGGATTATGAATCTCGTGCGCGAAGCTGGCGGCCAGCCGCCCCGCAACCGCCAGCTTCTCTGACGCCACCAGCGCGTTCTGAATCCGCCGCTCCTCCGTCACATCGCGAAACACCAGCACCACCCCGATCGTCTTGCCCGCGCCACTCATAATCGGCGCAGCGCTGTCGTCGATCATGTATTCGCGCCCGCCGCGCGCCATCAGCACCGTGTGGTTGGCAAGCCCAACCACCTGGCGCAGCCGGCGCACCTTCTCCACCGGATTCTCGACGATCTCCCGCGTCTCCTCATTGACGATGTGGAACACCTTCTCCAGCGGCTTTCCCTTCGCATCCGCCAGAGTCCATCCCGTCAGCTTTTCCGAGACCGCGTTCATGAACGTCACCGTCCCCCGCAGGTTGCACGCAATCACCGCGTCGCCAATCGATTCCAGCGTCGTCTGAAACCACTGCTGGCTCTCAGAAAGCTGCGCGGACCGGTCCGTGATCTCCGCGATGCGCCGCAGATAACTCACCGAAATCGCATGAACATGGTGGCGCGTGAACATCGCCAGAAGCAGTCCGACCACCACTGCCGACACAAACAGCGAAACCAGCTCCCGCCGTTCGAGCCACCGGGCATGACGATATTGCTCCGCACGCAGATTCGCTTCGTGCTGCAGCATCGCCACCGTCGAGGCGCGAAGGCCGTCCATCATCGCCTTCCCGCGCTGGTTCATGCCTGCAGCCTTCAGCGCCACAGCATCCTGGTTGAGCACCGCGCGCGCGAAGCCCAGCCACTGGTTGTAACCGCCCTCCAGTTCGTTCAGGCTTGCCAGCTGCGCGGCATCCCCCGCCAGCCTCCCGCCCAGGTTCGCAAACTGAATCTGGATCGGTCCCGCCGCCCCCTGCCACGGCGCCAGCATCACCGGATCACCCGTTAGCTGGAAACCCCGCAGCCCCGTCTCCTGATCGATGAAGAGATTCTGCAGTCGCTGCAGCTGCGCCGTGATCTGATCGCTGTGATCGAGTTCCTCCTGCGCACGTGTAGCCGCGGCAATCTGCCACACGATGAATCCCGCCATCGGCACCAGCAGAACCATGGGCAAAGCCACCAGCTGGCGAAGCGTTCGATTGAATTCCAGCGGCCTCACCCCATCCCTCCAGGCACACGCGCTTCGCCGTTCCCTGCAGAACCCGAACTTCCCAGCATCAACCGCAGTTTCTCCAGCAGCTCCAGCGGTCCTTCGCCCTTCAACAGCGTCACATCCACCAGCGTCACCACTTCAGCCGGCAAATTGATGTATGCGGAAAGCAGCATGATGGGAATATCTGGCCGCTCGCGCCGCATCGCCTCCGCCACCGCCCCGCCGTTCATTTCGGGCATGTAGTAGTCCAGCACCACCCCGTCGATCGCGTTTCCGCGAAACAACGACAGTCCTGTAAGACCATCGACGGCCGTCAGCACCTGATAGCCCGCGCGCTCCAACACTGCCTTGCGAATTTCGAGCCCGAGCGCTTCGTCATCGATGCACAGAATCGTCGAAATCGGCACAGAACCTACCCTGCCTGGCGGACCCCCCCCGGGGGGAATCGCGCTCAGTCTTCCGGGGTCGTGGAAAATTGGGGGACAAAAACGTTGACCGAAGTATAACATCCGGATTTGCCGTAAATCCTCCATTTGCAACCGCAAGCGGCCACAACAACTGCCCCGTTTGCGTCATTGCCATCGCGGTGCGGAGGCCATCCCTATTCGCCTGGCCGCCCCGAATTAACACAACGTTTGCAATCTCTTTGCCCCGCCAGGTTTAGGCTGGGGGCGGAACTCGCCACCCGCTGCCGGGGGACCCGGAAAGGAATTCTTCGCTTGAGCCAGACCGTTTTCGTGCTTGAGGATGACGCCGACATCGCCCGCCTGATCCAGCATCATCTCGAAGCCGCCGGATTCCCGGCGCGCATTTATGCCACCCCCGCCAGTCTCATTCCAGACGCGGAACGCCAGGCGCCCGCCCTTTTTCTGCTCGACATTATGGTTCCAGGCGGAGACGGGCTCGACGTCTGCCGCCGCCTGCGCAATCATCCCGCGCTGAGCGCGATCCCCATCATCTTCGTCACCGCCCGCGCTGGGGAAAACGACCGCGTCCTCGGGCTCGAACTCGGCGCCGACGACTACATCACCAAGCCCTTCGCGCCGCGTGAGCTGTTGGCCCGCGTCAAGGCCGTTCTCCGCCGCTTCGAGCGCCCCTCCACCCCTTCTGCCATCGCCTTCGAAGAAGTCGAAATCGACGCCAGCGCCATGCAACTCCGCGTGCGCGGCAATCTCACCACCACCACCGCCACCGAATTCCGCCTCCTCGATTACCTCGCCCGCCATCCGGGCCGCGTCTTCAGCCGCGACCACCTGCTCGACGCCGTCTGGGGCGATGCCCGCTTCGTCACGCCGCGCTCCGTTGACGTCTACGTGCGCCGCATTCGCGAGAAGATCGAATCCGACCCCGAGAATCCGCGCTATCTTAAAACCGTCCGCGGAGCCGGCTATCGCTTCGAAATTCCTCGAGTCGGCGAACGCGCCGCCGCCGTCTGACGGAGAGGGAAACCCGCCATTTTCCTGAACGAACGCTCCCCCGCTCCGTGCTCCCCGCTCCCTGCTCCGTGCCCCGCCCTCATTCGTGGCCAGGTTCACCCCACAGCAAGCAGCAAAGCTTCTGCGCGGCCAATTGCAAACGTTTTTATGCCTCCGCCGATCCAAAAGTCCAGCCGTCCAACTCCTCGAGTCCCATTTTGGACCCCCCCCTCACATCCGCGGAACTTAAAGACGGCCAGGTTCACCCCACAGCAAGCAGCAGAAGCCTTTGCCCGTCAAAATTCAACCGTTTTCATGCTCTTGACGATCCAAAAGTACCCCGTCCGGCATTTCCAGTTCCAATTCGGAAAACTGCTCCGCTCCTGTACTGGGTTGAAGAATCGCCGAATGAACTGGCCCTCTCGTTCGTCCATTTCCACCCCATCGCAACACGGACAGATGTAAAGTGAAGCCGGACCCAGGATCCAAACCCCATGACCATCCCTGAGCTGTTTCTTGAGGAGTTCGACGTGGAGATGCCCAGCACCCGCAAGCTCCTCGAGCGCGTGCCCGAAGCCAGCTTCACCTGGAAGCCGCACGAAAAATCGATGACCCTCGGCCGGCTCGCCTCCCACATCGCCGACCTGCCCGCGCGCTGTACCACCATCATCACAACCGACGAGTTGGTTCGCCAGCCAAGGTTCACACCGTGGGCCGCGTCATCGACGGCCGATCTGCTCCAGCACTTCGATGCTGCGACCACCGAGGCTCGGGCCGCTCTCGCCGGTCTCCGCGAGGACCAGCTTTCCGTGGTTTGGACCCTCAAAATGGGCGACCGCACCCTCGCCTCGGTCCCCCGTGCCATGGCCCTGCGCCGCGTCTTCATGGATCACATCATTCATCACCGCGCCCAGCTCGGCGTCTTCCTCCGCCTGCTCGATGTGCCCATCCCCGGCATGTACGGGGCTTCCGCCGACGATCAGCGCTGAATCGAAACTCCGTTTCCCGGATCGCACCTGGTGTACGCCGTCGGCTCGCGGAACGATTGGCTCGGCTGTACGCTGAACGCTGTACGCTGGATTTCACCGTGACCGGCAGAGTCTTCTCCAGGCTGCTTTTGTCTTTCGTCTTCGTGCTGTGCATCGCCACGGCAATCCTGGACCTGTCCTTCCGCAACATCGTCCAGCACTCGCTTCACGAGGAAGCCCGCGTCGCATCACTCAGCACAGAACAGCGCGCCGCCGCCCTGCACATCCTGCGCCGAGATCTCTTTAGCGCGTCTCTGATCGCGCTGGTTCTGGCCACGCTCGCCTCCGCATGGCTGGCGCATCGCATCGCTGCGCGTCTGCGCCGCATTGTCGATTTCTCCAGCCGCCTCGCCGGCGGCGACTTTACCGCCCGCATCGAGGAGGACGCCGAGGATGAAATCGGCGAAGTGGCGCGCGCGCTCGACGCCACCGCCGACCGCCTCGAGCGATCCTTCCATGCTCTCGAAGCCAAGCAGCGCGAGCTGGCCGCGCTCCTCGACTCCATGCAGGAAGCCGTCATCGCCGTCGATGCCGGCGGTCAGGTGAGCTGGTCGAATTCCGTTATGCAGCGCATCTCGCCGGCTGCCGTGCGCCCCGGCAAAGCGCTCGTCGTAAGCGTTCGAGATCCCGAAATTCTGAAATGCGTCGACGCCGCCCTGCGCGAGCGTCGCATCGGCACCGGGCGTGCCATCTCCGTCGTCCCCGGCCGCGCCTTCGAAGTCAGCGCCGCCCCCACTCCCGATGGCGGAGCCGTCGCCGTCCTCCACG
>PMAM01000176.1:0-213 GCA_003152595.1 Acidobacterium sp.
CCTGTTGAAACCTCACAGCTAGAGGCCGAGCTTCTTGACTTCCTCGTTGTAGTACTTGCGGTAGAGGATGTCCCACTCCTGGGAGCCTTCGGGAATGATGCGGCGCTGCGACTCGATCTTCTGGCGGGCGGCCTGATCGATGCGCATTTCTTCCAGCAGCAGGTGTTCGAGGGCTTTGCGCGCTTCCTGGCGGATGGTATTGCGGTCTTCGAG
>PMAM01000176.1:230-8761 GCA_003152595.1 Acidobacterium sp.
GCGTCGAGGATGACGCGGACCTCTTCGTTGATGCGGTCTTCAAGGGAGAGCTCTTCGAGCAGACCAGCGTGGACCCGCTCTTCAACGGCGGGGACTTTGGAGGTGTGGATCATTTTGGCGTCGATGAGGTGCTTTACGGTATGGCGCGCCAGATAGCCAACGTATTCACGGGAAAAGATCATGGAACTCATTCGGAATATAGCACATGGCGGATGGCGAAAGGCTGTTGGCGGGGAGCGTTTGGGCAAGAGACGATTAGCGGAAAGCTCTTAGCCAAAGCGGCGCGAAGTGCGAGCGGAAAAACGAGTGCAAAGGCGAGCGGAGGAGCGAGGGAAAAGGCGAGTGAAGACCAGCCGGAGGCATGGTAAGTTGATGGGGTTTGCCCGGGAACCGGAGAATGATCCACTCGATGATCGGCTTCATCATCGCGGCGTGGCTGGCGGGCGGTCCGCCGCCGGAGGGCAATCCAGGTGTGACCGTCGATCAGTTGCGGACGCTGCTGGTGGAGGCGTCGCATGAACCAGACGCGGAAATTGCGCACAGGATTGCATCGTTGCACCTGTCGGAACGCCTGACGGCCGCCGATCTTCAGCACATCGACGATGCGCTGTACCCAGGTCCGCGCACCGGCGAAGCGCTCCGTTTGCTCGGAGATTCTTCGGCGTTTCTGGACCCGCCGCCGGCCGAGATTCCTGCACGAGCTGCGCCCAGCATAGCGGAACAGCAGGCGATGCTGAACGCAGCAGTGCAGTTTGTGGCGGTCACGCTGAAGCGGCTGCCGGATTTCTTTGCCACCCGGACAACGCAGAGCTTTGACGACCTGCCGATGGAGGTCACTCACAGCGGGTGGGCTGCGGTGGGGCAGATGCATGCGGACGGCACGTTCAGCCAGGAGATCACCTATCGCCACGGTAACGAAGTGGTCGGGGCTCGATTGGCCAATGGGAAGGCAGCGATTCTGTCGGGTCTGACTTCGACGGGGGAATTCGGTCCTTTACAGGCCTTGATCCTGCGCGACTTCGTGCATGGGAAGGTGCTGTGGAGTCACTGGGAGACAACGCGCACAGGGGTGGTGGCGGTTTTTCAATACGCAGTCCCGGCGAGCCAGTCCCATTACGAAGTCGATTACTGCTGCGTGCGGAGCTATGAGGATCCCACCGCCAATTCCGGCTTCGCGCCCGGTGGAATCGCCAACGCGTATCACGGGAGGCCGGGGTATCACGGCACGTTGTCCATCGATCCTGGAACAGGCGCAATTGTGCGCGTGACGCTGGAGGCCTTGCTGAAGGGCTCGGATCCGATTACCGATGGCGGCGTGGCGATCGACTACGGGTCGGTGGCGATCGCGGGAGACACAAGCTACATCTGCCCGGTCCGCAGCGTGGCGATCTCCACGTCGCGGAGCCAGATTGCCGGCGACTTCACTCCCCGGATGGTGAAGCGGATCAACGAGGTGGAGTTCGCGGATTACCACCGGTTCCGGGCGACGGTGCAGATGGTGTTGCCCGCGGGGAGCCGGTAGGAGCGAGGGGAGAGACGAAGAAACGAGTTGTGAAGCGAGGCGATTGAAGAGGAGCCAGAGGCATGGTACGTTGATGGGGTTTACCCAGGAGCCGGAGAATGATGCATGCGCTGATCGGCTTGATCGTTGGGGCGTGGCTGGCAGGCGGTCAGCCGCCGGATGGCAATCGGGGTGTGACCGTCGATCAGTTGCGGATGGTGCTGGTGGAGGCGACGCATGAACCCGACGCGGAAATTGCGCACAGGATTGCGTCGCTGTATTTGACGGAACGGATGACGGCCGCCGGTCTTGAAAAGATCGACGATGCGCTGCACCCGGGTCCGGAGACACGAGAGGCGTTGCGCCTGCTGACAGATTCTTCGGCCTTTCTCGATCCGCCGCCGGCGGAGATTCCGGCGCGCGCCGCGCCGAGTATCGCGGAGCAGCAAACGATGATGAACGGGGCGGTGCATTTTGTGGCGGTCACGCAGAGGCGGATTCCGGATTTCTTTGCTACACGTACGACGTATAGTTTCGACGATCGGCCGACGCTGTTGACCCTCAGAGGCTGGGCCACGGCCGGCACGATGCACGCCGGCGGCAACTTCAGCCAGGAGATCACCTTTCGCGACGGAAAAGAGGGGGTCGGGGCTCAACAGGCAAAGTCTTCGTCGGGAGGGAAAGTCGTGATGCCGTCGGGGCTGACCTCAACAGGCGAGTTTGGTACTTTGCAGGGCGTGATCCTGCGTGACATGGTGCATGGGAAGTTGGCCTGGAGTCACTGGGAATCAACGGCTGCAGGCGTAATGGCGGTTTTTGAATACGATGTTCCGGAAGCCCAATCGCACTACGAGGTCGATTATTGCTGTGTGCGGAGTTATGACGACAGCTACAGCCCTCCGTCCGGCGAAGGCCCCAATTCCTATCATGGGACACCCGGCTACCACGGCACACTATCCATCGATCCGGCTACAGGGGCGATCATGCGCATCACGGTGACGGCCTTGCTCAAAAACTCCGACCCGATCACCGACGGAGAAGTGGCGATCGACTACGGCGTGGTGACGATCGGAGACAAAACCTACATCTGCCCGGTCCACAGCGTAGCCATATCGGTGGCTCGTAGCCAGATCGAAGGCCTCTACGCCCCTCGCGCAGTGCGAAGGATCAACGAAGTGGAGTTCACAAATTACCACCGCCTGGGGGCAACGGAGCAGATGCTCATGCCGGCGGCGAGCCACTAGAACGCGGCTACTGCTTCCGCTTCTCTTCCCGAATCCGCCGAATCTCTTCCATTCTCTGCGCCAATAACTTTTCGCGGCCTTCCCGGGTGGGGTGGTAGTAGCGGCGGCCGCGGAGAGATTCGGGCAGGCACTCCATGTCGGCGACTTTGCCCTCGACCTCGTGGGCGTATTCGTAGCCCTTGCCGTAGTCGAGTTCCTTCATCAGCTTTGTGGGTGCGTTGCGCAGGTGGAGGGGGACGGGTTCCTGGCGGATGTTTTCGATGTCGGCCATGACCGCGCCGTAAGCGGTGTAGACGGCGTTCGACTTGGGCGCGAGCGCGAGGTAGACGACGGCTTCGGCCAGTGCGAGGTCGCCTTCGGGCGAGCCGAGGAAGTCGACCATGTCGCGCGCGGAGAGGCAGAGGTTGAGAGCCTCCGGCGCGGCGAGGCCGATGTCTTCGACGGCCATGCGCACGACGCGGCGCGCGATGTAGAGCGGATCCTCGCCGGCTTTCATCATGCGGCCGAGCCAGTAGAGCGAGGCATCGGGGTCGGAGTTGCGGACGGATTTGTGCAGCGCGGAGATGAGGTTGTAATGCTCCTCTCCCCCCTTGTCATACATGAGGACGCGCTGCTGCAGGGCTTCGGTGGCGATCTCGCGTGTTATGACGGTGGTCTTCTCGCTGGCTGCCAGCTTTGCTGCCACTTCCAGCGCGTTGAGGCCGTTGCGCGCGTCGCCTGAAGCGTAGCCGGCGAGAAGTTCCAGAGATCCTTCGGCGGCGGTGAGGTGCTGGGCGCCGAGACCGCGCTCGGAATCGGAGAGGGCGCGCTGGAGCAGGGTCACGATCTGGGCGTCGGTTAGCTGATGCAGCGTGTAGACGCGGCAGCGGGAGAGCAACGCCGAGTTGATTTCGAAGGACGGATTCTCGGTGGTGGCGCCGATGAGGCGGATCGATCCGCGCTCAACCCAGGGCAGGAAGGCGTCCTGCTGGGCTCGGTTGAAGCGGTGAATCTCATCGATGAAGAGGATGGTGCGCGTGCCCCACGATGCGGCCTTCTCCGCGTCGGCCATGACCTGCTTGATTTCCTTGATGCCGGCGAGGACGGCGGAGAACTCGATGAAGGTGGCTTTGGTGGTTTCGGCGATGATTTTGGCGAGGGTAGTTTTGCCGACGCCGGGCGGGCCCCAGAAGATCATCGAGGAGGCATCGTCGCGCTCGATCTGGACGCGGAGCGGTTTGCCCGGGCCGAGGAGATGCTCCTGGCCGAGGAACTCGTCGAGGGAGCGTGGACGCATGCGCTCGGCGAGGGGCGCGGCGACGGGGCGCGTTTTTTGGTCGGGGGTGGGGGCGAAGAGGCTCATCGCTGGATCCCTTCATCATCGCTCAGGCGCTGGTTGGCTGGCGGGGAAAATCCTGGAGTTCACCCGAAAGCGGGAATCTGCTCCAGTCGCTCGCGGAAGTACTCCTTCCAGCTTTCCGGCAAGGCGGGCACGCGGAGGGCCCGCTGGAGCGAGGCCACGTCGGCGGGGCTGAATCTTTTCTCGGCGTACAAGCGGGTGATCTCTGAAACCGGGATCGCGTTGGGTTCGCTGCTGACGATTGTCATCTCATCGCCGGCGCCGACTTCTCCTTCGCGGGTCACAGCAAGGTAGAAACCTGTGCGACGGCTGGCGAAGAATTTCTTGACCATGTCGTCAGCTTGAAATCGTATCCCCAGTTTGAAGCAGGGGAGGCGAGGCTGGGTGACGACCACTTCGGCCGAGCCGACGGAAAATCGATCACCGAGATAGACTGCGTCCTCNNCTTCCAGTAGTCGTAGTGGGCGAGGGGATAGCAATAGACGGCCTTGTAAGGGCCGCCGTGAACGCTGAGATCCGCCTGACGGTCGCCGTCCAGATTGAGGGTGCGCAAAGCAAGGCGGCCGGGGACCGGCTCCTTGAAGATTCCGGTGGTCACGCTTGTGCCGTGCCACTGGACTTCGCGGGGAAGCCCGGTGTTCAGCGATATCAGCTTCATGGGATTTCCCCGAGGGTCGCGTGCGCGACGGGCGACTCACCCGGAGTATAGCCTGCTAGAGTTGCTCGATTCTTACGTTGCCGTCGGAGGTGTGGATGGTGAGGGGCGTGCCTCCGCCGTTGATTTTGCCGTGCAGCTCATGGCCACCGCTGGACTGGTAGTGGTCCACGGCGATGGGGAGAGCGCAGTCCACGCGGCCGTCGCTGGTGTGCACGTTGAGGTCGGCGGCAAAGTTCTGCGGGACGTGAATGGTGACCGGGCCATCGGACGATTGAATGGTCGAGGCCATGGTGAGCTTCGTTCCCTCACGGAGGTTGAGGTCGAGCCGGCCGTCACTGGTGTGGAGCGCGAGCGCGTGGAAAAGGCCGTCGACGGTGAGGCTGCCGTCGCTGGTGTGGGCGTCGATGGCGCCGTCGGCGTCGGTGATCTTCACGCGGCCGTCACCGGACCTGATGCGGAGGTCGCCCGAGACATGGTCGATGTTCACGTCACCGTCGCCAGTGGTGAGGCTGAGCTCGCCCTGGAGGCCGGTGAGACTGACGTTGCCGTCGGAGGTTCGGGCCTGGAGCGTGAGCTGGGCGGGGGTCTCGACGGTGACATGGGTTCGCTCGATGTGCCAGGTGATATGCACGCCGATCTGCGGGTGCTCTTTGAAGAGGAAGTGGACCTCGTCGCCGGTCTGGCTTTCCTCGAGACGATAGTCGCTGAGCTTGCGACCGACCAGGTCGACGTGGATGCCAATCTGGTGGCAGTCGGCGCAGGGATGGAACTCAACGCTGGCATCGGAGGTTTCGAAGATCAGCGTGGGCTTGCCGGTGACGTGCCAGGTTTTGGACCAGGCGTGATCGGAATCCTGCGCGAAGGCGGTGAACGCGGGGAGGATGGCGAGCGAGGCCAGAGCCAGGACGAGCTTTGTCTTCATGCCGGGATGATACGGAGGGGTTGGGGGAAAGGTTCCCGGGAATGGGATGGGCCATCGCAAAAGAGAACCGTCGATTTTGAGATGGGAATCGAAAACCTCAACGCTCAGCCCTTTGGCGGGAGGCTTCATAAAGAAGGATGCTGGCGGCAATGGCGGCGTTGAGGGATTCGACCGGGCCGGGTGTGGGGATGGCGATGCGGCCGGTGGAGCGGTCGAGCAGGTCCGCGGAGAGGCCGCTGCCTTCGTTACCGATGAGGAGGGCCGCGGGGCCGGCGAGGTTGGCGCGGGTGCAGGGGATGGCCTCGGGGTGAGTGGAGTGGGGAACAGCGGCGAGGATCGGGATGTTGCGTTCGGCGATGGCGGCGAATGCGGGGCCGGACTTCTCGGAGATAACGGGCACGCGAAAGGCGGAGCCTGCGGAGGCGCGCAGAGCCTTGGAGTTCCAGATGCTCACGGTGCCGGGGAGAGCGATGACACCGGTGGCGCCGAAGGCTTCTGCGGAGCGCACCAGAGTGCCGAAATTGCCGGGGTCCTGCAGAGCGGCGGCGATGAGGACCAGTGGACGGGGTCCGGAGAGAACTTCTGCAAGCGAAAAGTGCGGGGTTTCGACAAGAGCGGCGATACCCTGGGGGGATTCGGTCTCAACGGCGCTGGCGAAGACGGCCGGATTGAGAGAGACGATGGGAACGGCAGGGGGCAACTCGAGGTGCTCGAGCCGGCGGAGGCTGCGGTGGTCCGGATCGGTGCGGATGAAGACGGAGCGAAGGCGGAGACCGCTGCGGAGAGCTTCGAGGAGCAGGTGCTCGCCTTCGAGGGCGACGACTTCGGGCACCTCGCGGCCGCTCTGGGCGAAAGCTGCCCGCAGTTCCCGGACCCTCGCGTTCTGGCGACTCTGTACAATGCTGATGAGGCGCGAGCGATCCGAAACCGTCGGCATGGGGGGATTCTAAACCTNNTTGACAGCGGAGATTCTGCGCATCCATCCGGATGAGCCTGAGCCCGACCGGATTCAATATGTTGCGACCTGCATTCGCAATGGCAAAGTTGTCGGCATGCCGACGGACACGTTCTATGGACTGGCCGTGGACCCGGTCAATCTTCGGGCGGTAGAGAGTATTTACGAGATCAAGTCGCGGCTGAAGCAGAAGCCGCTGTCGCTGCTGATTTCCGGACTGGCGCAGGCTTACCAGCTGGCGCGGGAGTGCGGGATCTGTTTCGATCTGCTGGCGGAGCGATTTTGGCCGGGGCCGCTGACGGTGATTGTGAAGGCCAGCTCGCGGCTGCCGCTGCGCAGCACGGCGAACACCGGCAACGTGGCGCTGCGCGTGCCGGATGCGGCGATTCCGCGCGCGGTGGTGGCGGAGCTGGGCATGCCGATTACGGCGACGGCGGCGAATCTGGCGGGGCTGCCGGAGTGCACGTACGCGCACTGCGTGCGTGACCAGATCGGCGACAGGATTCCGCTGATCGTGGACGGCGGACCGACGGGGCGCAGCGTGCCGACGACCATCGTGGACCTGTCGGGGCCGGAGGGCTCGTGGCAGATTCTGCGGGAAGGCGCGATTCCGACGCACGCGATCGTACTGGCACTGCAGGAGCGATGATCGTACCGTGATCGTGCCGAAGGACAATCTGCGGTCGGTGCGCCGTGGGCCGGCAAAATCAGCCGCGTGGCTGGGGGATCGACTGGTCCTATGGATTACCGGCGCAGTGATTGCAGGAGCAGTTGGCTGGGTGCTATGGGTGGATGGGCAGATCCGCTACTACGCGCGGCGCGATGAGGCACGGCCGGCCGATGCGATTGCGGTTTTTGGAGCGGCGGAGTATGACGGGCGGCCTTCGCCGGTTCTTCGGGCGAGGCTCGATCACGCGCTGGAGCTGTACAAGCGCGGGCTGGCGCCCCTGGTCATCACGTTGGGCGGCGGAGAAGCGACGGATCTGCACTCGGAAGGCGGGGTGGGCCACGATTATCTGCTGGCGCACGGCGTGCCGGAACGAGACATCATCGCAGAGACCGAGAGCGACAACACCGAGCAGTCGGCTGAACGGCTGGCGGTGATTGCGCGGGCGAATGGGCTACGGACGATCGATGTGGTGAGCGACGGCACGCATTTGTTTCGCATTCACGCGATTTGCGAGAAAGATGGGTTGCAGGTGTACACATCGCCGAGGCCAGTGGGGAAAAGTATTCTGCTGTCACAAAGATTCCAGCGACTGATGCATGAGATCGTCAGCTATACGGCCTGGTCCATGAAGCTGCACTAGCTGCCAAAAGGCGTTTCGACGTGTAGCTCGCGCGCCACCTGTCCTTCCTTTAACATCTGCGCCGCCTTGTTGATGTCGACACCCTGCGGGACGCGGTGATAGTCGCTGGTGATTTCGTCCTCCTGGTCGCCGATGGTTTTGAAGAACAATGCGTGGCCGGAAATGTGGACGTGCATTTCGGTGATCTGCCAGCTGCCGTCTCCTGCGTCTTCGCGGATGATGTGGAAAGTTCCGCCGGCGTCGATGCGGCCGAGGAGGCCCCAGGCGAAGGTCACGTCGTGATCGAGCCGTCCGGACAGGTCCTTGAGGCGCATGTGGCTCTCATCGACCACCATGGTGCCTGACATGGCGGCGAGAACCCTGCCGCTCATGCTGTCCGAAGAGAAGTTGGGATCGGGGTGGAAGGTGAGTGTGATGTCGCCGTTGGAGCGATCGACGATCTTCCAGATGAAGGCCTTCGGCAGCAGGTTCATCATGTCGCGCGCCTGCTGGCCGTCGTGCTGCTCGGCCTTCTTCATGCGCGCGCGCAGCGCCGGATCGCCGACGATCTGCTGGATATGGTTGAGGTCGTCCTGATGCACCTCAGTGCTGGGCGGCCGGCC
>PMAM01000343.1 GCA_003152595.1 Acidobacterium sp.
GCCCGCGCTCCCTGTCATCCTGAGCGAAGTTCGACTCCGTGAGTCGAACACAGTCGAAGGACCTCCCGAGCGTCGGCAATTCCGACGAGCACGCTCGTCGGAATTCGCGAGGGTATTGACACCGCGCCCGCTACTTCGCTACCGCACTCAATCCGCCAATTTGAAGATGCGGATCTGCACCAGCTTCGCAATCGTCAGATTGCTGAAGCCGCGGTCCTGCATGCGATGGATGAAGTCCGGCGTCACCTTGAAGATCCGCATCTGGATTAGCTGGTCGGCCGTCGGCTGGTACCCAAGCGCCCGGTACTCCTTCACCTCGTCGGGATTGACGTGGTGAACGCCAAACGCGATCAGCTTCTCGGCCGGCAGATGCGAGTAGCCCAGCGCGTCCATGCTGCGCACAAAGTCGGGCGTGATCTTGAAGATGTGCAGAGCAATCACGTTGTCTGTGTTCATGTCGGAAACGCCGGCAGCCTGAAGCTGGCGGACCCACTCGGTATCGATGTGGAACAGCGTGTAGGCCTCGAGCTTGTTCGAGGTGAAGCCGGTAAAGCCGAGGCGCTCCATCTGCTCGACGAAGGACGCGTTGGGCGTGAAGGTGAAATCGCCGGAGAGAACGGCGCCGTGAATGGCGCCCGAGCAGGAGATGGTACCCGCCTCGGCGATGATTTTCGCCTCGATGTGCGCGCCTTCATGCTCGAAGTCGGCCAGAGCGAGTCCGGTGAAGGTGGTCAGTGGCGCGTCGGAATCGTTCTCGTGACAATCGCCGTCGCCGTCGTCGCAGACGCCGTGCCGAAACTCATAGCGGACGTGGTCGGGCATCGTCGAGGGCGCGATGGTGCAGGTACCGTGGATCGCCTGGAGAGCGTCTTCAGCGGAAAAGAGGCGGCTGCCGGCGAGACAAAGAAAGATTGTGAGAATCGCGGCGCGAACGCTCATGGTCGAATCTCCTGGTTTTCGGGTCCGGGTCTACTTGTTGCTGTCGTCGGCATCGTCCAGGATGCCGGAGATACGCAGCTTCACGAGCTTCTGAATCGTGAGGTTGTCGAAGCCGTGCCGTTTGGCATTGGCGATGAAGTCGCCATTGATGTTGAAAATCCGCATCTGCACGAGGTCTTCGACGGTGGCGTCGGGGAACTGCGCTTTGACGCTCTTCGCGAAGTCGGGCGTAACGTTCTGGATGCGCAGGGTGACAAGCTTTTTGGTCGGGATGTTGCCGAATCCGGCCGCTTTCATGCCGGCGACGAAATCGGGCGAGACATTGAAGATGCGGTACTGGATGAGGTCGCCGAAGGAGGCGGCATCGATGCCGTCGGCATGGAGTTGGGCAGCATAGTCGGGCGAGACACCCTGAACTTTGAGCGCGATGAGCTGTTCGACGGAGGGCTTGCCAAAACCGAGTTTGGACATCTGGTCGGCATACTCGGGCGTGATGTCCTGAACCTTCATGGCGATCAGCTTGTTGGCATCGGCCTCATAGCCTGCGGCCCGCATTTTGGCGATGTAGTCGGGAGTAAGGTCCTGGACGCGCGCCGCGATGAGCTGGTTGATGTCGGCACTGTATCCGGCGGCCCGCATGGCGGCGATGTACTGCGGGTTGATGTCCTGAACACGCATCGCGATGAGCTTGTCCGCGCTGAGCTTGCTTTCGCCCGTTGCTTTGGCCATCTCGGCAGCGTATTCGGGCGTGATGTCCTGGACTTTCATCGCAATGAANNNGTAATGCCCTGAACCTTCATCGCGACGTATTTGTCGAGGTCGACGTCATAGCCGGCCGCTTTCATCGCGTCGATGTAGTCGGTGTGAGCGGAATTCGCCTGGGGCTCGGGGCTGGGTGTGGGTGCGGAGTTCTGCGCTTCGTCGTCGGAGGGTGCGGGTTCCGCTTGCGCTGCGCTCGGCTTCGGCGTGGACGAAGAGACCTGAAGCCGGGTGTGCGTGGCGCGGTAGACAACGGTCCGGGTGACGCGACTCGTCGTTGGAACGATGCTGGCGGCGACATGCGGAATGGCGCGGAAGCTGGCGAAGAGCTTCGGCAGCGGGCAGAGAAAGAGGACGAGAGCGATCGCGACTCCGGCGAGCGAGATGGGGCGGAAGGAGCGCGGCGTGGCTTCGCGATCGCCCAGAATCCGCAGGATGCGCGCGCGCAGTCCGGCACGCGACTGATGTCCGTCCAGAGCCATAGCGAGGTGCAGCCGCGTCCGCCGCTCTTCCTCAAGGCGGAGCAGCGCGGAGGCGTAAACCGTGGGATCGGAGCAGGCCGCGACAGCAATGTCGTCGCAGCAGAGCTCGCGCTCTTCGCGTACCCGGCGGCTCACCCACCAGACCGCGGGGTGGAAGAAGAAGAGGGTTTCGACCAGGGTCTGGAGCAGGTTCCAAAGGTAGTCGGCGCGACGAATGTGCGCCAGCTCGTGCGCGAGTACGACTTCAAGCTGCTCGGAACTGAGGCCGGTGAGCGCGGTGACGGGAAGCAGGATCCAGGGGCGGACGACCCCCGCGGTGAGCGGATTCGTAAGGCGCGTGGAGAGGCGCAGGTCGACGAAGCGCGGGATGTTCATCTGCCGGCGGAGGACGTCGAGCCGGAGCAGGAGGGTGTGCGGGGCTTGTTGAAGACGCGCACGCATGCGCCGGATGAGCCACCATCCGCCGAGGGTGCGGAGAGACAGCAAGAGAACACCGGCGAGCCACAGGCCGTCGAGATACGGCATGAGGTGGTCGAGCACGAAGCGGTCGGCCTGGCGCAGCGGCGCGGCGGCGGGCGTGTTGCTGAGGTCGAGATGCAGCGGCCGCGTGGCGGGAGCGGCAACGGTGCGGAGGCCGGCGACGGCAGAGTGCTGCGCGAGCGGCTGGTAGAAGGCGGCCTCTTCGTACGCGAGGGTCCCGACCGAGACGGCGAGCATGCCGAGCAGCGCGCCGAGCGCGAGCACGTACCGCGCATTGGCGGAGCGGCGCGCGAGCGCGACGTCAGCAACGCGATAGACGAGCGCGATAGCGGCGCCCTGCCAGAGGAAGTGGACGAGGGTCCAGCCGAGGGCTTCCCAGTGGTGTGTCATTTGCGGTTCCTCTTTTGGTCGATGAGGGTGCGGAGTGCTTCAAGATCGTGGTCGTTCACGGGCTCCAGCGCGAGCGCGTGCATCGCGAGCTGCGCGGCCGATCCGGCGAAGAGCCGCTCGGAGATGTCGCGGACGAGCTGATCCTGCGTTTCGTTCTGCGATGCGGCCGGATGGTAGATGTGCGCCTTGCCGGATTCTTCGCGATCCACGAGTCCCTTGTCGGTCATAATCTGGAGCAGCTTGAGGACCGAGGTGTAGCCGAGGGGCCGCGTCCTGCTGATCTGTTCGTGAATGTCGCGGACCGTTGAGGGCCCGCGCTCCCACAGGATGCGGAGGAGCTCGAGTTCGCCTTCTGTGGGGCGGGGGAGCTGGAGGGTTCGCTTCATGAGAAGGACAATATACGAAGAGGTTCGTAGATGTCAACGAAGCTCTTCGTAGATAGAGAAACTTTGTGATGAATGGGACAGGCAGGAATCGGAAAGGCGAGCGGCAAAAACGAGCGAGTCTAAGGCAGGAGGAACTGCTTTTCCAGCCGGTCGAGAAGACCTTCGGTTTCCTCGCAGACGCCGGTATGCACGGGCGACGGCTGGATGATGGTCGAGCGCGGCGAGATGAGCCAGTGGAAGCGTTCGCGCTGCAGCAGGCGCGCGATGGGTCCGGCAGTGGGGTCCCCCTGGCAGATGCGCGGGACGGCGTTAAGGTGATCGCGGATGAGGTCGATGTCGATATCCGGCCAGAGCGCGGTGAGGCGAGCGGGATCGAGGTGGACGCGGGCATCGAGGTATTTCTTCTCGAGGCAGAAAACGATCACCGCGGCGTTGATAAACTCCTGGCGCTCGACGCGAGGCACGACGCGCAGGATGGCGTAATCAAAGGAGGCGGGTGCGGGCACGGATGGCCTCCTGTTCGAAGATTTCAGCGGCGGCAAGGCGGCGCGTGAGGAAGTCGATGTAGCCGGCGCGGCGCTCTGCGGGCGAAGTAGCTGCACCCGGTGCCGCGGGAATGGCCTCGAAGAAAGCGTCGGGCACGAGCGCAACAATATCCGCGAGGAGCGCGGGGTTGAGTCGCGCGCGCGCGGCTTTGGCGGCTTCTTCAATTTCGTTAGCCCAGGGCAGCAGGATGTGGTGCTCGATTTCCATGAACGGCGATTCTATTTTGCTCTCGCGCGAGGGCCAGTAGTGATGGAAGAAGAGCGCGGCGCCGTGATCGATGGGGTACAGCTTGCGGTGCCACACGAGCAGGTTCGCGTTGCGCGGGGTGCGATCGACGTTGAGCACGAAGGCGTCGAACCACACCAAAAGCGAAGCTTCGGGCGACGGCGCGGCATCGCGCGCGGCGGGGTCGAACATCGTCGAGCCGGGGAGGTAGTCGAGAGCGACATTAAGGCCGGCGCTGGCTTTGAGCAGGTGGCGGATTTCGGCATCGGGCTCATTGCGGCCGAGGGCAGGGTCGATTTCTGCGAACACCAGATCGGGCACGCGCAGGCCGAGGACGCGGCCGATTTCGCCGGCGATGATTTCCGCGATGAGCGCGAGGATGCCCTGGCCCGCTCCGCGAAATTTGACGACGTAGAGGCCGAGGTCGTCGGCTTCGACAATGGCGGGCAGAGAACCGCCTTCGCGAAGGGGAAGCACGTAGCGCGTGGCGCGGACGGTGCGGAGCATGCGAGGTGACAGCTGACAGGTTACAGGGTACAGGAGGCGGGAAAGCTATTCGTAGCGGAGGGCCGTGAGGGGATGTCAGGTTGCGGAGAGTTCCCCGGCGAGAGGTTTGGGGAACCAACACCTGAGATATTTCGTAATCCCTCTTTCCAATAGAACGTCGAGTGGTGTATGGTGGGGTCCCATAGAAATTCTACTGGAATACCCATAGATGTTCTACTGGAGGAAGCTTTGGGCCGTTCGAAGAAAGAGGAGTTGCTGCTCGGAACGCTGGACATGCTGATCCTCCGCACCCTGGTCATGGGTCCGGCGCACGGGCACACCATCGCGTACGTGATCGAGCACACCTCGGAAGAGGTGCTGCAGATCGAGCAGGGGTCGCTCTATCCGGCACTCCACCGCCTCGAGGATCGCGGGTGGGTTGCGTCGTACTGGGGGCCAAGCGAGAACAACCGCAAGGCTCGCTTCTACAAGCTGACGGCGGCGGGGCGCAGGCGGCTGACCGTGGAGACCAACCGCTGGCAGTCCATGGTGGAAGCGATTGGGCGGGTGCTGGGGCATGCGGGCCGTGTAGTGGAGTAGCGCGGGGGAATGGGCGATGAGTCTGCGCCGGTATTTGCGACGGAAGCAATGGGACGAAGAGCGGGCACGCGAGCTGGAGGCGCATCTCGAGCAGGAGACCGCGGACAACGTGGCCCGCGGCATGACGGCGCAGGAAGCGCGACGGCGAGCGTATATGAAGCTCGGGAATCCAACCACGATTCGTGAGGAGATCTGGAAGATGAACAGCCTTGTTTCGCTGGAAGACCTGGGGCGGGACATCCGCTACGCGGTGCGGCAGCTATGGAAGAACCCCGGATTCGCGGCGATTGCGATTGTGACCCTGGCGCTGGGGATCGGCGTAAACACCGCGATTTTTTCCATTGTGAACGGGCTGTTGTTCACCTCGCTGCACATCGAGAACGAGCGGCAGGTGCTGAAAGTGGGGTTTCGTCAGAATGGCGCGATCTGGCAGAAAACGCTGTCGCTGCCGGAATATCGGGCGCTGACTGCACAGACGCGTGGGATATTTTCCGATGTGTTCTGCGACGTGTATGGGCTGGACGGGCTGAGCACGGAAGGGAACCAGCCGGATCGGGTATTCACAGATTACGTGAGCGGAAATTACTTTGACGGGCTGGGGGTAAAGCCGGCGCTGGGGCGTNNAGCGCCATTCTGGGGGTGCAGGCGTATGTTCCGCTGGCGATGACGGTGCCGATCGAAAACACGCCGCTGACGGATTTCAACAAGCAGAGCTTTCGCAGCCTGCAGGTTTATGCGCGGCTACGGAATGGAGTGACGCGAGAGGAGGCCGGAGCCGCGCTGGCTGTGGTGGCGCGCGATCTGGCGCGTGCCCATCCGGTGGACGATCGGAACGCGGAGTTGCGCGGATTCCCGGTGGAAACGGGGATGGTGACGGGATCTCTGGACCAGGACAGCGGTCTGGTGATGATAGCGTCAATATTTCTGGGCCTTGCGGGACTGGTGCTCCTGCTGGCGTGCGTGAACGTGGCGAATCTGCTGCTGGTGCGGGCCACGGTGCGGGAGCGGGAGATGGTGATCCGCTCGGCGCTGGGGGCGGCGCGGTTCCGGCTGATCCGGCAGATGCTGACCGAGAGCGTGCTGCTGGCCGTGCTGGGCGGCGTGGGCGGAATTGCGTTGGGGCTGGCCGGCAGCAGCTTTCTGAGCTCCATCAACCTGCAGACGGACTTGCCGATTGCGTTCGATTTCGGTTTTGACTGGCATGTGTTTGCATTCTCGGCGGCCATTGCGGTAGCGGCGGGCGCGCTGGTGGGGATTGTGCCGGCGGTGCGGCTGGCGCGGGCGAATCTGAATCTGGTGTTGAGGGAAGGCGGTCGCGGGATCGCGGGACGCGGGCACAAGCTGCGCGATGCGCTCGTGACGGTGCAGGTGAGCGCAGCGCTGACGCTGCTGGTGATCGCGGGGCTGTTTATGCGAAGCCTGGAGCGCAGCGCGCATGCGGATCTGGGCTTCAATCCGAACCATGTAGTGACGATGATGATGGATCCAGGCGAGATCGGGTACAACGTGGATCGATCGCTGGCGTTCTACCAGGATCTGCTGCCGCGGATGCGCAGTTTGCCGGGCGTCGTATCGGCGACGGTGGCGCAGTCCATCCCGATGGGAATGCTCGATCACGGCTCGGACACGTTGACGATCGAGGGGTACACGCCGCCGGCAGGCCAGGCGGCGCCGGAGGTCAGCTACAACATCATCGGGACCGATTACTTTGAGACGCTGCAGATTCCTCTCCTGAAGGGAAGGCAGTTCAGGGATTCGGACAACGCGCAGAGCCCGTACGTGGCGATCGTGAGCGAGGCGATGGTGAAGAAGTATTGGCCGCATGAGGACCCGATCGGGCGGCACTTCACGATGGCGAGCGAGCCGACGCATCTGCTCCAGGTCGTGGGCGTGGCAGCCGATGCGTATTATGAGACGCCCGACGGCTCGGCCCCTTCGTACTTTTACACACCGTACGCGCAGCATGATCTGAGTTCGCTGCTTGCGCTGGAGGTGCGGACCCAGGGCGATCCGGGCGCGATGGCGCCGGCGATCGAGCGCGCGATTCACGCGCAGACGCCGGGGCTGCCCTTGTTCGACGTGAAGACGCTGCATCAGGCGCTGTATTCGCCGAATGGGCTGCTGCTGTACGAGGTGGTGGCGGGACTGGCGGGCGTAATGGGAACGCTGGGTTTGATTCTCGCGGTGGTTGGCCTGTACGGCGTGCTGTCGTATGTTGTAAGCCAGCGGACGATGGAGATTGGCGTGCGGATGGCGCTGGGTGCGCAGAGGGGAGACATCCTGCGAATCGTGTACCGGCAGGGGTTGTGGATTGTAGGCATCGGGCTGGCAGTGGGCATGGCGGCGAGCCTGGGCGCGGCACACCTGGTGCGGAGCATGATTGCGGTGAGCGCGACAGATCCGATGACGTATATCGCGGTGACGGCGGCGCTGGCGGCGATTGCGATGCTGGCGTGCTATGTCCCCGCGCGACGGGCGATGTATGTGGAGCCGATGCGGGCGTTGCGCCAGGATTAGGTTAGAGGGCACAGGTTACAGCTCGGCGATGCTTTGCTTTCGGTGATTGGGGTCGTGCGTCTTAAGGGTGTGGAAACTCCGCGTTCGTTGGGTGCGTACGGAATTGGCATGAGAGTCCTGCGGGAGATTTGTGTCTGCGTGGCTGCGTTGGTGCTGGCCGGCGTGGCCGGCGCGCAAACGCCGAAGAAGAACGATGCGCCGTTGCCCAATCCCGCCGATCTGATGCAGCGCGCGATTGCGAACGAGGCGAAGTTGGCGAAGGAGCAGGAGCGGTACGAGTGCCGCGTGAACGACGAAACGACGGAACTGGACAGCAAGGGCAACGTCAAAAAAAAGGAAACGGAGACGAAGGAGCAGTTCTTCGTGAACGGCGTTGAGATGGATCGCACACTGGCGAAGAACGGAAAAGATCTGACGCCGGACGAGACGAGGAAAGAAGACGACAAGGTGATGAAGCGCACCGTGAAGTACAGCGATCCGGCGACGGCCAGGAAGGAGACCGACAAGCAGAACAAGCAGATCGAAGAGGTCTTGAGCGCGATGCAGCTCAGGAACGGGCATCGCGAGCAGGCGAACGGGCGGAGCGTGCTGTTCTACGACATCGTCCCGAATCCGAATTTCAAAGCGAAGAACCTGAATCAGCGTTTCGCGCAGGTGATGCTGGGGAAGATCTCCGTGGATGAGGAGACGGGGGAGCCGATCGATATGGACATTAAGTCGACGCAGGATCTGAAGATCGCCGGCGGAGTGCTGGCGAATCTGCATAAGGGATTCTGGCTGCACGTCCACGATCGCGCGGAGCCGGATGGCGTATGGCTCACGGACCTGGCGGAAGGTTCGGGGGACGCGCGCGCGGCGCTGTTTTTCCATCCCTATTTCCGGTTCAAAGAGACGACTGGTGGGTGCCACCTGTATTCGGCGACGGCGCAGCAGGTGGGTTTGGCGAAGGTAGTGAAGTAGGGATTAGCTGACCGCACTTTAGCTGGCCGCTCCTCCGCTGACCGGCTCTTCGCTGGCCCGGTGTACGCTGGTTTGCGATGGCGGAATCGGATGCAAAGCAAACTGGGTCACGCTGGCGCGTAGAGCGGCGCGATTTTCTCAAGCTGGCAGGCGCCGCGGCTGCGGGTGGCTTGGCACGCGCGGCAGGAGCGGCGACGGCGGGCACTTTTTTTGTTGTGCTCGATGCGGCGGATCCCGTGGCCTCGAGTGGGCCGGTGCGGCGGGCGGCGGAGCGGCTGTGCAAAGCAGCGTCAGGGAAGGGCGCGACGGCCAATGTCGTTTCTTCGATTCACGATGCGGCCGGGGCGAGTGTCGTGGTCTTCGTGGCGGGGCCGAAGTCGGAGCTGACGAAACATTTCTCGCGCGCGAATGAAGAGCTGACCGGAGCCGAGCGCCTGCGGCTGACGCCGGGTCAAGTGGAGCATGCGACTGCGGTGTTGGTCTCAGGCAGCGATGCGCGGGGGTTCATCTACGGACTGCTCGAGCTGGCGGAGCGAGTGGAGTTTGGTGCAGAGCTCAAGAGCGCTCTGCACCTGGAGCGTCCGGTGGAGGAGCGCCCGGCCAATGAATGGCGCAGCGTGGGGCGGTATTTCTGCTGCGAGCTCGAAGACAAGCCCTGGTACTACGACAAGGAGTTCTGGCGCGGGTATCTGGATGCGCTGGTGGCGAGCCGGTTCAACCGGTTTTGTCTGGCGTTTGGCCTGGAGTACGACTTTCCGAAGGGCGTCACAGACGATTACTTTCACTTGCCCTATCCATATTTAGTGGATGTGCCGGGGTATGCCGGCGTGAAAGTCGTCCAGCGGAAAACCGCGGACGGAACGCGCCTCGAGACGCCGGGTGTGGTGAGCGCCGAGGAGAAAGCGCGCAACCTGGCCATGCTGAAGTTCATCGCGGCGGAGACCGGGGCGCGGGGCCTCGATTTCCAGCTGGGCATCTGGACCCACGCGTATGCGTGGACCGACAGTCCGGAGGCGTATCACCGGATCGACGGGCTGACGGCGGAGACGCACGCGCCGTATTGCCGTGACGCGCTGGCGATACTGCTGCGGGAATGTCCGGAGATCCAGGGGCTCACGATGCGCGTGCACGGCGAGAGTGGCGTGCCCGAAGGGAGCTACGACTTCTGGAAGACGCTGTTCGATGCGGTGAAGGGTTGCGGGCGGAAGGTCGAGATCGACATGCACGCCAAGGGCGTGGACCAGGCGATGATCTCGCTGGCCGCGGACACAGGCATGCCGGTGAAGCTGGGCGCGAAGTTTTCCGCCGAGCATCAGAGCCTCGGGTATCAGCAGGCGGATATTCGTACGCTGGAGATTCCGAACCTGGATCACGAGGTGGGCGGCCCGTTCAGCGTGAGCGGCGGGGCGCGGCTGTTTACGCGCTATGGCTATGCGGATTTCTACGCGCAGGGAGCGCCGTACAAATTGTGGTATCGGTTGTGGCCGGGAACGCAACGGCATCTGTTGTCGTGCGACCCGGAGACGGCGGCAGCCTATGGACGGGCGGCGCACTTTTGCGGCGCAGCCGGGCTGGATATCTGCGAACCGCTGATGTTCAAAGGGCGTGAGGGTTCGGGGTCCGTCGGTGGCCGATGCGCGTATGCCGACGCGACGCTCAATCCCGATAAGGACTGGAAGAAGTTCGAGTTGTTCTATCGCGTGTGGGGACGGAAGCTCTACGATCCGGAGGCCGATCCGGAAACGTGGCTGCGCGCGATGCGCGGCGAGTTCGGGCGCGGCGCGGAGCCGGTGGAGGCGGCGCTCGCGAATGCGAGCCGGATGCTGGCGCTGGTGACGTCGGCGCATCTGCCGTCGGCTTCGAATCACGCCTTCTGGCCAGAGCTCTACACCAACATGCCGGTGGTGTTGGACAGCGAGAAATCGCCGTATGGCGACACGCCGGAGCCGAAGTGTTTCGGGACGGTGAGCCCGCTGGATCCGCGGCTGTTTGCGACCGTGGTGGAGTGGTCGCGGGATTTGCTCGCCGCCTGGCCGAATCCGAAGTACTCGCCGATCGAGGTAGCGCAGTGGCTGGAGGATATGGCGGCTGCTGCAGACGCGGGCCTGGCAGAGGCGCGGGTGAAGGCGGATCGTCCCGTGTCGGCGCAGTTCCGGCGGATTGAAGAAGACGTGCTGATCCAGATCGGGCTGGGGCGATTCTTCGCGAGGAAGCTGCGCAGCGCGGTGTTGTGGGAGATCTGGCAGAAGACGAACGATACGGGCGTGGGCGGGCAGGCTGTGACGTATTACAAGGACGCGCGCGAGTCGTGGGCGACGATGGCGGCGCGCGCGAAGNNGATGAAGACATCGCTGCGATGCAACAGAAGGTTGCCAGCGGAGGGGCGGCGGCGGGGAAGCTGTCGCCGGAGGCAGAGCGTGCGGTCCAGTACGCGACGGGCAGGCCGCAGAGGCTGAGCCTTCCGACGACGCATACGCCGGCAGAGAGCTTTACCCCCGGCGAGCCGTTGGATGTAGTTTTGGAGCTGGGCAAGGGCGCGGCTGCGGAAGAGATCACGGTGCGCATGCGGTACCGGCATGTGGATCAAGCGGAGCGTTGGCAGTGGCTGGAAATGGATCGAAGCGAGCGCAGCTACAAGGGCACGATTCCAGGGGACTACACGCACTCGGCCTTCCCGCTGGAGTATTTCTTTGAATTGAAGCGCGGGAACGAAGCGTGGATGGCGCCGGGATTCAACGCAACGCTGTCGAACCAGCCGTATTTTGTTGTCTGGAAGAGGAGTGGCAAGTAGCCGACTCCCCAGTCAGCGAACAGCGGTCAGGTAGACTGAGAGGCGATGGGCGCGGGATTCGCGGCGACGGATCGATTCATCGCGGAAGTGAAGGAAAACCGCCTGCGGGCCGGGTACGTGCTCGTGGGCGATGAGGTGTTTCTCTACGAGCGGTGCCGGCGCGCGATTCTGGATGCTCTGGTTCCCGCGGAGATGCGGGACTTCTGCCTGTCGGAACTCGATCTCGCCGAGACGAACATCTTTGAGGCGCTCGATCGGGCGCAAACGCCGTCGCTGATGGCCCCCTTCCAGGTGCTGTTCATCCGGAATCTGAAGCAGCTGTACACGCGCGGCGCGAAGAAGGAAGAATTCGCTGCGCTGGAGGCGTATTTCAAATCGCCGAATCCGCAGGCACTGCTGATTTTTGTGGCGGATCATTTGCGGATTCCGTCGGACCCTCGTCGGATGGACATGCAGGACAAGGACCGCTACGAGCGGATCCGCGAGACGCTCGGGGACTGGTGCGGGATCGTCGAACTCGCCCGTGTTGACGAGGCCGATGCGCTGCGCTGGATCGCGGCGGAGGCGAAGCGGCGCGAGGTGACGATCGAGGCGGATGCGGCGCGCGAGCTTGCGGATGCGCTGGGCGCGGACATGATGCTGATCGCGCAGGAAGTGGAGAAGCTGGTGCTGTTCGTCGGACCGAAGAAGCTCGTCACGCTGGGCGACGTGGAGACGATGGTGCTGGCGGCGAAGCAGCGCTCGCTGTACGAATTGACGGATGCAATTTCGGCGAAGGATCGGGCGCGGGCGCTAAGCCTGCTGCACGGGTTGCTGAACGCGAGCGACGGTGGCGAGGATTCGGCGATCGGTCACCTGTACATGCTGGCGCGGACGTTCCGGCAGATGCTGGTGATTCTCGAGAAGAACGTGCGGGACTCGCGCGCCATCTGGCAAGCGCTGTGGCAGGGATTCCGGATGCCGCCGTTTGCGGCGGAAGATGTGATTCGGCAGGCGCGGCGCTACAAATCGCGCCGCGAGCTGACGCGGGCGCTGCGGCTGATTGCGCGCGCGGATCTGGAGTTGCGCTCGCAGCCGCCCGACAAGCGGCTGGTGCTGGAGCGGCTGGTGCTCGATCTGGCCAGCGAGCCCAAGG
>PMAM01000117.1 GCA_003152595.1 Acidobacterium sp.
ACAAAACATCGGGCAGGCCAGGAGGAAGCATTGCTCAAGGTTGCTCCACAGCCGCTGAAAGACGTTTTCCTTCTCTGCCACGATTCGGGGATGCGCCCAGATGAAGTCATCGCCCTTCGTTGGGATGACGTTCTTTGGGGAAAAAACCTGATCTTCGTGCGAGAGGGGAAGACGAGGAAAGCGACCCGCCACGTACCGCTCAGCGACCGCGTGCGCGAAACATTGCGCGTGCGTGCGAAGGGAGCCAAGACGGAGTGGGTTTTCCCTTCAAAGCGAAAAAAGAGCAAGACAGGTCACATCACTCACACCGCGATTGAGAAACCCTTCAGGAAGGTCAGGAAGGACGCCAAGCTGCCGAAAGAACTCGTGCTGTATTCGGCTCGGCACAGCTTTGCGACTGACTTGCTCGACCGAACGGGGAACATCAAGCTGGTGAGCGATGTCCTTGGTCACGAGAGCGTAACGACAACCCAGAAGTACCTCCATCCGGCCCTCAAGAATCTGGCTGACATTGTCAACCAGAGGAATGCCGGGCGGTCGGCGGAGGCAGCGGTATGACGCTTTCGTCATATTTCACGTCATAGTCGAGGTTTTGGCTATGTAGTGGATTCCGCTAAGTTGTTGAAGAGATGGTGCGCCCTGAGAGATTCGAACTCCCGACCTACTGATTCGTAGTCAGTCGCTCTATCCAACTGAGCTAAGGGCGCACTGAGAAAACCTCTTGCCGACTCCTCCGAGAATACCAGTTCCACTGTGGAGCGGCAATCACAGAACCGCCCGAAAACACCCATGATTTCGCAGAATTAAGGGAGACGCAAACCCAGGATTCGAAGCCGTTCAGCACCAGTCCGCGCGGCGCGGAACTGCCTGCGGGAGTTTCGTCTCGGCGGATTCCACCGGCGTTGGTCCCGGCGGCTCGGGCGGGTGGGGCGCCGCCTCACCCGCGGCTTCCAGTTCCTCATCGGTCAGGATGAAACGGCGGATATAGCGCAGCGGCTCTTCCCAAACCGCCATCTGCTCCAGGTGGTATTGCCATACGTTATTGGAATTGGACCGCGAAGAACGCCGCGTGAACGACTTGCGTTTGATGGTCACAACTTTTCCGTTCGAATCCAGCCGCGTGTATTCCTGCGACGGCAGCAGAAATGTAATCTGCGTCCCCTTCTTCCAGAAGTGCCGGGCGAAATCGTGCGCGAAGAGCAGAGCGTAGTAACGTCGGCCTGAGGCAAGCACGGAAACCGCCTGCTCAAAACCAGGCCACTCGGTCTCGAGACTTGTCTGGTACCAGTGACGAAATTCAAACCCATGCACGCGAGCGCGCAGCACGACGATCCGGAGGAGTTCCTGGCGAGTCATGGGTATGTCGCGGAGAGGGTGGGCGTAACGTCCAGCGGTTCGGCTCCCAGTGGCCCCAACGGTAATCCACAGGTCGACCTTGAGGCAACAGGAAAATTCCCCTCATCGTTGTCGAGAATGGTGCAGACGTATCGCCACAGTAAAGAGCCCGTCACACCCTTTATTAGATAACGATTGGGTAAACAGATGCGCCCGTGAAGGTAAGCCCCGGAAAAAGATTCTGGTTCATCCGGCAGGTTCAGCATCCCCCGATCTCTTTTCAAGTGTGAAGGATCACGGACGCATCGGAGCACCCGCCCGAACTCCCGGACCTGAATTCACCCTCACAGGTATAGGTTTCTCCCTGGCGCCGGTTTCCAGCCGCGCAGCTATCCGTAACGTAACCTTTATCGGGCCGTGGCAGAGCCTCTCAGTACCTTTGTTGAAATAAGATACTTAAGTAACCAAAACGTCCCAGAGCCCTGATTTTGCGGTAGCAGCCTCGATCCATTCGAAGAGAACCCAGGCATGTCTCCGCCCCCGGTAGTCACGGTACGCATCGCCGCAACGATTCGAGGAGCCGTTCCTCGCCGCGAACCGAACTTCCCAGACCCGTCACAAAAAAGACCAGCGCTTCCGGGGCTATCGCCCGGTGCGGCACGCGACGCGAAGGCCAACAGCCTCCGTCTACAATCCCTGAAGTGATGCTGTCCTCCTTTCGTGCCGGCTGGATTTATGCCGCCTTGTGTCTCTCCCTGCTGACCGCCGGAGTACTCCGCGCCCAAGCCGAGCGGGTCGATACCAATCCCCTCAACCGCGATCCCGACGTTCAGGAGGCTTACCGGCACTTCTACAACATGGATTACGACCAGGCCCTTCCCCGCTTCGAGAAGATCCGCGAAGAGCATCCCGGCAACCCCATGGCGACCGCGTATCTGCTCAACGCCGTGCTTTTTCGCGAGCTGAACCGGCTTGACCTCCTCGACACCACCTTCTACGCCAACGACGGATTCCTCACCGGCAAGCACACCGTGGTCGAAGATCCGAAGGTCCGCGACCGGGTCCACGACCTCAGCGGCCAGGCCATCGACGAGGCAAACGCGGAGCTGAAGACGAATCCCAACGACGTCAACGCCCTGTTCGTGCGCGGATGGGTCAAAAGCATGCAGGCCGTCTATTCCGCCATGGTCGAGCGCGCCTTTGCCGCCGGACTCCGCCAGGCCCTGGGCGCCCGCAACGACTGCGACCGTGTCCTGCAACTCGACCCCAGTTACATCGACGCGGAGCTCGTCACCGGCGTGTATCAGTACGTCGTCGGATCGCTGAACGTGGCGTTCAAGGTACTCATCGGCATCATGGGCATTCACGGATCGAAAGGCACCGGCCTGGCCCTGCTGCGCGACGACGGCGAGCACGGCGTTATCACACGCGTCGAGGCAAAGACCTCCATGATGCTCTTTCTCCGTCGCGAGGCGAATTACGAAGCGGCCGTCGCGATCGCGAAACAGCTGGCCGAAGAATATCCCCACGACTACCTCTTTCTCCTCGAAGAAGCGAACCTCGAAAAGGACGCCGGCGACGGATTGATCGCGGTCGGCACCTACGAACGCCTCATTCAGATCGCAAAGCAGCCTGGCTACTTTCCCAACGCCCATATGGAGCTGGCATACTTCGGCCTGGGCGACACCCTGCGCGGCCAGAAGCAATATGCCGAGTCGGTCGCCGCGTATCGCGAAGGCGCGTTCCAGTCCACCACCAGCCCAGAGCTGAAACGCCGCTGCCTGCTCGAAGCGGGCAAGACCTACGACCTGATGCGCGAGCACGACAAGGCCGTCGAACAGTATCAGGCCGTGCTCAGCGCCGGAAGCGATACCGCCCAGGGCGACCTCGCGCGCAGGTACATGAAGTCTGCGTACACGGGGAAGTGAACAGGGCAGCGACCGTCCTTCTCAGCGGATCGAGAGCAGGACCGCAATGTATTGCCGCACCTTGCTCAGCATGGCAGACGAAACCTTCGAGTGAAAGTCGGCACGGCGGCTTGCCCAGTCCAGGCTCTTGAGTTGGTCCACCAGGATCGCACCCTCGATCTGCCCGACCGTGACAGGAAGCGCGAATGGATACGGCTTGCGTTTGCTGGTCAGGGGACAGACCACCGCCAGTCCGCTGGCGCGGTTATAGCGCAGATCGGTCAGCACCAGCGCCGGTCGCCGTTTAGCCTGCTCGCGCCCCACCTGAGGATCGAAATCCAGGAACACGATGTCGCCGGCATCGGGAACATACGCACTCACCACTCGATCGCTTCCTTTCCCACGGTCCGGCCGGATGCGACTTCCTCATAGCGGTTCTCCGGGGTGATCTGAGACACCAGCTGCGCCAGAGAAGGAACTTTGTCCACGCGGCGAAGCTCGACCGAACCCTTTGCGGCAACCTCGAGCTCGATCGCATCGCCGGCGCTGAGTTCCGCTTCCTGCGCGATATTTTTAGGAATCCTGATGGCGAGACTGTTACCCCACTTGACCATTTGCGCCCGCATGATGCCCCCTCGCCCTCGGGATACACTGTATCCTGGATGTAGATACATTGTATCATTCATTGCTCCGGCCCTCACATTGCCGCGGACAGGTTCCCCAAATCAAAAGGCGGCGCCTCAGCTTCGAGCGCGCCGCCCTTTCGTGGGTTAGCGGGGAGGAATTCAGTCGTTGTCCATGTCGTCGACGTAGCGAGCCAGCAGCACCGACTGCCCTGAAGTCGGGTCCTTGACCAGCAGCCCCACAACGCGGATGTTGGTCGCGGAACTGACATCGCCGATCGCGTTAAAGCCGGAGCGGAACTTCGTGCCGGCACCGGTATAGACCGTGATCGGCTGGTTGGGGATCAGCAGTCCTGCGAAGCCGTTGACATTCATCTGGAACGTGCCGTTGGAAATGGAGTTGGCCACCAGGGTACCGTTAAAGCCCCAGTTCCTCAGCACCACGCGCTTTACGCTGAGCGCATTGCCGTTGGCTGCTCCGGCCAGCGTCCCGCCCACCGTCACGTGCTGCCCGGGCAGCAGCGTGGACGAGTTGAAGAGAAATTCCGTCAGCGGGTTGTGCATCCAGTAGATGAAGAACTTCTCCGACCCGCTCAGATTNNACGTAAAGCTGGAAGTCCGTCGCCGCGCCGGACGAGGGCTGCACATACGTGACCTGGCCGCCGGCGTAGAAGCCGTCCTGCGTCAGGATCGCGACTTCGTCCGCATCGATGGTGGAGTCGGCGCGATCGAGTTCGCCTGAAATCTGCACCACGCTGGTGGACGTGAGGTTGGTCATGCCTTCGCCGTTGTCCCACTCTGTCTGGCCGTTCACGTTCACCGTAAAGGTGCGCCCATGCGGTCCCTGAATCGTGAACGACTGCGCCGAGGCCGTGGGATTGACCACGCCGGCGATGAATTCATCCACGTAGGCACCCGGATCGCTGGGGACCACAGCGCGAATGTCGAGGGTGGGATTCACGTCGCCGGTGATCTGCCCGTTCGACACCTGAACCGACTTATCCAGGCGGAAATCCATGTGGATGCCCACCGGTCCGGCGGTCGAGACCACCAGTGGATTCGCCAGCGTCTGCGTCACGGTGTTCGTGGTGAAGGTGGCCGGCATGGTCTGGATCGCCGGCGCGCCGGAGCCCGTCTGCAGGTAGCCGATGGTGGCGCTCGAGAACACCACCTGGATCTGCGTGTAGGTGGCGGCCGGCACATTATTCATGTCCAGCAGCGTCTGCAGTCCGTTGAAGCGCGCAAAGTCCACGGTCGGCGATCCGCTGAGCAGAGGAACCGAGTTGTTGTTGGCGTCGATGGCGTCGATCGACTGGATGGTGGCGTTAAATGAGACGACGCTGGCCAGCGGCGCATCGGTGCCGATGACGAACGCAGACCCGGAAGTCGTTCCCGGGTTGGAGACAGAGTTGCCGGACTGCATGCCGCAACCTGCAAGGAGGAAGACGGCCAGCAGAAGGGGAGCGGCACTGAGGCAAAGGGCGGCAATCGCGGAACGGATGCGGGCGTGGGTGGACATCGAGAGAAGTCGCTTTCCGCGGTTCCCGGGAAGCCGGGTCGCGCATGCCAGAGTCGCTGGCCGAAGATCGCGGCCTGGACACAGGGGGAGTGTGCGCGCGGAAGCGCGAGAACTCGATGCGGCCAGGCTGTGATCCTCGGAAGGCGACGGTCGCGCTGCGCAATGAAGCGTGCCCGTGAACCGCTGGTGAGTCTTGATTTTCGATCGGCGAACGTCGCCGTCGCAAGGGTGAACCCATGGGTTTGTGCGAAGTTTCGAAAATTGTTCCGAACCTTGGTAACTATTTCCGGATCGATGCGTCCGCGACGATGACAAATTCGGTCCGGCGCCGATGAAATTGTGCGAACTGTAATGCCCCATTGATGGTGCATGGCGTGGATCGATGGGAAGGTGCGTCTGAGCAGGCAGGACGCGAATCCGGACCGGCCACCAAGGTTGCAGATTCGGGGTTTCACATCATGATCGGCGGCGGCAAATTCGAATCGGCCCGAACCTCGCGGTGGCTCTTCGCGCTCACTCACTGGAACTGGAAGGTCGCCATGATGACCGCAGTGCTGCGCGGTTCGGCCTGCGTGCTCGCGCTCCGTCACATGGAACACCACGCGCGCAACCACTTCGGTCTGGTCGAAGCGGCCTACGTCCTGCTCACCTGCGGCTTCTTCTCGGCGCTGCAGCAGCAGTCTCTCCAGATCCGGTCCGAGCGGCTGGCCTGGTTCACCTGCGTCGTCGTCATCCCGCTCACCTCGCTCACCTGCGATGCAGGTCTGCACTTCTGGCTCGATGGGCGCGACACCCGCCAGCTCGGCCTGGCCGCCCTGATCTTTACCCTCTTCTCGGCGAACTTTCACCGGCACATCATCCGCAACGGCGCGTTGCTGGTTGGCGAGGAATCGCATTCTTTCCTCACCGACCTCAAACGCATCCCGCGCCTGACGGTCAGCTATGGCGCCGCGCCGGTTGCGGCGTTGTGGAAGCTCGCCACTGCGCTCCTCCGCCGCGGCGAGGCGGTCGTTGCGGCCGGCGCCGGCGACTAGGCGAAGACAAGCTCCCACATTGGCAACCTCACCCCCCCAGGCCTCGGCCAGGTTCACCCCACAGCAAGTAGCAAAAGCCTTCAGCGTGCAAATTTCCATGGGAATCGATGCGGGAGTGAGCCAAAGGTAATGTGCGCGGGAATTCCGGTGCCAATTCGGGAAGCCCCTTCTCTCCAGGAAGCCATCGCAGGGGCATCACGCGCGGAAGGTCGGCCGGGCAGACGGAGAGCATGGATGTTGTGAGGGACAGGTGGCCCGACGCGGTTCCGCAGTGGTGTGGCGGGTTGTGGGTCAGCGAAGAAGCGGTCAGCTGAAGGCCGGTCGGCGGATAGTTGTTCGAGGTCGCTGGTTCGTTCGTGTCATCCTGAAAAAACACTTTGCGGGGGTTGACCCCTCGGGATGTTATTGATTCCAGGGCGGAGCTTTTTGCCGGACCCCTGGGGGTTAGCGTTGTGGTTAACAAGGTCAGAGGACCCATTCGAGGCGCACGCTCGAAACTTGATCAGGGCAGGAGCGCGATCGACACAGGTTCCTTCTTCGTGAGGTGTTCGAACGGGGTGGCACGGGCGGCGTTGAATTCCTCGCGAGTTTCGCCGCAGCGGGGGAAGTACATGTCGCCTGCCTCGCTTCCGGTGCGCTGCAGGGCTTTGTCCCAGTCCTTCTTGAGGTCGCGGAAGCGAAGGTTGCTGGGCGGGACTTTGATGGGGTTGGGGGTGGGCGCATCGAGGTCCGGGGACAGGGCGCCGGGCTCCGAGCACCGGGCACCGGTGTCCATCTGGCGCTCGGCGCCCACGGCCTGGCGCTCGGGAACCTGCGGCTCGAAGATTTCGTGTTCGGGGATGCCGAGACGGCGGACTTTGACACGGAGTTTGGCGGTTTCGAGGCGGGTGTTGAGGTTGTTCTGGACCAGGCGGCAGGCGGCGAGGATGGCGTGGCCGTTGGCGGTGGGCAGGGCGCCCCAGGCGAGGGCCTGGATGGTTTGGGAGAGGACGTAGGTGAGCGAGCCCTCGTCTTCGAGGAGGGGGACGTCGATGGGGCTGTCGGGGCGGGCGTGGATGTAGCGGTGGTGACGGTGGCAGTGGTCGTGGCCGCGGAGGGCCCAGTCGCGGCAGCGGGCTCCGTTGCCGAGCAGGTAGTGGCACTGGCGGCCGGCGGGGGCCAGGCCGCCGGGGTTGGTGGGTTCGGATTGCTGCGTTATGCCGAGGGTGTCATCCATTGGCGTGTCTCCGTGACTGAGGTGGAGAAAAAGAAAAGGCCGCGCGCGGCGGGCATAAAAAATCCCCGCCGGGAAGGCGAGGTTTCTTTTTCTATCTTAAGTTCAGAATATCAGGTTGGGGGAGTAAGTCCGCCAGATTTGTTGGAGTAAGTTGGCTTGTAAGTGCTTGTAAGTCAGGGATCATTACTTTGGTGAAGAGGGCAGGGGCTTGACAGTTTTCGGAGAGCGGCCGGGAAGAGGTAAAAAGCGGTCCGCAAAGGGCTGGTCAGCTGAAAGGGGTCAGCCAGAGTCGGGTCAGCTAAGTTCCGGTCAACGGAAAACCGGTTAGCGAAGGTCCGGCCAGTGAAGACCCGGTTAGGGCGGTTTCAAAATGGGTCTGGGGCAGTACTTTCGAGTGGTGAAGAGGATCGTTTTTGTTGAAATCCGCGCCGCAAAAGCTTTTGCTTCTTGCTGTGGGGTGAACCTGGCCGAGGGGGCTTTTTTTGGCTGGGCCGCCACTTCGCCGACCCGACTTCAGCCGAACGGACCTTCCCGCAGGGACTTCAGCCGACCGAACTTCAGCTGACCGCCTCTTTGCTGACCGGTTCTTTCGCCGACCGAATCCTTCGCCGACGGTTCTTTCGTCGACCGGTTCTTCGCTGACCGATCTTTCAGCTGACTGCTCCTGGCCACCGGCTACCGGCTACGGGCTGCTCGTTTTAGACTGGAACTTCCCATGGCCACCGCCGTCACACTCTCGCCGGAAGTCCGCGCCAAATACGAAGCCGTCATCGGCCTCGAGGTCCACGTCCAGCTCCTAACCGAGACCAAGGCCTTCTGCGGCTGCGCGAACAAGTTCGGCGCGCCGCCGAACACCAACGTGTGCCCGGTCTGCCTCGGCCTGCCCGGAGCCCTGCCCGTTCTGAACAAGCGCGCCGTCGAGTTCGCCACGCTGGCCTCGCTGGCCCTCCACTGCCAGGTTCGCGAGCGATCCATCTTCGCCCGCAAGAACTACTTCTACCCCGACCTGCCCAAGGGCTACCAGATCTCGCAATACGACAAGCCCCTCGCCGAGCACGGCTGGATCGACGTCCCAAACGCCGACAGCAAGAAGCGCATCGGAATCACCCGTCTCCACATGGAAGAGGACGCCGGCAAGAGCCTGCACGATGGCTTCCCCGACTCTGCCACGAGGACCTACGTGGACCTGAACCGCTGCGGGACTCCGTTGATTGAAATTGTCAGCGAGCCCGACATGCGCACCCCGGACGAGGCCTTCGAATACCTCACGCGTCTGAAGGAGATCATCGTCTACACCGGCGTGAGCGACGGCAACATGGAAGAAGGCTCGCTGCGCTGCGACGCGAACGTCAGCGTGCGGCCGCGCGGCCAGGAGAAGTTCGGCACCAAGGCCGAGGTCAAGAACGTCAACTCCTTCCGCTTCATCCGCGCCGCGCTCGAATACGAGATCGAGCGCCAGATCGAGATCGTCGAAGGCGGCGGCCGCGTCCTCCAGGAGACCCGGCTCTGGAACGCCAACGAAGGCCGGACTTATTCGATGCGCTCGAAGGAGCAGGCCCACGACTACCGTTACTTCCCGGAACCCGATCTGCCGCCGCTCATCGTGACGGAGGCCTGGAAGGCGGAGATTGCCTCGCACATGCCCGAGCTACCGGAGGCGCGGCGCGCCCGCATGATCGCCGAGTACGGCATCACGGAGCAGGACGCGCAGACGCTGACCTCGACGCGCGCTTTTGCGGATCAGTTCGAAGCCGCCGCCCGCGCCGCAAAGAATCCCCGCCGCGTCGCCAACCTCGTGCAGAGCGAGCTGACGATGCGCCTGAAGGCCGCCGGCCTCGAGCTGGAGCAGTCGCCGATCTCCATGAAGGGCATCGCGCAGGCCGCCGATCTGAGCGAAGACAATAAGCTCTCGAGTAAGCAGCTCAAGCAACTCTTCGACGTCTGCTTCGAGCGCAAGGAGGACTTTCCCGCCGTCTACGAGCGGGAGAAGCCGCAGCAGATCACGGACTCCTCGGTGCTGGAAAAGATGATCGACGAGGTGATCGCCGCCAATCCCGCGCAGGTCGAGCAGTACCGCAAAGGCAAGAAGACCGTCGCAGCGTTCTTTGTCGGCCAGGTGATGAAGGCGTCAAAAGGCCAGGCGAACCCAGCTCTGCTGAACGAACTGGTCACGAAGAAGCTCGAGAACTAGCCGCGGTTGCGTCCACAGCGGGTGGCTTACGCGCGGGTCTTCAGTCTCGCGATCAGCTCTTCGGGGTGGATCGGCTTGGGGAAGAGTTCGAAGTCGTGGCCGTCGTCATGGGCCTTGCGCATCAGTTCGCTGGTCGCCGCCTGGCCGGAGAAGAGCAGCACCCGGGCTTGCGGATACTCGCTCCGCAGGCGAATGCCAAGCTCGACGCCCGACATTTTCGGCATCAGCACGTCGCTGAGCACGATATCGGGCTGCTGCGCGCGGGCGGCCTCGATGGCCTGTTCGCCGCTGTAGGCCGCCACCGCTGAAAACCCGTGCTGAGAGAGGATCATCGCGACCGTGTCCGCGATGAGGCGCTCGTCGTCGACCACCAGCACGCGGAGACTGGTGCGGGAAGTCGCGCGGCCGTGGTCGTCCGATGGCTGCGGCGGCGGCAT
>PMAM01000126.1:0-3275 GCA_003152595.1 Acidobacterium sp.
TACAAAACATCGGGCAGGCCAAATGCTGCAATTTGCTTTCGTTCGCAGCCCAAGATTACGGCGACGTGCATGTCGATGCTCGCGGTCGATTCGTCACGTCTGCCACTGCCCTCATTCTGAATCTGGTGAATCGTCCCCACTACGCCGCCAAGCGTCGGTTGTCATTCAGCGAATGGCCGTATTGACACTCCAGTGACTCCTGCCTCTCCGTCAGTCCGGGTCACACAACAAAATTGGGGCATACCCCAATGACGCGTAGAGTATTTGTATGTCGAAGCCACACATCTTCGTGTCATGCGGCCAGCGCACTCAAGAAGAACAGCTTCTAGGCGAGGCGATATGCAAAACCATAGACGATCATGGTGTGTTCGATTGCTTCTTCGCTGAAGCGCAACACAATCTAAATGGGCTTCATGAGAATATCTTTGACGCTTTGGCAAAGAGTGACGCATTGATCACCGTCATGCACCGCAGAGGAAATGTAAGCTATGGGCCGGACAAGTGTGAACCGTTCGATAGAGCATCGGTTTGGATTGAACAAGAGATTGCAATTGCAGCCTATATCCAGCGAACAGCAAAGAATGATCTATTGACCGCAGCGTACATTGAAAAAGGCGTTGGGCGCGAAGGCTTGCGCGAATTGCTGCATTTGAATCCGCTGGAATTCACATCGAGCGATCAAATCATCACAGACTTGAAAGCAAAGCTGAATACGTGGTACAGGTCATCAGAGAGTGACGACCTTGGCGAATTGCGGTTAGAAGTGTTCCCTGGGCGCGAAGGCTCAATACAAGTCAAGCGTCTTACGCCGATCCTGACGAATAAAGGCAAGAGAGCAAACGAGTATTCATGCACACTTGAGCTTCCCGAACTGTTGCTGAGTTTCAATTCCGCTTTTAACATGCTTGAAGTTCAGCGAAGGCCAGGATATAGAAGGTTACAAGCGACCGAAAAGACCAAGCAAAACGAGCCGTTGCTTCGCGACAATCCGGTAAAGATGCTGACGCAGGATGTCGCTATTGCTCATTTGAATGTAGCGCAGCAAGAGCAAGTGTTAAAGCAGAACGTGCTCGTGTCGGCTGAAATTGAGAATCGAATGTATTCACTGACGAAGAGTTGCGCGGAGATTTTCGCAGAAACGCAACCTGCACAGAGGGATGAAATTGAAGGGCCGGATGCAAAGTTCGGATACTTTCATTTCAAGAGCAAGCCAGATAAGCCATTGTGCCCAAAGTGCTATCAGTCCACCCCATCGAAGGTTGTATACATGGGGCCAAGGGATCAACGCGCTGGTGGAATGATGAGATTTTGTCCTGTTTGCGATCTCACTATTACCGAAGAGAGAGCGCAGGACGTCAACAGACAGATTGATTACGACCCGCTCTCTTATGGGCTGCGCATAAAATAATCCGGTCCCCCAGCGTTCGCTGTTTTTCGCCAGTCACTAAATTTGCGTCTTGCACTAATCTGAGTTACTCTCTCCAGAGTGCCAGTCGGCACTAGTGCATCATGTAACGCCTCTCGCAGTCGCGAGCGGGTCTAGCCAGTCGGCCAAACCTGGATCAAACAATCCCACTTTGATTCGAGGTTGCCNNCCAGCGGAATTCACCGCATATCAAGTCGAGAATTCGATGGTGAGCACAGCCCTGTTTCAATCGGGCGTGGTGCTCCCCAATGGGGAGATGCAGGCTCAGTTACAGGCTGGGGCGCAGCAGTTCACCGTTCCGTTTTGGTCGGACATTCCCGACATCCGTAGTCTCATTCGCGGATATGCCTTCGTTCTTCAACACGTCTCTCGCTTTCCCAGGCTGCGTTCTCTACGATATGCCGAGGCGCCCAAAGACAGGGATCTTGATCGCGTCCAGCATCAGCCCGAAGACGATAGCCCCGGCAAATTCGCATGCGATGACAGAGAGAGGCAACGGCGCCATGGCAATGCCGCGAACGGCCAGTGTCGAAATGATCAGAATGTCGGCCATGGAGGACAGTACCAGCCATTTCGTTGGCCGCAGACCCCATAGATGCCGGCGCGACCGAATGGCGTAAATCGTCGCCTGGCTACCATACACGATGGCGACGACGGAAAGAGTTTGCAGACTGCTCGTTCCCAGTTGCAATTCGAATTTGCCGATCGCCAGAATTGCAGTTGCAAACACGAGAAAGCAGAGACCGAAGATCGCACCGGCGCCCGTGATCCGCCCGATTTGCCACGAGTTCGGGTTCGTCGAGGGGCGCACCCGGTCCGTGGTGAGCGACATGGCCAGAAAGTCTCCAGTGATCATCACGATCACCATCAGCATGGGCGTCAGCACAGCATGGCCGGTCATCACCAGGCCCACGGCGAGCAGTAGCACCTGCACAATTTTCTTCAGGACCGAGTTCAGCGTGTAAGTAAGGATGCGCTGAAACGTGACCCTGCCTTCTTTCACTGCGGCGACGATGCCGCCAAGGCCGGCCTCCGTCAGAACCACGCCGGCTGCCGACTTGGCCACGTCGGTGGCCGTCGAGACAGCAATACCGATCTGCGCCTGGCGCAGCGCAGGCGCATCGTTCGCTCCATCGCCACACATCCCGACCGTGTTGCCGTTTTTCTGGAAGGCCTTGACGAGGTCGAATTTTCCTTCCGGCAAAACGCCGGCGAAGACAGCAAAGTCCTCCGGTTTGACGGCCTCCGGGATTGAGACTGGAGGACACACAGCGCCCTCTAGTCCCACGGCATGGGCAACAATGGCCGCAGTCGCCGGCGCATCGCCGGTCACCATGACGGTGCGCACGCCGAGAGCCTTCAACTCCGAAATGAGGGAAGCGGAGTCGGTGCGCGGCGGATCGCTCAGCGCGATGAAGCCGAGCATCTGCATCGACGGCGGAGCGCCGGCAGCCACCGCCAGTACCCGGAAGCCTTGTTTCTCGAGGCCATCTGCAATCGCCGCCGCTGCGGGAGCCGGTGCTGCCATGCCCGCGACAACCGTGAAGGCTCCTTTCACGATCCGCTCCTGTCCGCCCTTCGCATCGGTCGCCATGGCTTCAGAGATTTTCGTGCCGGGATCGAAGGGAACAAAGCTGGTCAGTTTGGGCAGGTCGGCTGCAGGCTTTTGCGCGGCGGCGGATCGGATGGCTGCGTCGACGGAGTCCTGACCGCCGTCGGAGCTGGCAAGCGCTGCCATCCCGAGAATGTGCGCCTCATCGAAGCCTGGCATGGGGCGAACAGTGGTAACGGAGAGCTGGTTGCAGGTCAGCGTCCCGGTTTTATCCGAGCATAAAACGTTGATGGTGGC
>PMAM01000126.1:3294-19295 GCA_003152595.1 Acidobacterium sp.
ATCGCATGAAACCAGGCATAGGCTCCGATAAGCACGATGATGCCGCCATTGAAAATGGCGAGGTTGCGCACGATCCGCAGCACAGCCTTCTGCTGGGAGCTGACAACGTGCGCGGTGCGGACCAGTTCCGCGGTGCGGCCGAATTTGGTGCGCATCCCCGTGGCGGTCACCACGGCCGTGGCTTCCCCGCGCCGCACCAGCGCACCCGCATAGGTATCCACACCGGCTCCGGCTTCGATGGGAAGCGATTCGCCCGTGAGCATCGACTGATCGAGCAGGACNNCAGACCAGCTCCGCGGCCGGCACGGTCTTCCAGACTCCATCGCGGCGCACGGAAGCATTCAGAGCGAGACGCGATTTCAAAGCGGCAAGGGTCGCCTGGGCACGCCCCTCCTGAAACCAGGCCAGAGCCGCGTTGAAGACCAGCAGGCCTGCGATGACCGCAGCCTCGAGATCCTTATGCAGCACCAACTGGAGCACAATGGCTGCTTCGAGCAACCAGGGAACCGGCGCCCAGAATTTCGTTAAAGCATTGCGAAGGGGGTGAGCGGACGTATCCGGCATGGCGTTGGGTCCGTCTTTTTCAAGACGGGCCTTCGCCTCGTCGCTGCTGAGTCCGTTCGTCTCGACATTCTTAATCGGCACGGGTCCTGCTGGCGGTGATGCAAGTACGACAGCACTCTCTGCGTCCATCATTTCTCCATGTAGATCGCTGAGCCGATCGGCATTTCTCGGGAGAGGAAACCTCAATTATCAATCGCCAGCCACTTCCTGACTGTATCGAATTGCGCTTTGGCAAACCTGCTGGGATGCCCATCTGTCGGCCTTTGTTCAGCCGCAAGGCAATTCGTCGACTCTTTGAGCAAAAGTGACCATCTTTGCGTGCAGCCACTCTGTCACACTCAGATCCGGGAATGACCTGGGAGGATCCCAGTATGAAGGTGCGCCTTATTGTCCTCTCGGTACTTGTCAGCTTCTATTTTGCATCCCTCCCGCCGCCGGCGAAGGCGCAACCGTCACTCGATGCCGGGGATATTTCTGGCACGGCGGTAAGCACCGGCCCGGCACAACCAGGCCTGACCTACAATCGTCCGAACGAGACAACTAAGGTTCGTAACTACTCCCTCGAAGCGTTCGGCCCGCTTCCCATCGGTATCGCTGCGGTCGAGGCCGGCATCGATCAGGAAGATAACTCGCCTCCGGAATGGAAACAGGGCGCTGCGGGCTACAGCAGACGATTCGGGTCCGACTTCGGGACCAGCCTGGTAAGTACGACGACACGGTATGGGCTGTCGGAAGCCTTCAGAGAGGACGCGCTCTACTACCGCTGTGACTGCAGAGGCATGTTTCCGCGGCTCAGCCATGCCGTATTCTCAACTCTGACGGCGCGTCGCGGCGAAGATGGCCACCGCATTTTCTCGGTTCCCGCGCTCCTTGCGCCCTATGTGGGCTCGACGACGGCCGTCTACGGATGGTACCCCCGCCGCTACGACGCCAGGGATGCGTTCCGCATGGGGAACTACAACATGCTGGGATATGTAGGCGCAAACATCGGTCTGGAGTTTCTCTACAGCGGACCGCACTCGCTGCTCTCGCGCATGCATTTGAACAACAGGCACGGCGCGCCGGATTCCAGCTCGAATCCCTGATTGTCGAAACCGCGCGCGACCGTCCAGGACCTTGCCGCCAAACCGGCACTCCTGACAAGTATGTCATCCAGACCACGCTTGCCCAGTTCCAGTTCGACAGAATGAAGAGGTAATTAAATGAGAAAGAGCAACTCGCTTTCCGCACTGGTCTTCGTCGTCATCGCCGCCATCGGCGTGACGCTTGCATATTTCATCCACCGGCCGGCGGGCAATGTTTCGAGTATGGTGATTCTGGGCGCCACACTTGTTGTTGCTTTCATCGTCTCGTCCGCCATTCAGGTCGCGGACCAGTGGAATAAGGCTGTTGTTCTGCGACTGGGTAAGTTCCGCTCTCTGGAAGGACCGGGACTTTTCTTTATTATTCCCCTGATCGAAAATATTCCCTACTGGATCGACACCCGCGTTCTCACCAGCTCGTTCAAAGCAGAAAAGACGCTGACGAAAGACACGGTTCCGGTGGATGTGGATGCAGTGTTGTTCTGGAAGATCGTCGATCCGAAGAAAGCCGCTCTCGATGTAGCCGACTACCAGAGCGCCATCAGCTGGGCTTCGCAAACAGCGCTGCGCGACGTCATCGGAAAAACGATGCTCTCTGACATGCTCGAAGGTCGCGACAAGATCAGCGGCGTGCTGCGCGAGATTATCGACGAGCGCACCGAGCCATGGGGCATTAACGTGATCTCGGTTGAAGTGAAGGATGTATTGATTCCGCCGGCCCTGGAAAATGCCATGTCGATGCAGGCTCAGGCCGAGAGAGAGCGCCAGGCTCGTGTCATCCTGGGAGATTCGGAGCGCCAGGTTGCAGAAAAGTTTGGCGAAGCCGCGAAAACGTACGCCAACGATCCCGTCGCCCTGCATCTCAGAGCCATGAATATGTTGTACGAAGGACTGAAGCCAAACTCCACCATTGTTATCGTTCCCAGTTCTGCCATTGAGACGATGCAGTTGGGAGGCCTTGCCGGGATGACGGCGCTGACCATGGGCATCGGTCAGGATCGGGCGAACAAAGCAGCGCTGCTCGAGCGCAATGGCCACAATGGCGCCGCGCCCGCACCAGAGGAAGAGATGCAGCATTCATGACCGACAGAGGAAGTACTCACCCGCACCATGAGGAAGGACCGCATCCGAGCGAGGCTCAGCAAGCCCGCCCGTACTGGATGCGCGCTCATCGGGACTGGCGCTTCTGGCTCGCGGTGTTCTTCATCGCGGCGGCCCTGTTCGTCTACATAACGAGTGTCGACCTGTCCCTTGTGCCGGGCAGGCATCACCACGAGACGGTCCCGGCCGGGCAGTAGCGAAGCCCCGGATGGTTGCAACGGGAACTCTGGCGTTGCTCGAGAATCGGTGCCCTGTCTCCGCGTGCTCATTTCGCGTTGCAGGTTGTTGGTTGCTGTGCTACACCTTGAGTTGGCGACGGAATCCGCCATCAACCGCCATCCGAAAGGGAATGGCTGATGACTCCTGCACAGGCGCAGGAGTTTTCTTTTGATCCCGCGCGGCAACCGCAAAGGACCACAATGACCGGCGATTATCTGCATCTCCCCATCGGCGACAAGGCGCCCGAAGTGGTCACCGCTGTCATCGAAATCCCGCAGGACAGCGTGAACAAATACGAATACGACAGGCATCTTCAGGTGTTTCGTCTGGACAGAAACCTGCATTCGCCCATCCATTACCCCGGCGACTATGGATTCATTCCGCACACGCTGGCAGAGGATGGGGATCCGCTCGACATTCTCGTGCTGGGAGATGCGCCAACCTTCCCCGGTTGCGTCTACCATGCCCGCCCCATCGGGCTCTTCGAGATGCTCGATCAGGGCGTGCCGGATGAAAAGATCCTGGCCTGCGCCACGGGCAATCCGCGTTTCTCCTCAATCGGTACCTACAGCGACGTGATGCCGCACATCCTGCGTGAAGTCGAGCACTTCTTTTCCGTGTACAAAAATCTCGAGGGAAAGCGGACAGAGGTCCTCGGTTGGGGGGATCGGGAAGCCGCTTACAAGATCATCCGCAGTAGTCACGAGCGCTTCGAAGCCGCCATTCCTGTCGGTTCAGGCACTCGCTAATGGCAAGCAGCGCCCTTCCGTCGCCAGACGCACAATACCTTGCTGCCGTCGATCGGACGGAGGAACTGGCGAGGCTGCGCGCGCAGGCGCAGAAGAGAAAGTCAATGCTGGTCTTTGGCCCTGAAGGCGTTGGCAAGACGCGCTTGCTTCTCACCTTCGTTCAAAACCAACCCTTCGCGCTGTATGTTTCTCCGATTCGCTCACCGCGTGATCTGATGATGGCGCTCATCCAGGGTCTTCGCCGGCTGGACAAACGGGAACTCCGCCTGCCGTCGAACGCCAACTCGCTCAGCACCTCATCGCTCAAAGGCATCGTGCAGAGGGCTCTGGCTGAGTTTCCGGTTATGCTTGTGCTCGATCACCTGGCCGGACCGTCCCGCGTCGTTACGGGCATCATTAAGGAGTTCAGCGACTACGGGCGCAGGCCGATATACATTGCCGCACGCACACCGCACATGGAAGACATCGGGACCCTGCAACCCATGTGCGCCGATCGCTCCGAGCGGCTCGAAATAAGGAATTTCGGTCCGGCGGTTGCGCTGGAGTTCGCGAAGAGAGAAGCGGAGCGGACCGGGCTCAGGGCCTCAAACCTCGAATCGGCTCTGCACTCGCTCGTCGAATGGAGCGAGGGAAATCCCGGCAGCATCCTGCAGATGCTCAAAATGGCTGACCTCCCGAGATACCGCATGGGCGACCAGATCAAGGCGCATGTTTTGTATCTTGACTTCCGGATGGGTCGTCGTTAGCACCGCCCGCCTGAGACATTACAGGATGTATTCGATCGTCCACGGCGAACTCACGTTGCGATGTCCCGCGAGCAGCAGCAGCGCAATTTGCGATGCGCGCCGTTCCTCCTCGCTCGTCAGGTAACGGCGCAGCGCATCGTGTTTCAGCGCGTATCGCTGCAGGTCCTCCGCTGTCCGCTCCAGTAATACGGCATGGGCTGCCAGGATTCTCCGCGCTGGTTCGCCTGGTCCGAGGCATTCGGCGACCATCGCGAGATGCGGCAGGCAGCAGGCTGGAATCCGCGCGTCCTCATCCTTCGCCCGCCCCGCCTGCGCGGCCACCTGTGCTACCGCGTCCCGTTCGGCGTGGCTCCGCACTTCGCACGCGCGGCACGATCGCGGAGTCGGCAACAGGGCCCGAACCTTCTCCGTCATCTCGCCCGCCAGGTTTGCAATCTTCTCCAGGCCGGCAGCGACACGATGCGCCAGCTGCGGATAGGCAACGCAGACTCCATACGGCGACGAGATCCCCTCATACTGCCACGTATGAAGCGGGCAAAAACCCTCTCTTCGCGCGTGGTCACGCTGCGTCTCGGGGTTGATTGTCAACTCGTATTGATACTTGCTGAGGAACCGGAACGTTGCCTCCAGCACCGCCCCGCAGACGTGGCAGCCGGACTTCCTGTCGATGTCGAGCATCCACACGCCGGCTGAGGAGTCCCTCACTTCGGTTACGTGCTCCGACGGCCCCGCAATCCCGGTAATTGCCTCCCGCTGCCCGCGCAACTGCTCCGTGACGGAGTTCCAGGCTCGCTCGTGGTCTGCAATTTCGTCGGACCGGGACCATTCCACCAGCAGATTCATTACGCGCTCATAGGTATTCAGAAGAAAGGACTGGGCACGCTCTTCGGTAAGAAAGCGCAGTAGCTCCGACTCGAACTCTGGAATCCCGCTCTCTACCAGCTTCTGCCGGTCCCCGGCGATCCTGGCCTCCAGCCCCTGGCGGGCCGAAATCGAGTGGATCTCCTCTGGCTCCCTCCCCAGCGTCGTTCTCAATCTTTCCCTGATGAACTGCCGAGCTTGTTCGCGCTCCTCCTGGGTTACGGTGTCCTGCTTGTTGATGACCACGAACAGCTTCTTCCCCGTGTTCCGGATTCTCTCCAGAATGCGATCTTCCTCCTCGGAAAGCGGGCTCTCGTAGCTCGTCACCAGAATGAAGGCATCGGCCTCCGGCAGGAAGCGTTCCGTCGTGAGCGTGTTTTCAATGATGGGGGAGCCAAGCCCAGGCGTATCCACGAAGAAGAACCCGCGCCGCAGGATTTCGACCCGAAGTTGAATTTCCGCCCACGCAATCCGCTTCACGTTTCCGGGATTGCCCTTTTGCGTCACATAATCGGCGAGCTCCGATAACGGGATCTCTCGGTTCAGCCCGGAATCCCGGAAGTGCAGCACAACCTGCGCCCTGCTTCCGTAGCGAACCGTCGTGATGACCGAAGTCAGCGGCACAATTCCGGTCGGCAGATGATCTCCGCCGAGGATCGCGTTCATAAGCGTCGATTTGCCCCGGCTGAAGCGCCCCACAACCATCAGGTTGAACTGATCCTCAGCCAGGCGCGCAAGCAGTCCACGGCACTGGCCCTGTAAGTCGCCGTTCTTTGTGTCGATGGCCTGCGCCGAACGGATAACCTCAGCAAGAACGAACTTGTCTTGCTCGTATTGCTTCAGATCCATTGCCCTGTCCATTCCTCGCTTTGGTTGTGAATCCCTGGTTTAGGCACCATCGCAGTTACCTCTGAGCGGCCGCTCCGGTTTCCGGACCGAGAAGATGCCGCAGAATCCGCCATCGCGGCACCAGCCAGTTCGGTCGCTCCCCTTTGGCATCCGCCGCTTCAATGAGGCCGCGCGCATGCTCACACGCCTCGTCGCGATGCCCATCCAGCAACCGGATGACCTCATCTTCCTGCGCCCAATTCAGATGCTGCGAGATGTGGAACAACGCTCTGACGATTGCCGGATGATCGCTCGGCGGACCAATCGCGAAACCGATACCTGCGGTTGCGATCACCGCGTCCGCATCCCGATCGTCAAGAAACTCACGAAGGGTCGGCCATTCGCCGAGCTCGACCCCGAACTCGCGGAGAAGTTGCAAGGTGGTACTCCGCCGCCGCACGGCGGATGCAAGATGCGTCGATGGGCCGGCAGCGCCACGCAAAGAGAGGACGGCCCAGGCACGCGCCGGGTCTGGCATTTTCCTCAGAGCTTTTTCCGCGTCATTGCGGCACAGGTCATCGTCCAGCATCGAGAAGAGAACCGGGATACTTTCCGCTCTCTGAAACTCGCTCAGCGCCCGGACCAATCCGCCCGTGGCACGTTCCCGCGCGGCCTTGAGCAATACTTCATAAACTTCAGCAGATTTCCAGCGACCCAGCTCCTGTGCGGCGATGCTTCTTACGGCGTCCTCGGCAAACAACACCACCGCATCATCGGGCCGACGATACTGCCGGAAATACTCAACCAGCACTGGCCATGCCCCCAGTTCTCCCAGAGCGTGCACAGCTCGGCAACGCGGCCGCGCAATGGTCCTCGGCCGGCCTTTCAGCAGGAATCGCTCCAGGTAAGGGATAACCTGCGGTCCCGCCGCAATCAGACGCTCCGCGGCCGCCTCGCCCTCGATGAGTGAATCCAGCGCTGCGACCAGAATCTCGACCTCTTCCGAGACGGCCGGGATCAGCGGCACATCGGTCATGGATCGCTCCTGACCGTCGCCTCCGGTGCCAGCCGTGAACTGCCGGTCCTCTTCGCTGGCAACATTCCGGTTTTGAGCACGGAGATAAGCGCATCCTGATCGGCCTCGGTGATGGGCATTCCCCGAATGTCGCGGATCGTCTCGGCAATGGGGTATTCGTATTCCTTCAGCGAAACCGCGCCGTCTTCCCAGATTGCATAACAGGCCAGCGGCCGTCCCGTCTTCGGCTGTCCCAGGCTGCCGGGATTCACGATGGTTGTATTTCCAACCACCCGCACGAACGGCGCGTGTGTATGTCCGACGATGAGGACATCGGCCTCGATAAGCTCCACTTCTCGAGTCCACCGCTCTGAACCTTCGGGAGAATAGGCAAACAGCGGATCACTCGGAGTCGCATGGGCGACATAAAAACGGGTCCCCCTGATCGTTATCTCCCGAAATTGCGGCAGGTTTCGCAGGAACAGCACGTGCTCATCGGAGCAGACTTCCTGCGTGTAACGCAGCGTTTCGGCCGCCAAACGGCGAAACGGCGCCGAGCATCGCGGGTCTGCGGAGAATCCTGCCGCGTAATCGTGGTTCCCGGAAACAACCACCGCAGCCCGGCTCTGAATCTCGTGGATTACCTCACGGGGGCGTGGACCATAATCCACCAGATCGCCGACGCACCAAAGTTGGTCGTAATCGGACTCAGGAAATGCCCGGAGCGCCGCGAGATTCGCGTGAATATCGGAGACAATCGCAATCTTCATGACATTCCTGGCAGACGTATAGCGATCACGTCAGCGCGTCAGTCGAATGTCGAGGGTCGTCGGAGGTTCAGGAGACGGCCCCGACGAAACCTCGCCAGGGGTCATCATCCGTCCTTCCGCACAAGGCAGGAAAGACAGCAATTTCGGCGAACCCCTTCGCCGTGTGAATCCGGTAACAACGGATCCACACCCCAAGTTTACCAGCACTGGAATCGTGCCCGCTTCGTCATCGGACGCATCAGGAACGGCTCCTGGTTTCGTGGACGCGACGGACTCTACCCTCGGCGGATTGGAACAGGCGAGCCACTTCCCTTCCCGATGGCATGGAAGTCTGAGCGCCGGCACGGGTGGCGGAAAGGGCTCCGACAGCAGCACCATAGCGCGCGGCATCGACCAGCGACATGCCCCCGACAAGGCCGACTGCCAATCCCGCGTTGAAGGCGTCACCGGCGGCGGTGGAATCGATGGCCTTAACTTTGAAGGTGGGGACCATGCAGCGGAGGCCGTCGGCACCCGCGATGTAAGCCCCCCGGCTGCCCATTTTGACGATCACCCCGGAGGGTCCGCTGCTAAGAAGCAGCTCCGCGACAGAGGCGACGTTCGCGGGCGTTAGATCGCCGGAAGCAAGTCCACACAGGCCGCAGGTCTCCGTTTCGTTCGGCGTCAGGTAAGTGACGTTGCGCAGCACTTTGCGCGGAATTGGACGTGCAGGCGCGGGATCGAGGATGACTGGGATCCCGAAGCGTCGCGCAGTCGCACAGAGATACTCGACGGTCTCCATCGGGATCTCAAGCTGCGTCAGAATCATGCCGGCCGAGCGCAGCAGGGAAAGACTTTTCTCGAGGTCGCGCGGCAGCAGACGATCGTTGGCGCCCGGAATTACGGTGATGCTGTTTTGTCCTGTGCCATCGACAGTGATGAGGGCGACACCGGAGCAGACCGCTTTCGCCGTGGAAACATGCCTGATGCCGACGTGGACGTCGCGGAGACCACGGCGGAGACGCTTACCGAAATCGTCGTCGCCCACCTTGCCGATCATATTGACCGGATAACCCAGACGAGCAACCCCGACAGCCTGGTTGGCGCCTTTGCCGCCGTGAAAGATCTGGAATTTGTCGCCCTTCAGCGTTTCGCCGGGCCCAGGGATTCGTTTTCCGGCGCAGACAAGATCGAGATTGATACTACCGACGACAACGATCGGTGAAGGCATACGCGCTCCGGCAATTGAGGGTCGGCTGAGAGCGGAAGAGCTTTTCCGCATGCCTTCAGATTTTGAGAAAGATGCGGCGCCGCCACAGCGGCCAGGTCGCGAGCCAGCAGACCGCGGTATAGGCAATGGAGTAGAGGAGCGAGCCCACTCCCGGCGGCTGAATATGGCGGAAGGGTGTGTAGGCCCAGGTCCAGAGCATTTCGCGGCCACGCACGTGCACGCTCCAGAGCGTGGAGGCCAGCAGCTCGGAAAGCATGTAAGCGAAGATGGCATTCGTGCCGAAGACAATCCACGGTTGATTAAAAGGCCGGCGCCACTGCTTCACATCGATGCACCAATAGAGGAAGCCAAGAAGCAGTAACGAGCAGCCGGCGGCGAACAGCACGTAGGAACTGGTCCAAAGCTTTTTGTTGATGGGGAAGCTCAGGTTCCACAGTTCGCCGAGCGCGATAAGCACCGCGGCCGCGGCGAGGAATCCCGCGGTGATCTGCTGCCGCGAGCGCTCCGTGCGCATCCACAGGCCGGCGAGGACGCCGAGGAGGGTCGTCGCGATGGCGGGAAAGGTGCTGAGCAGGCCTTCGGGATCGCGGACGCCTTCATACAGACGGCCCGGCAGCAGTTTGCGATCGAGCCAGGCGACCCAGTTGCGGTCGGGGTCGAGCAACGGGATTTGATGCGTGGGGACGCCGAAGCCGGGGACGGGCACATAGCGCATGAGAATCCAGTAACCGGCGAGCAGCACAACGATGGCGACGACTTTGCTCGCAGCGTCGCGCCGCCACAAATAAAAGAGAGCAGCAATGAGGTAGCACAAGGCAATCCTCTGCAGGACGCCGTAGATGCGCAGTGTATGCAGCGGGAAATGAGGAAATCCGTTGACCACCAGACCGAGCGCAAACAGGATCACGGCGCGACGGAGGATGCTGATCGCGATCCGCGCTTTGGAGACTCCCCGCTCGAAGCGCTTGCCGAACGAGAGAACGATGGACGCACCGACGATGAAAACGAACGCCGGAAAGACGAGGTCGGTGGGGGTCCACCCGTTCCATGCAGAGTGGGTGAAAGGATGGTACGCGGCCGCGCCGTTGTTGTTCACCATGATCATGAAGGCAATCGTGATGCCGCGAGCGATGTCGAGCGAAAGGACACGCGCGGTGGCCGTTGCGGCGGGCGCGGTTTGCGTGATGGTAGCCATCGACTATCCCTCCGGACCGGTTGGGAGATCAGCGGTCCTGCGAATCGCTCGCCAGGGGCGCCAGCGGAATCATTTTGCCCAGGACATAATCAAAGGCGCCAGGATCGGCTGAGGAACGTCCGCAGTAGAGCGAGAACCACGTCTTGCCAGGTGCCAACAGGTTCTGCACCGCATAGTAATCCATCACCGGCAGGTCGAGCGTGACGTGGACGCCGAACGGATTCGTGACCGTGCACGCCGGCGGATTCACCCCAAAAGGAAAGGCGCAGTGGAGGGTCGCTCCACTGCGCCGGTTGGAACTGCAACAAAGTTTAGAAGAGGAACTTACCCCCGAACTGGAACACACGCGGATCGTTGGCGCTCGTCACCTGACCGAAGTTTCCATCGGTGGCTCCGAGATCCAGCCCGCTGAACTGCGTGTGGTTGAAGGAGTTGTACGACTCAACGCGAAGTTCGAACCTCGTGGTCGAACTCTCGTTGAGCGCAAACGACTTGAACAGGCTCAGGTTCCAGTTGGCCAGCCCAGGTCCGCGAACCGCATTCCTGCCCGCATTCCCGAAGCCGTTGTTGCCACCGCCACTCCACTGTGGGACCGGCTCAGCAAACGCGGCAGGATTGAACCACGCTTTCTGCGTCTTCGGGCCGCTTATCGTCCCCGATACGTCCGGACGGTTGGTGGTTCCTCCGCCCAGACCCAGCGTGTCCGCTCCATTCCACGTGACATTCTGCGGCAGCCCGGTCTCCAGTGTGGTCATACCGGAGAAGACCCATCCGCCCAGCAGGCTCCGCTCTGCCATGCTGCTCGCATGCAGGGCGAAAGGAATGTTGTAGATATAGCTCGTGTTGAAGATGTGGCGCCGGTCGTACCCGCCCGGCCCGCGATCGTACCTCAGGTTGAACGGATTGGAGATGGAACTCAGATCGTCAGTTTCCTCGTCGATCTGGTGGGACCACGTGTAGGCGAATTGCGCCGTCAGCCCGTGCTTGTTCTCCATGCGCAGCCCGGCCTGCAGGCCGTTGTAGTTAAAGTTGCTGGCGTTCTCGTCGTCGGTGATACCCGCCCATCCCGGGTACTGCCGGTACAGGTTGGAATTCGCTCCCCCCGCGACCGCCTGCCGGTCGGTCAGGTCGCTCAGAGGCAGCGTGTTGACGGCGCGCTGATCATTCTGATCCCACGCGCTCGATCCGACATACTGCACCATCGCCATGATCGCCGGGGCGATCTGCTGCTGGACACCCAGGCTGAATTGCGCAGTGCCCGGAGGTGGATAGTAGTAGTCCAGCGCGCCCAGGCTCGCCGGGAACACCGGGTTGGAGGCCACCGCGCCATTCAGAGCACTTGTGTGAGGATTGCTGAAGTACACATCGTTCGCCGAGGGCTGGTAAGCGAATGGCGGGTTGGTGTCGGTACCGTAGACATCGTTCCCCTGGACGCGTTCATAGAAGACGCCTGCGCCCCCGCGCAGCACCGTCTTGCCCGTGCCCATCAGGTCGTAGGCGAACCCCACTCGAGGCTGCCAGGTGAAATAGTCGCTCTGCACCATTCCACGCGGGAAGCCGTTGACTCCCGGACGTCCGATCCCGTTCAGATAAAAAGGAACCGGCGCGTTCGTCGGGTTAGAGAATCCAGGACCGCTTGGGTTCAGCGTCCCCGTAGTCGCATTCGGAACCTGCTCATTCGCTGTGCTGAACAGCGAAGGAACAAAGTTCGCCGTCATGTTTTCCTTATTGTAGACGTGCGGCAAATCGTCATACCGCAGCCCCAGATTCAGGGTTAAGCGCGTCGACGCATGCCAGTTATCCATCCCGTAAAACGAATAGGTGTTGTTGATCCAGTGGAACATGTCGATGACCTGCAGCTGCTTGAAGCTGTCGGCAAGTCCCAGCAGGAAGTTCACGTACGAGTCGCCCGAGAAGTCCGTCCCGAACGTGTAGTCTCCCTGCGTATCCGCCTGCTGCTGCTGGTTCTTGTCGCTGCGCATGTAAGCAAAGCCAAACTTCAGCTGGTGCTTGCCCTTTGTCCACGAAAAGTCGTCCCGCGGCTGATAGTCGAGGAACGCGTTTTTCCACGGCCAGTAGTTGATTGTCCAGTTCGTCCCCATCGGCGCGCCCAGATCCACTGAAGGCATCCGGTTCAGCAGGTTGTTCGCCGCCGGGAAATACCCCGTCTGCGTCCATCCCGACGGCTGAGAATAAATCCCCGCCGGCGTAATGTTGATGCTGTTGCCGTTCACATTCAGCGACGTCTCGTTGAGCAGCGCCGGCGAAATGGTCTGCGTCAGCTTGATCACCGTACCCCACGTCGGGTTGCCGAACACGTCGCCCGTCGTCGGATAGGTGATATTGGTCCACATGTCCGGGTAGATGGTCTGCGACATCTGATCGTGGATGTAATGCCCCATCAGATGCATCCTGTCCGTGATGTCATGATCGATGCGCACCACGTCTTCCCGCACATACGTCGGCTGCTTCGGCGATGCCACATACTGTGGCGCTCCATTGGCCGCCGTCGAGTTGGACGCCGGAATCGCGCCCGTCTTCATGAACAGTACGGCATTCGGATCCAGCATGTTCGCCGGGATCACTCCCCCGGGGAACGAATTGCCGGGCGTCAGCCCATCCGCCGTTTCCATTGCCGTTAATGCGGCGTTATTGGGCAGCTTCGGCACACAGGGCGCCGTCTGTCCCGCGTTGCAGGCCCCTGCGGCCGGCGATTGTTTGAAGCCCGTCGGCAAGGTGTAGGTGAACGGTGAACTGGACGACGTCGGAATATCGCTCGCCGGCATCGTGTTGTTGGCGGTCGGATTGGCTCCCGCTACATACTTGCGCCATTCCTCGCTGTAGAAGAAGAACGTCTTGCTCTTGCTCCTCGGGTATATCCCCGGAATCACCAGCGGCCCCCCGACGTCTCCGCCAAAAATATTCAGGCGCAGTTCCGGAGTCGGCGTATGCGACAGATTGGAAAAGTAATTGTTCGCGTCGAAAGCGTCGTTGCGATCGAATTCCCACACTCCGCCATGCAGGCTCTTCGTCCCCGACTTCAGCGCCATCACAATGGTGCCGCCCGACGCGATCCCATAATCCGGCTGGTAGTTGCTGTCCAAAGTCTGGAACTCCGCCAGAACGTCCGGAGAAGGCATCACATCCGGTTTGCCTCCGCTGCCCCGGTCGTACACTTCCCCGCCGTCGATCATCCAGTTGTTGTGGCCTGGGCGCGTTCCTTCGAAGCTGATGCTCTCGTTGCTGGCCTGCGCCGACACGCCGTTAAACGACGGGATATTCGCCGAAACCCCTGTTCCCATAGCCGCCAGAGAAAACATGTTTCGACCGTTGATACCGATGTCGGTCAGTTGCTGCCCGGTGATCAGGTTGCTGACCTCGTTTGTCTCCGTTTGCAGGTGCAGCGCATTGGCCTGCACCGTCACCGTGGTCGTACTCGCGCCCAGTACCAGACTCACGTCTTCACGGACCGTCGCCGCCACGTTCATGACGATTCCCGTCTTAACGTAGGCCTCGAACCCGCCCGCCGTGACCTTCATGTTGTAGCTGCCGATGTGGAGTGCCGGAAAGTCGTATAGCCCGTCGCCATTCGTTGTGCCCGTCCGCACCTCGCCTGTTGCGGCGTCGGTCAGGGTTACGTTCGCGTTCGCGACTACCGCGCCGCTCGGATCCTTCACCGTTCCTGTTAGTTCCGCGTTCTCCTGCGCACTCGCCACGAATGCCGTGCACAGGACCACGACGCCGAATATCAGCAGCCGTCTCCACGCTGCCCCTGAACAGCAGCGTCGAACAGCGGCCACAAACAACGCTGGTTTAACCAGTGTTTTTCTCATGTAAGTTGCCTCCTCATGAAGCTAAGGGCCCACTTCGACAGCGCGCTTCTGCGTATCGAAGCACCATCAATCCCGCGTCAGTCGTTTCTGACTCATCTTCTGCGATGTTCTTACTTCTACTTCGGGAAATTTTTTTGCTACTTGGTGGATCGGTCAGTAAGCCTAACAATCGTTTTCTACAGTTGTCAAGCGTTTTATTAAATACGTCGTCGGGTCGGCTACGAGGCTTCGAACGACAAAAGAAAGGATCAAAAAAGTGTTCGCGCCTCTGAAATCAGATATGCGGATCGCGCTGATCCGTTTTTTGGGTTCGATTAATTCAGCCTGCCTCCTAACTTCCGCAGAGACGTGTAGTTCCACTTGCCCTGACTCCGCGACTCCCCGGTTCGCTGAAGGTTCCCCGGACACCGAAATCCCATTTTCCGGACAAACCGGGATGTAAGCGCATACAGATCTCCACTCTTCAGTAGCCAAATCAGAGTTTTGTCCCGTCAATTTCCTCCCGCAGTGGCAGCGTGCGCGACGAGCTTCCCACGCTCAGCGTCCGCTCTCCCGGCGCCGTCACCCAGTTCTGCTCCTTCGTCGACCAGTACTGCAGCTGCCGAATTGGCACATGCATGGTTACAGCCGTGGTCTGACCAGCCGGCACATGCACGCGCTCGAACCCCACCAGCGCCCGCACCGGAAACTGCACCCCCTCCGGAATCGTCGCCGGTGCTCCCAGATACACCTGCGCCACCTCGTCCGCATCCATGCCGCCTGTGTTCCGGATCTGCACCGTCACATCCACCCCGCCATCCGCAGCCTTCGCCGTCTTCAGCCCCGAGTATTCGAACGTCGTGTAGCTCAGCCCATAGCCAAACGGAAACAGCGGCTCGACCTTCTCCTTATCGAACCACCGGTACCCCACATTCACGCCTTCGCTGTACGTCGTCTTCCCGTCCACACCCTTCTTACTCCGCTCCGGAAAACGTGGATCCGTCGCCGCATAATCCGTCAGCGCCCGGGCCCACGTCACCGGCAGCCGCCCCGCCGGGCTCACCTTGCCCAGCAGCACATTCGCCGTCGACCATCCGCCCTCATCGCCCGGCCACCACATCTCCAGAACACCCTTCACCTTGTCCACCCACGGCAGCGCCACCGGCTGGCTCGTATTCAGCACCACCACCGTGTTCGGATTCACCGCCGCTACTTCCTCCACCAGCTTGTTCTGGTCGCCCGGCAATCCAAACACCGGCGTCAGCCGCGTCCACACAAACACCACCGCCGTCTTCGCCTTCTTCGCCGCCGCAATCGCCGCATCGTGGTCCGCCTGCCGCTGTTCCGGCGTGTACCAGTTCAGCCGCACCTCAACCGGTGAGCCCGACGAATCCGGCGACGTCTCAACCTCGATCGCGTGCGGCCCCACCGTCAGCTCCACCGCGCGGCGCACGTTATCCAGACCATCGGGCGTCGGCACCACGTTGTCCTGGTTCGCCTGCAGAATGTCCCCGTGTACGCCACCCTGGCGTGCGCCCGTCTGCGCCAGCTTTTTCCCATCCAGAGAAATGTTTGCGTTCGTGCCCATCGCCTGCAGATAGATCCAGTACGTTCCCGCATGCGGCGGCGTCAGCATCCCCTTCCACACGACCTTCGAATTCGGCGGCAGCGCATTGCCCTTCTTCTTCGTGAAGTTCAGTTCCCCATCGGTTTCCGCCGCGCCAGCGCCGGCCTGCAGCAACCCCGGCTTGCCGTCATGGCTCAGCGCGCTCGCCGGCACCGTCGTTCCCGTCATGTCATCGGCCACCGCAAACTGAATGTTCGAATTCCCCGCAATCTTCTTCATCGC
>PMAM01000126.1:19364-26524 GCA_003152595.1 Acidobacterium sp.
GTCGCCTCATCCACCGTCCCGTCCTTCAGCGCCTGCTCCATCTTTTCCGGATTCAGCTTCGTCCCGAAATTGCCTGTGTTCATCCGCTCCCGCGCCGGCTCTTCCGGAATATGCCCTCCGAACATCGCCATCATGTTCTCCATCGCGTGCGGCGGAGGAGGCGGCGCCACCGGCTGCAGATCGAAGAAAGAAGGAAGACTCAATCCCGAGCCGGGCCTCGACTCGCCCGGCATCTCCATGTCCAGCCCCGCGTTGATGAAGTTCACCGCGTGCACCGCGCCCCAGTCCGAGGTCACATATCCCTTAAACCCGATCTGATCCCGCAGGATTGTCGTCAGCGTCTCCTTGTTCCCGCACGCGAACGTCCCGTTCAGCCGGTTGTACGAGCACATGATCGACGACACGCCCGCCTTCACCGCTGCGTCGAACGGCGCCACATACACCTCGTGCAGCGTCTGGTCATCGATATAGGTGTTCTCGTTCGCCGAGTCGTACCCGACATAGTGCTTCACCATCGCCATCACGTGCTGCGCCTGGATTCCCTTGATCTCCTCTACGCCCATCACGCTGGTCAAATACGGGTCCTCGCCGAACGTGTTGTACCCGCGCCCAAACTCCAGATCGCGATCGATATTCACGAACGGCTGCAGGCTCACGTCGATCCCGTTCGCCCGATCCTCCCGCCCGATCACCACTCCGTTCTCTTCCGCATCCTTCGCGCTGAAGGTCGCTGCCACGCCCATCGTTGCCGTCTCGCCCTCGCTCGGCACCCGCGTCAGCACCCCCGGAGGCCCGTCCGCCATGCGGAGCCCCGGAATTCCCAGCCGCGGAATCCCTGCCAGATACCCCGCCTGCCCCTGGTACACCGCCGGATCCTCTTGCGTCCCATGAATCAGCGTGATCTTTTCCTCGAGCGTCATCCTGCTCAGCAACTCATCCACACGCGCATCGCCCGTCACTACGGGCGCCTTCTGCGCCGCCATCCCGCACGTCAGCAACAGCGCTCCTCCACAAAATGCCAGCCAGCGCATCCCGCACCGATTCATGTCTCTTCCCCCTTGTCTCGTAACTCCACGTCGCATACCGGCGATGTGTGCGGCAGTCTCAACAAAACGAGACAAACAGCCGCCTCGCCGCCGTCGATCTCGCGACCGGCATGGAAGTCTACAGGATTTCTCTCGCGTTCCGTGCGTGACCACGCATCTCACCTGCCCCCGGACGTGGCACCCCGCCCTATGCCGCGCGTCCCGGATACCGCACAGCAGGGGTCATGCAAAAAGAGAATCGATATCTATATAAGGTCAGCCCCGCATCAATGCCCCGGGTGCCCGAGCAGTCCCCGCATCTGCCGCTCCTCCGCAGCCAAATGCTCTTCCCCATCAAAGCGCGCCCGCACCATTCCCGCCCGATCGATCAGAAACGTCACCGGCACGCCCAGCACACCGCCATACTGCTCGCCCAGCTTCGCGTTCCCCATCACCACCGGATAGTTCAGGTCCAGCTTCTCCACAAACGCCCGCGCCGGCGCCGCGCTGTCATCGATCGAGACCCCGATCACCTGCAGCCCCCGCGCACCATACTGCTTCTGCCACTCCATGAAGCGCGGCATCTCCACCTTGCACGGACCGCACCACGTCGCCCAGAAATTCAGCAGCACCACCTTGCCCCGATCCTGCGCCAGATCCATGCGCGTGTGCTGCAAACTCTCCAGAGAAAACTCCGGCGCACGCCGTCCCACCAGGGATGCAGGCTCCTGCGCGCGCCCACCACCGCCCCAGGCCAACATCAGTACCGCGCATGCAACCAGGAGTCGCACCCACCGCCTACTGCGTCCGCTCAGCACTGTATCCCCGCGCTACCCAGTCCGTCCCAAAGTTCTGCGCAATGTACAGCACCCGCACCTGCGTGAAGCCCATCCCGTGCAGCAACTGCCAGGCCGGCGCCACGTTCGGGCACTTGTCCCACGGGCAGCATCCGCAGTAGAGCACGATCGCCTTCGACCGTGGCAATCCCCCAACACGCATCCGCAGCGCCTGCAACCCTTCCGGCCGCGACCCCGCGCCCGCGTACTCCGCTCCAGGAATGTGATCCTGGTCGAACATCATCCGCGACCCTACCTGCAGGATCAGCGCCGCGTGCGGATTCGCCTGCAGCTCGCGATGCAGCGCCTCCGGCTGCACCAGCGCATCCTTCGGAATCGTCGTCGCCGCTTGTCCCAGCGCCGCCCCACCCGCTGCCGCCGCTGCCAACGCTACCACCATCAAACAGCCCAAAGACCGGCCCACCTTCATCGTCAACTCCTCGATGCAACCGGACTTCATTGTAGAAGACCACCAGGCCAGCATGCTGGCTCAAAAACACTGCGGAACCCCTGATGATCAAAAAGNNACCACCGGTACACAGTCAGATTGTCCAGATACACAGTCGACGATCCGCTCGTGCCATTGCGCCCATCCACCTGCAGGTTCGTCACCAGCGACGATCCCCATCCCAACGCAAACGCCGACGGTGTCGTCGCGTTAATGTCCTGCTCCACGTCATCCAGCCACACCGTCTGGTAGGTCACGTTGCCCGCATCGTCGCGCGAGTACGCCACCTGCACGTGATGCCACGTATTCTGGCTCCAGTCCTGCAGATTGCACGCCTGATCCGACTTCAACCACCTGTCCACCGGGACCTCGGGCGTCCCCGCATTCGTCGTGTAGTCCCACGTATTCGACCAGCCGTCGCACTGGAATCCGAAAATGACGGACTGCCCGTTCGGCATCGTTGCGTTCATATCCATCTCGAGATTCGCCACGTTGCTCACCGAGCTGTCGAGATAGACCCAAACGTCGTACAGGAAGTTCTTCGAAACAGTGTCGTTCGCGAACGAAACGTGAAACCTCTCGCCGCCGTAGTAGGTGTAGTCCGAAGAAAACTGCCGCGCGGTTCCGCTCAGCGATGGCGTTTCCACAACGCTGCTCGCCCCACTGGCGCTGCCGCTCGACCCGCTCGATGCCGTGTCGTAGTCCGCTTGCCAGTTGCTCAGCGTCTGAATCGCATCCACACGTACAGCATTCGTGGGCACCAGCGCCAGCGCACCTCCCGCACTAGCCGAACCCGATCCGCTTCCACTCGACCCGCTTCCACTCGATCCCGACCCGGACCCCGACCCAGAGCTCCCGGAACCGGAGCTACCCGAACCCGAGCTCCCCGTCCCGCTCGAGCCGCTGCCGCTCGAACCCGACCCCGAACTGCCAGACCCACTCGATCCGCTGCCACTGGACCCAGAACCACTCGACCCGGAACCCGATCCGCTGCCACTCGAGCCCGAACCAGAGCTACCCGACCCGGAACTTCCCGACCCGCTCGACCCAGATCCGCTCGATCCCGAGCCGGAACCGCCGGAGCCCGAGCTTCCCGAACCCGAGCTGCCGGACCCGGAACTACCTGAGCCGGAACCGCCCGACCCGCTCGAACCCGATCCGGACCCAGACCCGTTGCCGGAGCCCGATCCTCCTCCGGCACTGCTTCCCGTGCCGTTGCTCGCCTGAGAAGGGTTGGGGTTGACGGTGATCGAACCGCACCCGGCGATAACACTTGAGGCGATTAGGAGAGAAAGAGAGCCAGCTAACCAGCGAAAAATTTTCATAGGAGATTTCCAGACAGAAAAATTCGAGCGCGTCTCCTCGTGCTTGCAGACACTGCTGCGCCGGAATGCCTGGGTCAAAAAACAGGCGATTCCCCGCTAAAAGCTCTCTACGATCCGCATTTCTCGGTTGAAGTTAATCCGAAGATAAGGTGGGTTACCCGCATCGCCAATCACACAAACGAGGAGCCAATCACACCTAAGTAACTGCAGCACGCTTCCACATCGAATTCGTTACATGTGAGTTACGCCTGCACTACCACTGAGGTAATCACTCCTCGCGCCGCCATCGTCTGCGCCGCCTCCCCCATTCGCGCCATTGCCCTGCTAGGCTTCCCTCATGGCCGTTCGCAAGATCGTCCACATCGACATGGACGCCTTCTACGCGTCGGTCGAACAGCGCGACGACCCCACCCTCCGCGGCAAACCTGTCGTCGTCGCATGGCGCGGCAATCGCTCCGTCGTCTGCGCCGCTTCCTATGAAGCCCGCCGCTTCGGTATCCGCTCCGCCATGCCCGCGCTCCGTGCCGAACGCCTCTGTCCCGACGCCATCTTCATCCCGCCCGACTTCACCCGCTACCGCACCGTCTCCCGCCAGACCCGCGACATCTTCCGCCGCTATACCGACCTCATCGAGCCCCTCTCGCTCGACGAAGCCTACCTCGACGTCACCGAGAACAAATGCGGCCTGCCCACCGCCACCAAAGTCGCCAGCGCGATCCGTCGCGATATCCGCGACGAGCTCAACCTCACTGCCTCCGCCGGCGTCGCGCCCAACAAATTCCTCGCCAAGATCGCTTCCGACTGGCGCAAGCCCGACGGCCTCTTCGTCATCCAGCCTGAGGACATCGACACCTTCCTGCCGCCGCTCCCCGTCGAACGCCTCCCCGGCGTCGGCAAAGTCACCGCCGAGCGCCTCGCCACCCTCGGCGTCAAAACCGTCGGCGACCTGCGCACCATGGAATTAGTAACAGTGGAAGAACACTTTGGCCGTCACGGCCAGCGGCTGCGTGAGCTGGCGTACGGCATCGACGAAAACCCCGTCGTCCCCGACCGCCCCACCAAATCCATCTCCGCCGAAGACACCTTCGAGCGCGACATTCCCCTCGAAGAAACTGCCGACGCCATTCGCCGCCTCGCCGAAAAGGTCTGGACTGCCTCCCGCAAAGAAACCCGTATCCCGCGCACCGTCGTCCTNNCGCAGCGCTTCCGCCTCATCGGCGTCGGCCTGCACAACTTCAGCGACCCCGAAGACACCGAACCCGCCCAGCCCATCCTTTTCGAATAGCAGTCGCAAACCCCTGGGTGCCCCACAACCTGGCCTGAGCGAGCGGAGCGAGTCGAACGGCTCTGCCCGGTTTTGGCAGATGTGGGATGCCACGATGTTCATTCCAGCCCCGAACGCTGAACGCTGAACGCCGAGCGCTTCAGGCTGCCTTCGGCGGCCGCACCACCACCGGCACCACAATCGACACCAGCACGATCACCGCAATCACATGCAAGCCATACGTGAACGAAGTCCCCACCTGCCGCAGATGCGCGATCAGCAGCGGCCCAAACGCGCTCGCGAATCCCCACGCCGTCAGCATCAGCCCATAGATCGGCCCAATGTTCTTCGCGCCAAAATAATCCGCCGCAAACGCCGGCATCGTTCCGAACCCGCCGCCGTAGCACATCAGAATAATGAACGTCAGCACCGTCAGCAGCGACGCCTGCCCGATGTTCGGCATCACCCAGAACAGCCCCACCTGGCACACATACATCAGCACAAACGTCCATCGCCGCGTGATCCCGTCCGATACCCACGCCCAGAACACGCGCCCCACCGCGTTGCCGATGCTCGCGATCCCCACCATCCCCGCCGCCACCACCGCCGTCACCTTCGCGATCTCCTGAAACATCGGCGCCTCCTGCGAGATCACCGAGATCCCCGCCGTCGTGTTCAGGAACAGGATCAGCCACAGCGCCCACCATTGCCAGGTTCCCAGCGCGCTGCCCAGCGTGTAATCCGCCGCCGCCCGCTGCGACTTCTGGGTAGCGCTCGGCGTCCACCCAGCCGGCGCATAACCCGCCGGCGGATTCTGCATGAACCAACCCGCGCCCACCACAACGATGAGATACGCGATCCCCAGGTACGCAAACGTGTGCAGCACGCCCACGCTCACGATCAGCCGCTGCGCGATCGGAGCCGTCACCAGCGCGCCCGCGCCAAATCCGCCCACCGCGATGCCCGTAATCAGGCCGCGCTTGTCAGGAAACCACTTCACCAGCACCGAGATAGGAACGATATAGCCGAATCCCAGCCCCGTTCCGCCAATAATCCCGTACGAAAAATACAGCCACCATAACTTGTTCGCCGAAAAGCACGCCAGAAAAACGCCCAGCCCGTACAGAACGCCCGCCGTCAGCGCCACCGGCCGCGGCCCGCTCTTGTTCAGCCACAGGCCGCCGATGAACGCTGCGAACCCCAGCACGAAAACGCAGATCGTGAACGTCAGCGTCACCTGCGAAATCGACCAGTGAAACGCCTTTACCAGTGGAGTGCGAAACACACTCCACGCATAGACCGCGCCCAGCGCGATCTGCATCAGCACACCTGCAAGAGCAATACCCCAACGCTTGCTTTCCGACATGCTCCCCTCCGAGGGTTGAATTCCAGGTGCGGTCTTACTTTTTCGAGCTGGGGGAGCAGCCTTTCTCCTTCAAACGCGTGCCCAGAGATTCCAGAAACCTGTTGATCAACGCAACGCTGCGGCGCAATTCCGGCCGCCGGAACTGCCCCAGCAGCGACAACAATCCCGGCGGCTCGATCACCGGCTTACGCTCGCTGCCCAGTGTCTCGCCCACCGCGCTGGCGTAGCACTGCATCAGTTCCGGATTGATCGACCCCAGCATTTTTCCCAGGATGATCGCGTTCCGCAGCGCGTGGATCGACTGCGATGTCTCCGTGTCGCTGACCATCGCTTCAAGAACCTGATCCTTCGCGCTCAGCACGCCGCGCAGAACTTCAAACACACCCGCCGCATGCGCCTGCTCGATTAGCTCGTAGGCATCCAGCAGCGCCTCGGCGTGCTCCGCCGGCGCCTTCTCCAAACGAGCCCGCAGTTCCTTCCGCGCATCGCGCGGCGCAATCTCCAAAGCTATCGGCTGCGCCATCCTTGCCTCCCCTCGCTGGCTCACTCGAAGTGGTTCGCGTCCACCCGCCTTGTCATCACAACTGATCGTGCTGCCGGGGCGTGTACCTGCATTCCTTATCCCGTAGATGTGATATCCAGNNTCACCCCACAGCAAGAAGCTTCGGCCTCCGACTTCCACAAATCAACGTCCATCCTGCCTCGCCCCAGTCGAAAGTACTCTCCCGTCCCATTTTGGAAGAACTCGCCTCAACCTTTTCCAGTCCTCGAGCCCGGATGCCCCATCCCCTGGCCCTACTCTCTACTCCCTGCTCCCGATTCCCTGCTGCCTGCCGTCCGTATCTGCACCAGCCCATTCCCCGGTTCCCGATAGTCCGCCCTCTTCCACTTCCGCT
>PMAM01000206.1:0-18547 GCA_003152595.1 Acidobacterium sp.
CCGCGATCCTCGGCCAGATCACCTATGCATGAGGTCTGCCGCGGCTGTCTCGCTCGCTTCTCTAATCGTCTTCTGCTCGCCGCTTTCGGTGCCCTGTGCCCGATGCTCTGTGCCCTGATTTTTGGCTGCGCCCAAAAGCCCGACCCCTCCANNCCCTGCTCCCTGTACCCTGTACCCTGCTTTTGGGTTGTGCCCAAAAGCCCGACCCCTCCACCGTCACCATGCTCATCGAATCGAGCCCCGCCTCGCTCGACCCCCGCATCGGCACCGACGGTCAGGCCGAGCACATTGACTCGCTCATGTTCGATCCCCTCGTCCGCCGCGACGAACACTTCGGACTGCAGCCCGCTCTCGCCACGCGCTGGGAAACTCCCGACCCCGTCACCTGGGTCTTCCACCTCCGCACCGACGCCCGCTTTCACGACGGCCGCCCGCTCACCTCGCGCGACGTCAAGTACACCATCGACTCGATCCTGAACGGCACCGTCATCAGCGTGAAGGCCGGCTCCTTTACCACCCTCGACCACATCGACGCGCCCGATCCGGCCACCGTCGTCTTCCACCTCAAACAGCCCGACCCCTCGCTCCCTTTCAATCTGTGCGACGGCGCCATCGGCATCGTCCCTTACGGAAGCGGACGCGACTTCTTCCGTGACCCCATCGGCAGCGGCCCCTTCACCTTCGTCAGCCAGCAGCTCGATCGCGACGTCGTCATCGCCCGCGCGCCATCGTACTGGGCGCCGCTCCCCAACATCCCGCGCGTTCGCTTTGCCGTCGTGCCTGACGCCACCACGCGCGCCCTCGAGCTGGAGAAAGGCTCCGCCGACGTCGAAAGCAACGCGCTGCCCGCCGACGAAGTCAACGCCCTCGCCCGCAATCCGCACCTTGCTGTCGAGGATGGCCCCGGTACCGTTCTCAACTACATCGTCTTCAACATGCGCGACCGCATCCTGCGCGATGTCCGCGTCCGCACCGCCATTGCGCTCGCCATCAATCGCCCGCTGCTCATCCAGGCGCTCTACCGCGGCCAGGCTCGCCTTGCCGAAAGCCTCCTTCCGCCGCAGCACTGGGCCTGGGTCACTACGCCGCCGCACAACTACGACCCCGCCGCCGCCAACGCTCTCCTCGACCAGGCCGGCTACCTCCGCGGCGCGCATGGCATCCGCTTCCACATCGGCATGAAGACCTCGAACGACGAGACCGTCCGCCTCACCGCGGTCGCCATCCAGGAACAGCTCGCCCAGGTCGGCATCGCGCTCGACCTCCGCAGCTACGAGTTCGCCACCTTCTACGCCGACCTCACCCGCGGCGTCTTCCAGCTCGCGCCCTCGCGCTGGATCGGCGGCAACGAGAACCCCGACATCTTTCGCTACGCCTGGGCGACCGCCAGCTTCCCGCCCCATGGCGGCAACCGCGGCTTCTACTCCAGCCCCGAGATGGATCCCCTTATCGCTGACGCCGCCTCAACCCAGGACCCGAAGCAGCGCCTCGCCGACTACGCTCGCATCCAGCAGCTCGCCGCCCGCGACCTGCCCGACATCAACCTCTGGTATCTGGACTCCGTCATCGTCCACAACAAGCGACTCGGCAACATCCACCCCAACCCCTCGGGCACCTTCGACTTCCTCCGTACGGCGACCCTGCAGCCCTAACGATAACTAGTTCGACAACGCCCGGGGGTTCAACCCCCCGGGATGTTGTTGATTAGAAATAGCACCCCGGGGGTCCGACCCCCTGCTCTCCCGAAAATGGACCCCACCCGAGCGCGGCCGTCCGCCCGTCTCCTGGTACCCTGAAACCATGCCCCTCACGCTTCCGCCCGGCCCGTTCCGCGCCTACCTCTTTGACATGGACGGGACCATCGCCGACTCCATGCCCCTGCACTATATCGCCTGGAAGCAGGCCCTGGCGGAATATGGCTGCCCCGATTTCCCGGAGGACCTTTTCTATTCGTGGGGCGGCATGCCCGTCCGCGAAATCATCTCGACGCTGAACCAGCGGCACGGCCTCTCGATGCCTGTCAAGGAGGTCGCCCACCGGAAGGAGGGCCTCTACTACGAGCTGCTGCCGAAGCTCACTGCCGTCCCCGAAGTCCTCGAGCAGATCGAAGAGGCGCACCAGCGCATCCCCTTCGCGGTCGTCTCCGGATCCACGCGCGATTCCGTCACGGCCTCGCTCCGCGCCCTGCATCTTGAAGACAAGTTCGACGTCCTCGTCTGCGCCGGCGACTATAAAAACGCCAAGCCCGACCCCGAGCCCTTCCTCCTGGCCGCGCAAAGACTCAACGTTCCGTCCGCGTCCTGTCTGGTCTTCGAAGACACAACGATGGGCATCGAAGCCGCCACTCGCGCCGGCATGCAGTCGGTCCGCATCCTGCAGCCCTGGGAGCGCGCCCAACCTCAAACGCTTGCGCCAGCAGATTGACGGTCTGAGCCCCGGGTCTTTTCCTCATCGCTCGCCGTCCTCCAGAACGAAAGAGAAACTCCCATGAAGACCATTGCCCTGGCCCTCACCCTCGCTTGCTGCCTCGCACCCCTTCACGCACAAAAGACTCGCTTTGGTCAGGAGCCTCCGAGGGCGCGCCCTGGAGTCGACTATCCCATCGCAGTGCATATTTCCGGAATCCGCGTTCGATCCGAGTGCACGGCTGGCGGGGAACGCTTCGGTTATTGCTTCAACGCGGTCTACGCGGATGCGGCGTTCAACAGAAACAAAGTCGAGCTAATGGTGTGGACTCCCGGTACGATGCTGGCCGACCTCGTCCCCGGCGACTACAAAGTTCGCTTCCTCAAAGCCGGTCACAAAGTCGTTACGACCATGCTCAATCAGGAATACGAGCTTCTCATGCCGGACAATACCGTCTGGCGCTGCACCGTCACCGGCCTCTACGAATAACTCCCGTACCGAGGCGAGTTGCGACGGGAAACAGGGTTCCTTATCTGCTACCCGCTACCGGCGCTTTTCAGTCGTCATCGTCCTTGCGCACCCCGTGCGGATGGGTCAGCATCCACGGCACCGGTTTGTTGCCCATCGCATCCTTCCACAGGATCACGTTCAGCTTCACCGGATCGGCGCGATCCTCGTGCGTGAAGTCCATCTTCGCCGACTCCTTCGCGCCCTCGGCCTTCGGCGCGTTCGCCGTGTAGATCAGGCCGTTGTCCCGGTTCCGGTAGTCCGCACTGAACGCCGGCTGATTCCCCGCTCCCGAAAACTCCGGCGACATCAGCGGCGCAAACGCGTCGTTGTTGTTCATCGGCGGGCAGCCCAGCAGCGTCAGGATGGTGTGCAGCGTGCTCACCGTCGTGTAGAAGGTGTGATCGACAAAGGGTTGATCTTTCCTGGGCGAGTACTTGCTGATCACCAGCGAGATCGACCGGTGCGCATCCACGTGATCCGCGCCGTCCTGCGCGTCGTCCTCCAGCACGAAGAACGCCGTCGAGTCCCAGTACGGACTGTGGCTCACCGCATCCACCGCGCGTCCCACGGCCAGATCGTTGTCCGCGACCGAAGCCTTCGGCGTTGGCGACCCCGGGCGCGTCCCCGCCGTGTGATCGTCGGGCAACCGCAGCATCACGAACGCCGGCATCGTGTCGTGTCCCGCCTTCAGATCCGCATTCCACCGGTCGAAGTGCGTCAGGAACTCGTTCACCCGGAGCTGATCCGGAAAGCTCAGGTTGAAATCCGGATACTCCGGATCGAAATGCCCCACCAGCTCTGGCTTCGTCGCCACGTTTTGGTAGATCAGAGGAATGTTCCACGGATACTCGCTGGTGCCGCCGCCGTAGTTCGCCGGGATCGGTGCGCCCTTGCGGATGAATGCGTGCTCGCAGTAGTGCTTTTCTTCCGGCGTTCCGCCCTGCTGTGGCATCGGCCGATCCTTCGGCGCCTCGCCGGAATCGTCGCAGAACTTCGTCGAGATGAACTCACCGAAGTGATACAGCGTCTTGTGGCTGCGCGCCAGATCGGTCCACAGATAACCGCTCCCTGGCTCATCGATGTCCGGAATGTGTTCCAGCAGCGGATAGCCTTCCTCGACTACGCCCTCGAAGTCGTACGGCCGCTCGTGCCCGCGATAGCCGATCTGCCAGGTGCGCTCGTTGTAGTCGCTGTCGATTGCTGCCGTCGACCACACGTGCCCATCGCCCGACACCTCACCCGAGTCGTAGAAGTTGTCCAGCACCCCGAACTGCTTCGCCAGCGCGTGCAGGTCGGGCGTGATCGCCTCGCCATACATCGTCAGCGAAGAATCGCCGTCGCCTGCGCCCAGATCGCCGAGGATCTGATCGTAGGTGCGGTTCTCCTTGATGATGTAGATCACGTGCCGGATCCGGTCGCCGCCACCCTGGAACTGGATCCGCTTCTGCGCCGCATTCATCAGGTTGGACTCGAGTACTTGCTTTGTCAGGTCACGCAGATTCGCCTTCGCCTCGCTCAGCGCGATCGTCGCCAGCGATCCATGCAGCATCGTCGCAATATAGGTGTGCGGCCGGCCCTCCAGCCGCTTCGGCGCGTTCGGCGGCGGGTTCGGAGCGTCCGGTTGCGGCGCGGCATTTGGCGCGGTTCCGTTGCCCTTGCCAGTCGCGACGTAGAGACGATCCGCTTTGGCTGCCATCGCGGTCGGATACCACTCCGTCGGAATGAAACCGCTTGGGGCCACGCGCAGACCCGGTTTGGCAGGCGTTTTCAGATCGAACACTGCCACTGCATCCGAGCCCGAATTCGCTGCGTACAGCGTGCCGCCGTCATCCGATACAGCCACCGCATCCGGCATGGCTCCAAAGAACGACTGGCCCGGGAGCCGTGTGTCGTAGAGCGTCGCCAGGCGCATCGTCGGCCCCGACACCCGCACGGCAGCTACGGCATCGCGGTTCGCGAGCGCGATGTACAGGGTCTTCTCATCCGGACTGAGCGCCATCGCGATCGGGTGCGAACTTGGCGAGGTATCGCGCGAAGGCGGCAGCAGCGGCAGCCGTTGCACCACCTTGCCGCTCTTCAGGTCCAGTTCAGCCATCGCCGACCCGTTCCACAAGGACACCCACGCGCGCCGCCCGTCCTTGCCGGCGATCACCGCGATGGGATACGTCGACGGAACGACCGGCCCGCTCGACAGGTCGAAGCGCGTTTCGAGTTTCCCGCTCGCCGCGTCCAGCAGCAGCACGTCGTCGGAGTACTCGTTCGCGACCAGAATCTTCTCCGCGCCGTCGTCGCCCTTCACCACCGTGATCCCGGCCGGAGCCGGAATGGCCCTGTCCTCGGCCATGTCCATCGGGCCGTGATTCTGCTTCTGGCTGCCGGTCAGCTCCCGCAGCGGCACCGGAATCAGCCGCTCCGGTTTCAGCACGTCCGCTCCGGATGCCTCCGGCGAGAACCGGTACACCCCAATCGCGTTTCCGGTCTGATCCTGCTTGCCGCCCTCCGGCGCGCTGAGCGAGTCGAAGCTGACGTACAGATGCGACCCATCGGCGGAAAACGCGATCCCCGAGTAATACGTCTGCGGCGAAAGGATTTCCGTCCGCGGCTCCGGGTAATCCGTCAGCTTGCCCGTGGTCGTGTCGAGAATCGCAACGGACTGCTCGTAGTTCGACTCCACCGTGCCGAACCCGGCATTCACCAGCGCCAGGTAGCGATGATCCGGCGACCAGGCTGCGGCCATCGGCAGGCTGTTCAGCGGCAGGGGCGATCCGGGCACCGGGCCCAGAATTTCTTTACTGGTTGGCAGGTGCACCGTTTGGGCACCGCAGTAACCAGCCACGACGCACAGAAGCGAAACAGAGGCGGCACGCAGGCTCTCACGATTCATCATCTCTTTTATCGTCTCCGAAATCGGTTAACGCGCGGTGAAGGGAAAGCAGAATGAGTATGCACCGCCGTCAGCGCTGAGCAATATTGCTCACGCGAAATCCGCCCTGATTCCCTCCGCAAAACGGCCTTACAAAAGTGTTACATCCGCCCCTCGTTTCCGGCTGCTACGGTGGAATTACGGCGCAATTTGACCGCAAATCCATTTACCCCAGGTTCCCGAATTCCCTCATGTCAACTCAGGTTGCAATCCCGGAAGCAGAGGAACAGCTTTTCTCCGCGGCTCCTCTCGCAGCAGCTGCGGCTGTCGCGCTCCCTCGTGAAGAACGCATCACCGCGATGCCGAAGCTCGGTCGCAAGCACCAGCATGGAATCAACTGGTTCACCGCCGTCTTTATGGTGATCTTCCACGCCGGCGCCATCGCCGCCCTGTTCATGTTCTCGTGGACGGCCCTCATCTGCGCACTGGTGATGTGGGTGCTCGCCACCAACGTCGGCATCGGCATGTCGTACCACCGCCTGCTGACGCATCGCGGCTACCGCGTGCCGAAGTGGCTGGAATACGCCCTCGCCGTCTGCGGCACGCTCGCGCTCGAAGGCGGGCCGGTCTTCTGGGTCTCCATCCATCGCGTGCATCATCAGCTTTCCGATCACGAAGGCGACCCCCACACCCCGCACGAAGGCGGCTGGTGGGCGCATGCCGGCTGGATCCTCATCGGCGACTCGCTCAGCGGCGAAACCGAGTCCCTGGCGCGGTACGTCCCCGATCTCATGCGGGACCGCTTCATGGTGTGGCTCAGCACATACCACTGGGTTCCCCAGGTTGTGGCCGCGTTTGTGCTCCTTGCTATTGGCGGATGGCCCGCGGTGATGTGGGGCATCTTCCTGCGCGCCACCCTTGGTCTGCACGCCACCTGGCTGGTGAACTCCGCCACGCATATGTGGGGCTCGCGCCGCTTCAAGACTCGCGACGACTCGCGCAACAACTGGTGGGTCGCGCTGATCACCGGCGGCGAGGGCTGGCACAACAACCACCACGCCCACCCGGTCAGCGCCCGCCATGGCCTCGCTTGGTACGAGTTCGACATCAACTACTACGGCATCTGGCTGCTGGAAAAAATGGGCCTCGCCCGGCAGATCCAGGTCGCGCAGTACGACCCGAGCAACCCGCGTCCTGCTGGCACGGCTTAGAACCGCGCGCCCGGGGCCCGGAACCTGAGAAAATGAAAGTGCTCGCGATCCCAAATAGTCGCGGGCACTTTGTCTTTGGTCCCATGCGCCTTTCCGGTCGACGCCGCAACATGGTTCTGTTCACCCTGCTCGGGGTGTGCCTCATCGGCGTTGCCGTCGTCCTTAACGTCGGCTGGATCGTCCTCAACTGGCGGCGCATCGTGCCCATGGCCATCGGCATCCCCTTCTTTGCGCTTCTCATCGCCGGCGTCGCCCTCAACACTGTTTTCCTGGTCCGCGAAGTCCGCCGCAATGAGCGCCACGACGCCTTTCTGAGCGCCGTCACCCACGAGCTCAAGACGCCCATCGCATCGATCCATCTCTACCTCGAAACTCTCCAGCGCCGCCACGTCGACGACGCGCAGCGCGCCGAGTTCTACAGCCGTATGCTGGCCGACAGCGACCGCCTGCTCGCCACCGTCGAGCAGGTGCTCAAGGCGGGCGAAGTCGGACAGCGGGCAAGCTCCGACGTCCGCGTCTCGGTGGATATGCGCGCTCTTGTCGAGGAGTGCATTCGCACCACCCTCGTGCGCCATCACCTCGAAGACAAGGCCATCGCCTTAACCATCGAAGAGCCCCAGCTCGGTATGCTCGTGCGCGGCGATCCCAATGAACTCCAGACGGCCGTTCTCAACGTCCTCGGCAACGCCGTCAAATATTCGCCAAACGGCGCGAATATCCGCGTTGCACTCAGCGTCGAAGACGATGCCTGGGTGCGCGTCAGCGTCACCGATGATGGCATCGGCATTCCCGCCGTCCATCTCAAGCGCATCTTTCGCCGCTTCTATCGCGTGCCCAGCCGCACGGTGCTCGGCACCAAAGGCACCGGCCTGGGCCTCTATCTGGTGCGCACGATCGCACGCCAGCACGGGGGCGATGCCACCGCCGAGAGCGAAGGCGAAGGCCACGGAGCGACCATCAGTCTTCAGCTCCCCCGCATTCTCACACCGCTATTGCGGCAGGAGTAGAAGATGGCACGCATCCTGATCGTCGAAGATGAAGCCAATCTCGCGCAGGGCCTGCTCTTCAATCTGCAGGCCGAGGGGCACGAGGTCAGCGTTGAAGGCGACGGCGACTCGGCCCTCAACCGCCTGCGCCGCCAGCCCTTTGACGCCGTGGTGCTCGACGTGATGCTGCCCGGCAAGAACGGATTTGAGGTGGCCACGGCTCTTCGCGCGGAGGGAAATTACGTCCCCGTCCTCATGCTCACCGCCCGCAGCCGGAGTCAGGATGTGGTGAGCGGATTCGCGGCCGGGGCGGACGACTACCTGCCCAAGCCTTTCGACCTGACGGTCCTGCTCGCGCGGCTCAACGCGCTGCTGCGGCGCATGCACTGGCCCCGCGCCCCGGAAAAGAGCCCATCTCCCCGAAACGACCCGGCGGAGTTTACCTTCGACGGCCGCCACATCGACTTCGAAGCCCTCGAACTGCACGCGCTCGGCCGCACCGTCCGCCTCACCCTCATGGAAGTGGATCTCCTGCGCCACCTCACACGCAATCGCGACCGCATCGTCTCCCGCAAGGAACTCCTCGAAGAGGTGTGGCACGTGCGCGAAGACACCGATACCCGCGCCATCGACAATTTCGTTGTGCGCCTGCGCCGCTATATCGAAGACGACCCCGCCACGCCAAAATACCTGCAGACGGTGCGCGGCGTCGGCTACCGCTTTATGCCGAACCCGGAGTAGAACCATGGGTGGAACCTGCGCTCGCTCTGCATCCCTGGAGCCGCAGCCGCATCTGCCAGGAGGGAGGACATCATGAAAGAAGTCACGCTCCGCGTGGAAAACATGCATTGCGGAGCCTGTGTGCGACGCGTGACTCAGGCGCTGGAGAAAGTCGGCGGGGTCACGGTCGATGAGGTTCGCATCGGGGCGGCTCGGATCCATGCGTCCGACGAGCTGCCGGAGACGTCTATCGTTAGCGCGCTCGAAAAGGCCGGCTATCCGGCCATCGTCGAGCGTTGAGGCTCAGTCAGCAATGCCCGCAATCGATACAGCGACGACCGGGAAGACAACCGCGGCAGTGCCAGAGGGTGAAGTCTGCACCATCACGCTCCCCGTCATCGGCATGTCCTGCGCCGCCTGCCAGTCGCACGTCGAACGCGCGCTGCGCTCGACATCCGGCGTCAGCGACGCCACCGTTAACCTGCTCACGAACTCCGCTCGCGTGAGTTTTAATCCCGCCATCGCTAAGCCTGAGGATCTGATTGCCTCGGTGCGCGAGTCGGGCTACGACGCCACGCTGCCCGTGGACTCCGGCACGGCCCCTGTCGAGACTGCTGCGGATGAAGGTCCCCTGCGCGCGAAAGCCCTCTTCACGCTCGCTGGCGGCGTCCTCGTGATGCTGCTGATGAACGCGCACCACTGGTTTGCACCGCTGGCGCCGCTGCTGTTCGAGATTTCGCCCCGGACTCTCGAGTACGTCATGCTTGCCATCACGCTGGCCGGCATGATCTGGGGCGGCGGCATCATCTATCGCCAGGCGTGGACCGCTGCCCTCCACGGCGGCACCAACATGAACACGCTGGTCGCACTCGGCACCGGCGCTGCGCTCGCGTATTCCGTGGCCGCCACCACCATGCCCGGTGTCTTCCGCCGTCACGGCCTTCACGCAGACGTCTACTACGACGCCGTCCTTCTCATCCTCGCCTTTCTCCTGCTCGGCCGCTGGCTCGATGCGCGCGCCAAACGCCGCACCCTCGACGCGCTGCACGAATTCATGAAGCTGCAGCCGCAGTCGGCGCGTGTCCTCCGCGAGGGTCGCGAAATGGAGGTTCCCCTTGCCCAGGTCGTCGCCGGTGACCTCGTCGTGCTGCGCCCTGGCGAGCGCGTCCCCGTCGACGGCATCGTTCTCTCCGGCGTCACCTCGATTGACGAATCGCTAATCACCGGTGAATCGGTGCCCGTCACGCGCAAGTCCGGCGACCGCGTGATTGGGGGCTCGCTGAACTTCGACGGCGCCATCGAGTACCGGGCCAGCTCCGTCGGCGCCGACAGTGTTCTGGGACAGATGATGCGTCTTGTCGAGGAGGCGCAGTCCTCACGCGCACCCATGCAGAAGCTTGCTGACCGGGTCAGCGCTGTCTTTGTGCCGGTGGTTCTCGGCCTTGCGGCGGCCACGTTCCTCATCTGGATCTTCGCCGGCGGCGGGTCGGGACGCGCCTTTGCTGTTGCCGTTGCCGTGCTCGTCATCGCGTGCCCCTGCGCCATGGGGCTCGCCGTTCCCGCGGCGCTGACCGTTGCCATCGGACGCGGCGCACAGCTCGGCATTCTGTTCAAAGGCGGCGAGAGCCTGGAGCGCCTCGCCCGCATCGACACCCTCGTGCTCGACAAGACCGGCACCCTTACCGAAGGCAAGCCCGAGGTCGTCGCCGTCCAGGTTCTGAACGGTGCATCGGAAAACGAGGTTCTCGCCCTGGCGGCTGCCCTCGAACAGCGCTCCGAGCATCCCCTCGCGCGCGCCATCCTCGCCGCGGCAGCAAAGCGCGGCCTCACGATTGCCGCAGCCGATGACATCCGCGCGCTCCCGGGCAAAGGCATTCAGGGTTCCGTCGCCGGGCAGCGCATCGCAGCAGGGAACTGCGCGCTTCTCGGGGACCTCGGCGTCTCGATTCCAGCAGGAATCGCCACCGAGCCCGGCACCACGACGATGTATGTCGCGCGGGACAACACGCTGCTCGGCGTCATCGAAGCCCGCGATACCCTGCGCGCAACAGCCTCCGCGGCCATCGCCGGTCTGCGCCGCCTCGGCATTCGCAGCGCCATGCTCACCGGCGATACGCCCGCCACCGCCGAAGCCATCGCCCGTGCCGCCGGTATCGACCAGGTCTGGGCGGGTTTGCTACCCGATCAGAAGCTGGACAAGATTCGCGAACTCCAGAGCCAGGGTCATCGTGTCGCGATGGCCGGCGACGGCATCAACGACGCCGCAGCGATCTCCCAGGCCGACGCCGGCCTTGCCATGGGCACCGGCGCCGACCTCACCCGCGAAGCAGGCGACGCAATCCTGCTCTACGGCGAGCCGCGCCAGATCCTCGACGCCGTACTTCTCGCGCGCCAGGCGCTGCGCGTCATGCGCCAGAATCTCGGCTGGGCCTTCGGATACAACCTGCTCGGCATCCCCATCGCGGCCGGCGTGCTCTATCCGGCTTTCGGAATCCTGCTCAGTCCCGCCATCGCCAGCGCCGCTATGGCTCTCAGCTCGGTCAGCGTTCTTTCCAACAGCCTGCGGCTGCGCGGATTCACCCCGCGATAAACTGACTTGGTGCGCATCCTCACCCGCTACATCCTGAAGGAAGTCGCTTCCCATGCGGGGATCGGGGGTGCCATCTTCACCTTTGTCCTTTTCATCCGCTACCTGCCGCACCTGCTGGAGATGATCGTCCGCAACAGCGCTTCGCTCGGTTCAGTCTTCGAGATCGTGGCGCTCACGCTTCCCGATATGTGCACGGTCACCATTCCCATGGCCGTGCTGGTGGGCATTTTGCTGGGCCTCAGCCGCCTGGCGGCCGACAGCGAGATAACCGCGATGCGCGCCTCCGGCATCGGCGTGTGGAGCTTCGTCCGGGTGGTCGGAATGGTCGCTGTTGCCGCGTGGGGCGTCAGTTTGTGGAACACGCTGTACCTCGCGCCCCGCTCGGCGGCTGCGATGATTCGCCTCGAAAATTCGCTCGCCAATGCCCAGGCTTCTTACGAGGTGCAGCCGCGCGTCTTCTACGAGGATTTTAAGGACTACGTCCTCTATGTGCAGGACGTTCGTGCAGGCTCAGGCGCGGCCAACTGGCGCGGCATCTTCCTGGCCGATGTGACCAACCCAAACGCGCCCAAAATCACCACCGCCGACCGCGCCACCGTAGTCAACAGTCCAAACGCGAGCATCACCATGCGGCTGCGCGACGGCACCGAAAGCCAGGTCGTCCCCGATCAGCCCAACCAGTACACCATTTCCACTTTCGGGCAGACCGACCTGCCGCTCCAGACCGGCACCCAGGAGGATGTCCGACTGGGCCGCAGCGACACGCCCATCCTTGCGATGAGCAACCACGAGCTGCTGGCGCGGACCCATCGCAGAAACGGCAGCATTTACGAAATCGAATTCGAGAAGCGTCTCGCCTACCCCGCTGCCTGTCTCGTTCTCATGCTTGTCGGTGTGCCCCTGGGAATTTCCTCGCGGCGCGGGGGCAAGGGCGCGGGTTTCGTCCTCACCATCGCCCTCGTCTTCGTCTACTACTTTCTCTCCTCCACCGGTACTGCGCTCGCCCGCCAGCACAAGATCCCTGTCTTCCTCGGCGTCTGGCAGGCCAACCTCATCTTTGCTGTGTGCGGCATCGTGCTGTTGCGCCAGATGGCGACCGGCGGAGCGGCGATTTCTGCGCTTGCCTCGCTCGGCAACTGGTTCCGGTTGCGCGCCGAGGAGTCGGCAGCGTCGTCTGGCCCCGTGAAGAGCACGGCCCGCAAACGAGCGCCCCGCGGCCGTTTCCCCCTGATTCTCGACGAGTACGTCCTTCGCGAATTCGTCCTGACATTTGCGATGGTGCTCGTCACATTTGTCATGCTCATGCTCATCTTCACTTTTTTTGAGCTGCTCAGCGACATCATCCGCAACAAAACACCGCTGGTCACGGTGGGTGAATACCTCATCAATCTCACGCCCAGCATGATCTACCTCATCACGCCGCTCAGTGTGCTCATTGGCGTGCTGGCCGTCTTTGGCGTCATGAATCGCAACAGCGAGCTGACCGCGATGAAGGCCACCGGCGTCAGTCTCTACCGCATCACGGTTCCGGTCGTGGCCATCGCCGCCATTCTCTCCGTTTCGCTCTTTATGTTCGACGAGCTGTACCTGCCCCAGGCCAATCGCCGCCAGGAGGCGTTGCGCAACGTCATCAAAGGCAAACCGGCCGAAACCTTCGAACACCCAGGACGCAAGTGGATCTTCGGCCAGCAGCATCCCGGCCAGCCCAGCCGCATCTTCTATTACGAGTACTTCGACTCCGAAATCGATACCTTCAGCAACATTTCCGTCTTCGAATTTGCCCCTGGATCTTTCAATATCTCGAGGCGCATCTTCGCCTCCACGGCTCACTGGGAACCCAACCTGAATACCTGGGTCTTTGAAGACGGCTGGGATCGCACCTTCAACGGCGCCGAGATCACCTCCTACGAGTCGTTCCCGGTCAGGACCTTCCAGCAAATTACCGAGCAGCCGGCCTACTTCAAGAAAGAAGTCCGCCAGTCGTCTGAAATGAACTTCGGCGAGCTGGCCAACTATATTCACGACCTCCGTCAGAGCGGATTCAACACCGTGCCGCTCCGCGTGCAGCTCAACCATAAGCTGGCTTATCCGCTCATCACTCTGGTCATGGCCGTGCTCGCCATCCCCTTCGCGCTTTCCATGGGCAAGCGCGGCTCTCTCTCCAGCATCGCCATTGCCATCGGGGTTGCGATTACCTATTTCGTTGTTTCAGGATTCTTTGAGGCCATGGGCAATGTCAGCTGGCTGCCCGCGTTTCTGGCCGCCTGGTCCCCGGACTTTCTCTTCGGCCTTGCCGGAGCATATCTTCTGCTCCGGACGCCAACATAATCGGACGCTATGTTCAAAAACCTCCAGCCCCTGCTTCCCTATATGCGCCGCTACTGGCGCGGCTATCTGTGGGGCTGTATCTGCACCGTCCTCGCCAACGCTATCTGGGTGCAGTTCCCCCGGGTCATCGGCATCGCCGTCGACGACCTCACCATCCGCGTCACCTGGAACAAGATCTTCGCCTACGCCGGCCTGCTGATCGCCGTCACCGTGGCCCACGGCATCCTGCTGTTCCTCATGCGCTGGATCATTATCGGTATCTCGCGCGATATCGAGTTCGATCTCCGCAACAACCTCTTCGCCCAGCTCGAAAAACAGTCGGCCTCGTACTACCACGACCATCGCACCGGCGACATCATGGCTCGCATGACCAACGACCTGAACGCGGTCCGCATGCTGCTGGGTCCGGCCATCATGTATACGGCCAACACCGTGCTGTTCTTTGCCGGCGCCGTTTACTTCCTCCTGCGCATCAGCCCCATGCTCACCCTCATGGCGCTGGCCCCCATGCCGCTGGCCAGCATTCTCATCCAGTTCATGGGCCGCCGCATTCACGACCGCTTCGAGCGCATCCAGGCCATGTTCTCCGACATCTCCGCCCAGGCCCAGGAAAACTTCTCCGGCGCGCGGCTCGTGCGTGCCTTCGCGCAGGAGGAAGCCCAGGTCAAGGCCTTCGAGCGCTCCAACCGCGAATACATCCGCCGCGCTTTGCGTCTGGTCCGCCTCATGGGCATGCTCTGGCCCACGCTCGAATTCATGCTGGGCCTCGCCATGGTCATCTCGCTTCTGGTTGGCGGCCACCTGGTGCTTCAGCACCGCATCCCGGTCGGCGCATTTGTCGCCTTCACCACCTACATGCTCATGCTCACCTGGCCCATCATTGCCCTGGGCTATGTGGTCAATCTCTTCGAACGCGGTACCGCGTCCGTGGTGCGCATCCATGAGCTGCTCACGGCAAAGCCGGCCATCGACGACCACGACGCCGTCCTCGTCCCCGAAGCATCCGGGATCCACGGCGAAATCGAATTTCACAACCTCCACTTCGCCTACCCGGCCTCGAATGGCCATCCCGTGGAAGTACTGCGCGGTATCTCTCTCTGCATCCCGGCCGGCAGCAGTCTCGCTCTGGTCGGCCCGACCGGCTCCGGCAAATCCACGCTGGTCAGCCTCATCCCCCGCCTCTACGACGCTCCTCCGGGAAGCGTCCTCATCGATGGCCAGCCCATCCGCGCCTTCCACCTCGACGCGCTGCGCGCCGCCATTGGCTTTGTTCCCCAGGAAACGTTCCTCTTCAGCAACACCATCCACGAGAACATCGCTTTCGGCGTCCCTGGAGCTGCCCCCTCGGCGGTTGTTCAGGCCGCTCAGGCGGCGCACATTCGCGAGGAATTCGAGCTGTTCCCCAATGGCTTCGAAACCCCTGTCGGCGAGCGCGGACTCACGCTGTCCGGCGGCCAGAAGCAGCGCACGGCTTTGGCTCGGGCGATTCTTCGCAATCCCCGCATCCTGATCCTCGACGACGCTTTGGCCAGCGTCGACACCTATACCGAAGAGCAGATCCTCGATGAGCTGCGCAGCGTCATGGCAGGACGCACCACGATTCTGATCTCCCACCGCATTTCAACCGTGCGCCACGCCGACCGCATCGCAGTCCTGGTCCGCGGCCAAATCGCGGAGCTGGGCACCCACGAGGAACTTCTCAATCGCAATGGCTACTACGCCAGCCTGTTCCAGAAGCAGCTTCTGGAAGAAGAGCTGGCCGTCACGCATTAGGCGCGCTAGGCGGTCCAGCTCGAAGTCGCCGGCTCCCCATCCGATATCCGCGCGCCCGGCGACAACATCATTGCGGCAGGCGGCCCGTCGGACTCTCCCAGCATCTTCAGCGCCTCGGGATCATGCGCTGCAACGTTCCACGCGTCGCGCACATCCCGAATACAGCCAATGGCCTCTTTCAGCCGCTCCGCGGATTCCAGCCGCGAGCCTTCAAGGCATAGAGCGAACACAGCCGTGTGGAATTCCGACAACGCCCTGGCGGAGCTCCCTCCCACATCCATCCGCAGCCGCGACTGCAGGTGCGTCACGATATCGAGAACTCTCCCCACGGCTGTCCGCCGCTGGGCCACGTCGCGGGTTTCGATCGCGCCGATGGCCTGGTACAAAAAGCGCACCATCCCGTCGTACAGCGCAACGATCAGTTCCACCGGGTTCATTCCGGCGATGGTCTGCTGCTGGTAGTTCATGGTCCTCCGACGCTTAACCGTTATCCGCCCGGATTCTCGTCATATCCGGTAATGGCGCTGTACAGCTCGTTCACCGACTGCAGCTGTTCAGGGATTTCCTGCAGCGTGTAATTCGCCTCGTTCAGCTCTGTCGTGAGCTGCGTCTGCTGGGTGCTGATGTTTTTGTTCTCATTCGTGATATTCGTGTTCAGCGTAGTTTCCTGTGACGAGTCCTGCTGGAGCGCCAGATAGATCGCGCCGTCCGGCCCGCTGTTTCCGAGGTTGCCAAGTGTCGTCGTCATGTTGGCCCCAAAGGACGTAGAGCCGGTGCTCGTTTGAAAGAAATTCATCGCATCCTGGAAATTGCTGTTCAGCGCGCTGTCCAGCGTGCTGCCGTCCAGGGTCAGGGTGCCATCGTTATTCGCCGTGACGCCCAGCTGCGTCAAAGACGTGATCGCTCCTGAAGACTGCGTGAAGGTCAGGGCTTGCTGCAATTGCTCCTGAAGATTGGCGATCGCGGGGTTGCCGTACAGGGGCTCGGAAGTTCCCGACGACGTCTCGCCCTCCTGGGTGTTCAGATCACCGATCACCGTGTTGTACGCACTGACGAAAGTGCTCACCGCCGATTCCACATCGCTGTTGTTGTTGGTGATCTCCACCTGCACCGATTCCGATCCCGTGGGCACGCTCAGCAGCTGCATAGTCACGCCCGGAATTGCATCGGTCACCGTGTTCGAGGCGCTGGTGGTCTGGACCCCATCCACGGAAAACTGGGCATCCAGCCCGGGCTGCACCGCGCCAAAGCTAAATCCCGTGACACTCGTGGCCGAGTCCGTCAGCTGGCTGCCGTCGATCGCAACCGCCCCGCCGCTCCCGCTGGTATCGCTCACCAGCGATAACTGCGACTGTCCCAACGAATTGGTAACCACGTTCGCCTGCACCCCGTAGTCCCCGTCGTTGATGCAGGAAGCGAGGGTGGCCAGCGTATTGTTTTGCGGAATCTTGTTGCCGTCGCTGTCCGTTGCCGTGCCGTCGGAAATCGTGATCTTCTGCCCGCCGATCGAAAGCTTGCCCGTCAGCGTGTCGCCGGTAGCAATCGCACCGCTGGCGCTGGCATAGGAATACGTCTGGGCCAGATTCCCCACCACGACCGTATGACTGCCCGCCACCGCCGACGATGTGGCGCTGGTCAGCGCTATCGCCGACGTGTCTGAGCTCGAGCCTTCTTTCTCCGAAAACACCCCGTTAAAATCGTTCAGCGCGCTGACCGCCGTCGAGAGCGAGCTCAGATCGGTCCCAATACTAGTCAGCGCCGTATCCTGCGACTGCAGGGATGTCAGCTGGTTTTTCCACGGGGTCTCCACTGCCTGGAGATTCGCCACAATCGCGCTGACCGTGGTCGATACATCGAACCCCTGCCCGCTGGTCGGAGATCCAAACGAGATGCCGACGCTTCCCATAGCGTTGTTATCGTCGCTTTCCGGGTAATCATTACCCGAATTTCCCTCCCGCACTCTCGGGGCCGGGCCGCCCATCCCTCCATGAGACGGGCCTAACAAAAGAACGGGGAGCCTGGCCCCGGGCCCCCGGCGAGCCGTTTTTTGCTCGCCGGAGAGGGGAAGCTCCCCGCCTGTAAAGCAACCGAGTCAGCTTACTGGAGCAGCTTGGTCACCNNCCAGAGCGCTGATGCCGGTCTGGGTCAGGATCTCGTACTTCGACATGTCCGAGGTTGCCGAGGCATAGTCGGTCGCCGTAATCGTGTTCTCCGCAGAAGTGATGTTGGTCATCTGCGAACTCGCGATGTTCGATGCCGCCGTCAGCGTGTTGATGTTCGCCCCCACCTGGCCGCGCTGGTAAGCGACGGCGTTGATGGCGTTGTCCACGGTTTGCAGGGCAGCTTCGGCGTCCGCCTGGCTGTCCAACTGGGTGCCTGTCAGGCTGGCGCCGGCGCCGGCGCCGGACAACACGCCACCGGTGCCCGTGGTGCCGCTCACGGTCGCGGTGATGGTGGTGCCCATCGCCGAGCTGCTCGCCGATGTACCGACGCTGGCATCCGACAGGCTCCCCACCGTCACGTTGTAGTTCTGGCTGCCGGTGCTGGTTCCGTCGCTCGTGTAGATGTTCACGCCGCCGGAGACCGGAGTCTCCTGCGAAGCCGCCCCCTGCGCCGCCTCCGCCACCGTAAATCCGGTGATGCCGGCTGCCACACCCGTCGACGAGACGCCGATGCTCAGGGCGCCGCTTGTCGAGTTGTACGCGACCGCATAGTTGCTCCCCAGTTGTGTCGAAAGCGAACTGACCAGGTTGGCCGGGGCCACGTTCGTCAGGCTGACCGATGTCGCCGTCGTGCTGCTGCCCGTGGGCGTCACAGCGAAGTTGCCCATCAGCGTGTTGGCACTGTTGATGACGCTCGCCGTGCTCGTCCCCTGCGACAGGGCATCGTTGCCCGAGCCGTTGGCGATCGAGATGGAGTTCACCCCGTCGGTCAATCCCTGCGCATTGACCGCGATGCTCAGCTTGCCACTGCCGTAGCCGACCGTGTAGTCGGCTGCCGCGGTGCCCAGAGCTGTGTTCACCGCCGACACCACCGCGGCGGTGGTGTTCAGCCCGGCCAGATTGACGTCGACCCCGCTCCCCGCCGCTCCGTTGACGGTCGATGTCATGGTGAACTTGCCGCCCAGCGTGTCCCCGCTGGTGAAGGCGATCGTGGCTGC
>PMAM01000206.1:18585-47406 GCA_003152595.1 Acidobacterium sp.
GTATCGACCAGGCTCTGCAGATTCGCCGTGGTTGCGCCGCTCAGAACGATGGAGGACGGTACGCCGCTGGCGCCCGAGCCCGCCCCGGTCAGGTCGATGGTGCCGTTGATCGAATCCCCGTCGGTCACGGTCATGGTGAAGCCGTTCTGCAACGCTTCCGTCCCCTTCGAAGTGGGAGCCGCCAGAGCGGTGATGTTGTCCTTGCTCGCCCCGCCGTCCGCGCCGATACCAATGACGAGCGAGGTGCCGTCGTCGGTGACCGTATAGTCGGTGCCACCAGGAGTGGTCGCACTCGCGTTCAGGGCGGTTGCCAAATTGGTCACCGCGGTGGCCCGCGTGCTGCTGTCGCTGCTGGTCANNTGGTGAAGGCGATCGTGGCTGCCTTCGGCGCAGTCTCGGCCAGCGGAGTGGTCACGTCGTTGGTTGCGGCCAGACCCGTGATGTTATCCGTCGCAGCCTGAGCGGTGAGACCCACCGTCAGCGTGCCGGACGAGTAGACAACGCTGTAGTCCGGAGAGGAACTGCCCTGGTTCAGAGCCGTATCGACCAGGCTCTGCAGATNNTCTGCAACGCTTCCGTCCCCTTGGATGTCGGAGTTGCAAGAGCGGTGATCGTATCGCTGCTCGCGTCGGCGCCGAGACCAATAACGATCGAGGTGCCGTCGTCGGTGACCGTGTAGTCGGTGCCACCAGGGGTTGTCGCACTCGCGTTCAGGGCGGTTTCCAAATTGGTTACTGCGGTGCCCCGTGTGCTGCTGTCGCTGCTGGTCAGGCCGGCGAGATTCGAGGCTGTCAGGTCGACCGTAATGGCGGTTCCATCGGCCCCTCCCACCGTCGGGACGAAGCTAAGGCTTCCACCGATCTGTCCGCCCTCGGTAATGGTCGCGGTCAGAGAACTTGTGCCGCCGCCTGACCATGAGAGAGCGCTCGCTGTGCCGTAAGTGGCCGCCAGCGCCGGCGCGGTGCCCGCGGTCGTGCCGCCCGTAACGATGCTCGAAGAGGCAATCGCCGACGCCGTCGCCGACGCCGAGGCTGCCGGGGTTCCGGAACCCGTTGCCCACGTCAGCGCGCTGGTCGTCTGATCGCTGCTGAACACCGAAATCCCGTTGTATTCCGTGGTGCTGCCGATGGTCCCGATCTGCGTCAGAATATCCTGGTATTCCTGGTTGGCCGCGCCCAGCTGCGAACTCGACAACGTTCCGCCGCCCGCTTCCGTGGCCAGCGTGACCGCGCTGGTCAGCAGGCTCGTCACCTGAGAAAGCGCGCCGTCCGCCACCTGCAGAAAGCCCGCCCCCTCGCTGGCGTTGCTGGACGACTGTGTAAGAGCCGCGGAATTCGCCGCAAGGCCGTTCTCGATGGACAGCCCGGCGGGATCGTCCGCGCCGGAGTTGATCTTCGAACCCGAAGACAATTGCGTTAAGACTTTTTGCAGACTCGACTGCGTCTGGTTCAGGTTGTTTTCCGCGTAAACTGCCGAGATATTGTTCAGGACACCTAATGGCATTTTGTTTCTCCCTTGTCTCAGTAGGGTTCCTGAACGGAGCGCGAGGCATAGCCTGCCGCCACCCCTGGGAACCGCTTGACTCACCCCCTTCATCGGCCCCGGCTTTCGGCCCATTACCCGCCTTCCCCTCTTTGGCAATCCACTTGCGCCTGTCTCGCCCCGAACCTCTTTTCATCTCTTCCGCCCTTCCGCCGATCTAGTACGAAGGCGCACGAGAACGCCCCGCCATGATTCGTCTCACTCGCCTCAACGGCAATCCGCTGGTCGTCAACAGCGACCTCATCAAATACGCCGAGTCCTCGCCGGACACCATGCTTACTCTCGTTAACGGAGAGAAGATCGTGGTGCTGGAGAGCTGCGAAGAGGTGGTTAGCCGGACCATCGCGTATCGCGGCCGCGTCTTCGCCGAAGCTGCCGGCCATCTGCAGGCCCTCCCATGGACCCCCGTTCCACCCCCTCCCGGCGCGTCCGAGCTGCTCCGGCCCTCCACACCCGAAGCGACCTCGATCCGGGACTGAATCATGGACACAGGCAGCCTCGGCGGCATTCTCCTGGCTCTGGCCGGCATTCTCGCCGGTCTCCTGCTGGAGGGCGGGCACATCAGCCAGGTGCTGCAGCCCACCGCCGCCATGATCGTCTTCGGTGGCACCCTCGGCGCCGTCATGCTGCAGTTTCCGTTTCGGATCGTTCGCACCGCCGCCGTCCGCCTCCTGCGCGTCTTCTTCTATCGCGACGGTGGCGGCGACGCGCTCCTCAGAACCATCGTCTCCTTCGCCAACAAAGCCCGCCGTAAAGGCATCGTATCCCTCGATCAGGACCTGCCCGACGTCGCCGACCCCTTTCTGCGCCAGGCCCTCACCCTCGCCGTCGATGGTACGGAGTCTTCCGAGCTGCGCCACATCATGGAAGTCCAGATCGACAGCCTCAGCGAAAACGAAGCCCGTATCCCCGCTGTCTTTGAATCGGCCGGGGGGTTCTCCCCCACCATCGGCATCATCGGCGCCGTCATCGGCCTCATCCAGGTCATGCAGCACCTCGATCACATGGACGAGGTCGGCCGCGGTATCGCCGTGGCCTTCGTCGCCACCATCTATGGTGTCGGCGCCGCCAACCTCTTCCTTCTCCCCGCCGCCGGCAAACTTCGCCAGCGCGCGCGCGAAGATCAGCGCCTCCGTGAAATGGCTCTCGAAGGCGTCATTTCCATCGTTGAAGGCATGAACCCGCGCATGATCGAGATCAAGCTCGCCGGTTTCCAGGGCAGCGCCGCCGCCACGCCGCCGCCAAAGACCGAAGCCCCGCAGGTGGTACAGGAGAAGCGCGCTTGAAACATGGCTCGCTCAAATCGCGGCGCACCTCCGACCACGTCCACCACGACCGCTGGCTGGTCTCCTACGCCGACTTCATCACCCTGCTCTTCGCCTTCTTCGTCGTCCTCTACGCCAGCTCGAAAGCCGACCAGCAAAAGCAGACCCAGATCGCCCATTCCATTCGCTCCGCCTTCGAGGCTCTCGGAGTCTTTCCCGCCCCGCCGCGCGCCGACAGCCACTCCGCTCCCGCGGACACAAAGGAGATTCCGCCCGTCAACGTCGTGCTCGGCGACGACCTCGCCGCCTCGCCGGAGGTTCAGCAGGATCTGCATCGGCTGCAAACCCAGCTTTCCGGCGCGCTCGCCCCCCAGGTCGCCCAGCACAACGTCGCCCTCCACCTCGGACGCGACGGTCTCGTCATCTCCCTGCGTGAATCCGGCTTCTACGACAGCGGCTCTGCGATCCCGCACTCCCAGGCCAAACCCACTCTCGACAAGCTTGCCGCCACCATCGGAGCGGCTCCCTACGACATCCGCATCGAAGGCCACACCGACAACGCCCCCATCCACACGCCACAGTTCGCCTCCAACTGGGAGCTCTCCACAGCCCGCGCCACCGAGCTGGCCAAGATCTTCATCGTGAACGACCACTTCGCGCCCGCGCGTCTCTCCGCCGCCGGCTTTGCCGAATATCACCCCGTTGCCAGCAACGATACCGCCGAAGGCCGCAGCCAGAACCGCCGCGTCGACATCATCATCCTGCCCAGGATCAGCGTTGTCTCTGCCGCTTCCCGCCATTAGCCTCAGAAGCCGTCAGCGAAAGGGCGGATCGCGATGTGCTGACCGTTTCTCCGCTAACCGTTTTTTCGCTGACCGCTCTTTAGCCGGCCGCTTCTGAGCTGCTTCAGCTGAGCCCCAGCACCGGATGCGGCACATACGGTGCCTCCAACCCCGCCATCTCCTCCGGCGTCAGCTTGACCGACAGCGCCGCCACTGCGTCCTCCAGATGATTGGGTTTCGTCGCGCCCACGATCGGCGCCGTGATCCCCGGCCTGCCCAGCATCCATGCCAGCGCCAGCTGCGCCTGCGGAACGCCGCGCTTCTGTGCCAGCGCCGTCAGAGCCTCCACCACCTTCTGGTCCGCCTCCTCGGTCTTCGCATACATCGTATTGCCGAACCGATCCGTCTCCGAGCGCTTCGTCGTCTCGCTTTGCCACGGCCGCGCCAGCCGCCCCCGCGCCAGCGGGCTCCACGGAATCACCCCGATCCCCTCCACCCGGCACAGCGGAATCATCTCCCGTTCCTCTTCCCGATAGAGCAGGTTGTAGTGGTTCTGCATCGACACGAACCGCGTCCACCCGTGCTTCTCCGCCAGAGACAGCGCCTTCGCGAACTGCCATGAGAACATCGACGAGGCCCCGATGTACCGCACCTTTCCTGCTTTCACTACATCGTGCAGCGCCTCCAGAGTCTCCTCGATCGGCGTCTCCTCGTCCCAGCGATGAATCTGGTACAAGTCCACATAATCCATCTGGAGCCGCTTCAGACTCTCGTCCAGCTCGAAGAGAATCGCCTTCCGCGAGAGCCCGCGCCCGTTTGGCTCTTCGCGCATTACACCCCACACCTTGGTCGCCACCACCACCGACTCGCGCCGCACGTTCCTTTTCAGGAAACGCCCCAGGATCTCTTCGCTCGCCCCGCTCGAGTACACATTCGCCGTGTCGAAGAAGTTGATGCCGAGGTCCAGCGCCTGCTTCAGAAACGGCTGGCTCTCTTCCTCGCTCAGCGCCCACGCGTGTCGTCCCGCCTGCGGCTCGCCCGGCGCCGGCGGCCGGCCGTACGTCATGCATCCCAGACATATCCGCGAAACCTTCAAGCCCGTCCTGCCCAGATTCACGTATTCCATCGCTTCCCCTCAACAACGCATCAGGATAAAAGAACATCGCTGCTTGCTGATAAGAGGTTCTCCCATCGCGAAACGATTCCGTATGCGCGGAGAAATTATGATCGGGGACATGGCGGCCTCGCCGAACGCACAGTCCGACCCTCGCTCCGCACGCCGTCTCCGCGCGATGTACGACCGTCTTGTCGAGCGCTTCGGGCCACAACAGTGGTGGCCTGCGCAAACGCCGTTCGAGGTCGTCATCGGCGCGTACCTCACCCAGAACACCGCCTGGAAATCGGTGGAGCGTTCCATCGCGAACCTTCGTGTTCGCAGAGCGCTATCCGTCCGCGGCCTCCGAGCCATTCCTGAAGCCGAACTCCGCGACCTCATCCGCCCCTCCGGCTTCATGCTGCGCAAAGCCGCCGCCCTCAAAGCCTTCGTCGCCTTCCTCGATACACATCACAGCGGCAGCATGTCCGGGCTCCGCCGCCACGCTCATGCCGATCCTGCCGTCGTGCGTCATCAACTTCTTGCACTCCCCGGCGTCGGTCCTGAGACCGCGGACGCCATCCTGCTCTATGCACTTGGCATCCCCGCCCTGGTGGTCGACGAGTACCTCCGCCGCGTCGCGATCCGCCACGGCCTCGTGCAGCCGCACGCACGATATGGCGAAATCCAGGCGCTCGCGGAGCAGGCCTTTGCTGGCGAGCCCACGGGCGAAACCCGCGACGGCCTCGCCCTCCATTACAACGAGTTCCACGCCCTCATCGTCGAGACGGGCAAACTGCACTGCGGCCGTGCCGCCCGCTGCGAGGGTTGCCCTCTCGCCTTTGACCTCAAAGAGGCGTCATTTTCACACCTTTTGCATAAAATGTTCGGGTGACGGTTACTCTCTACGCGTCCACCACCAATCCCGGCAAGCTGCGCGACTTTTCCGTGGCCGCTGCGGAAGGTGGATTTCTCGTCGAGTCCTGGCCACGTTTTGCTGAAATTCCCGCTCCCGACGAAAACGAGCTCACCTTCGCCGGCAATGCTCGCCTCAAGGCGCAGCACTACAGCCGCCTCATCCCCGGCCTGATCCTGGCCGACGACTCCGGCCTCGAAGTCGACGCTCTGGGCGGCGAGCCCGGCGTCCGCTCCGCGCGCTATGCCAGCGACGCGGGCTTCGAGCCCGGCGGCGATGCGAACCTCACCCCGGATGAGCGCAACAACCTCTACCTCCTCTCCCGCCTGCGCGGTATCCCCCGGCGCAGCGCGCGGTATCGATGCGTCCTCGCTGTGGCGCGGGAAGGGCAGGTTCTGCTGACTGCCGAGGGCACCGTCAATGGCGAGATTCTTACTGCACCGCGCGGTACCGGCGGCTTCGGCTACGATCCGCTCTTCTGGATTCCTCAGCTGCAGTTCACCATGGCCGAGATTTCTCTGGAGCAGAAACACACTCTGAGCCACCGTGGACGCGCCTTTCGCGCGCTTCTGCCCGGGCTCAAAAAGCTCGCCGGCTGAGGAACAAGGCGCCAGTACAATGGCGCAGGCCCAACGGACTTCCGCATGCGCATCGACGCCCACCAACACTTCTGGCACTACACACGCGAAGAATACGGCTGGATCGACGACGCGATGGCCGTCATTCGCCGCGACTTTCTCCCTGCGGACCTCGCCCAGGAAATCTCCGTTGCCGGCATCGACGCCGTCGTCTCTGTGCAGGCGTGCCAAACCCTGGCCGAAACCGAATGGCTCCTCTCGAAAGCCAGCGCGCATTCCTGGATCGCGGGAGTCGTCGGATGGGTCCCGCTCATCGCTCCCACCGTCGCTGAAATCCTTGCGCCCCTCGCTGCCCATCCGCGGCTCAAAGGCATCCGCCACGTTCTCCAGGCCGAGCCTGACGTCTACATGGACCGCGCCGACTTTAATGCCGGCCTCGCGCAGCTGCGCGCCGTCAACCTCACTTACGACATCCTCATCTACCACGCGCAGCTGCCTGCGGCCATTCGCCTCGTCGACCGCCATCCCGAACAGGTGTTCGTGCTGGACCACATTGCCAAGCCCGCGATCCGCGCAGGCGAACTTCAGCCCTGGGCACAGAATCTCGTCGACCTCGCCCGCCGCCCCAACGTTTTCTGCAAACTCTCTGGCGTTGTCACCGAGGCGAATTACGCAACGTGGACGTACGACCAGATCCTGCCGTATCTCGAAGCCGCGCTCGAGGCCTTTACTCCCGCGCGCCTGATGTTCGGCTCCGACTGGCCGGTTTGCCGGGTTGCTGTGTCCTATGTCGACTGGGTCCACACCGTCCAGCGATTCACCGCTCCCCTCACCGCCGCCGAACGCGAAGCGATCTTCCATACCACCGCGGCACGTGCCTACCGGTTGGACTCGAAAAGCCTTTAGCTCCCGGCTCCCGGCTCCTCTCAAATCTCAAGCACTGTGACAATTTCCCCCACCGCCAGATGCTCCGACGTTTCCGGAACAACGAGAAAGCCGTTGGCCTTCGCTGCCGCGGCCAGATCTCCCGATCCCTGCCAGGCGATGCGCTTCACGTGCGCTCCGCGAAAGCTGCTCTCCACGGTTGCCGGAAGGAACCGCGTCAATCCCGCCTTCACCCGAACCTCTTCCTCCAGCCGCGCCATCGTGAAGCGCGGCCGATCCTCGCTCTCCCCTCCCAACGCCCGCAGCATCGGTACTGCAAAGAGCGCAAACGTCACCATGGTCGAGATCGGATTCCCCGGCAGCCCAAAGAAATGCAGGTTCTCGAGTCTGCCGAACACGACCGGCTTGCCCGGCTGAATCCGCGCGCCGGTAAAGTAGAACTCCGCGCCGAGGCGGAGCAGAGCTTGCTCCACAAAGTCGTACTTACCCATCGATACGCCGCCCGTGAGCAGGATCAGGTCGCAGGACTGCGCCTCGCGGATCGCCTTCTCCGTGGCATCCGGGTCGTCACGAACGACGGGAAAAGCTACAGGCTCGCCGCCCGCCGCCCGAACCTGTGCTGCTAATGAGTAACTGTTGGAGTTACGAATCTGATGGGCCAGTGGCTTCTCTGCCACATCGACCAGCTCATCGCCGGTGGCCAGAATCGCTGCGCGAGGACGGCCGAAGGCGGCCATGTGTGCGGCGCCGCACGCAGCTGCCGCGGCGATTTCTGCGATTCCCACCCGCTGCCCGGCAGGAACCACCACATCGCCCGCTCGCGCTTCGGCACCGGCCGGAACAATGTTTTCCCCGGCCGCGATCTCGCGCGCTCCCGTCAGGTTGACCCATCCATCGCTGGCGGAGACGTGTTCGATCATTACGACGCAGTCTGCCCCATGCGGAACTGTGGCTCCTGTCATGATCTCCACGGCCTCTCCGGGCCGGATGGCACCCAGCGTCCACGGCTCTCCGGCGCGCAACTGGCCCACCACCCGCAATCCCCCCTCCTGCAAATCCTCAGAGCGGCAGGCAAATCCGTCCCGTGTTGAGCGGGGGAAGGGAGGCTGATCGCGGTCGGCCACGACCGTTTCCGCCAGAACCCGGCCGAGCGCGTCACCCAGCGCAACCTTGTCGACGGTCCTTCTCCTCAGTGCCTCTTCGCGGGCACGGGTCGCTTGCCGCCGCACCACGGAAGCCGCGTGTTCGTAGCTCAGAACAATGGAGGGCGATTCGTCGGGATGCGCGAGAGGCCGGGTCACGACATGATTGTCGCAAAAAGGAAACAGCGCCGTCCCCGTTGCGGGATTCCGGCGCTGCTCGTTTTGTTGCGGTTTAGTGAGGTTTTTTCCCGGACTTCGCGTTGGCGTTGGTGGATGGCGTCGCGCTCAGTTCCGCCAGCACCGACTTGGAGTCAGCAGCGAACGGCCCATCCGGCGCCAGTTCCAGATACTTCTTGTAAGCGTCGGCGCATCCGTCCGGCGCAATGATCTTCTGCGTCTTGGGATCGATGGTCGCCTTGTTGATCAGGGCCTTGCCCTTCAGGTAGTAAGGAATCGGTTTCGTCGGGTCTGCCGCAATCGCCTTGTCCGTCGCCGCCACCGTGGCATCGAGCTGTTGGGCGCGATCCATAACAATGGCTTCGTTGGTGTAGTACATTACCGCGCTCGCCGGATTCACCTTGGCCGCTGCATCGTAGGCGGCCTGCGACTCGGGAATCTTTCCGTCCGACCCGTATGCCTCACCCAGCGCATTGCCGGCCGCGGCCTGGATTTCGGTATTCGGCTTCTTTGACGCCTGCTCCAGCTGGATCCCCTTCTGCAGCGACGTTTCGGCATCACCGTACTGCTTCATGCCCAGCTGCGCTTCGCCCAGTTCAACCCAAAGCAGCGGCTCGTCCGGCTTTGCGGTCACATCCTTCTGCATCAGCGCCGCGGCGTCGGAATAATTCTTCGCCCCTCGATCCGAACGCGACTTCGCCAGGTCCCCGTTCAGATTCTTGATCTGCGAGTTTTCCTTCAGAATCGCCGCATTCTTCGCCTTCGCTTCTTCCAGCGCTTTCCGCTCCTCGGGACTCAGCTTGGCAATATAATCCGGCCGCGACATGTCGTCGTTGGCCTCGGTGTCCTGCCCGGCAACCACCTTGATATTGTCGATCTGGTCGACCACCTTGTCCTTCGGTGTGTTCGGCTGGCGATAGGCAATCGTGTAGCTGCCGGGGGCAACGTCGCCCTTGTAGTCGCCGTTCGCATCGATATCGAAGGTGTATTTCGGCGTCGCGTTCGGCGATGCCATTCCGCCTTGGTACAGCGAAACCGTCCCGCTGGTCTCCGCCATCCCCGCCGGATCGCTCACGTGCCCGTGGATTTTGCCCGTTGTTGTCTGTGCTCCCAGAAACAGCGGAGTGCTAAAGAGAACGGCCAGCGCCACTCGCGGGCCAATGTGTTTCATCTTCATGTTCATTCCTCTCCTGCTGGAGTGCGCAGTCATGCCGCGCCCTCCTGACTTGTCTCCCCGGCCTGGGGTCTCGTCTCTCCCCGTTTCGCGTAAGCGATCGGGTCCTTCGTTCCGGCCTGCTCGAAGGCCCGCAGACGCAGCACACAGCTCTCGCACACGCCGCACGCAACCTCCGAGCCCGAATAGCATGACCACGTTAACTCCAGGGGCGCCGCCAGTTCAAGGCCGAGCGCCACGATCTCCTTCTTCTGCATATGGATGAGCGGCGTCTTCACAATGATGTCGCCCTCCCGCGTTCCCTGGTGGATCAGCTCCTGAAANNACTTCCGCCCAGCTCACCGCGGCCGACAGGAAGTGCGCATTGCGAAAGGGAACATAGGTGACCGGAATCTCCGCGCCGATTGCGTCTGCTTCGGCGGGTGCCCTGGGCACCTCGATCCGCTCGTCGGTCAGCGCCGACCCGCCGATTCTGCGAAACAGATCCAGCCGCAGCCGCAGAAAATCTCTGAATCCCAGCCCATCCGCCACCGCATGTGCCGCCTGCGCTTCGCGCTCTTCAGTCCGCTGCCCGTAGCTGCAGTGCAGCGCGTACGCGTCGTAGTCGCGCGCCGCCAGCGCCGCACACACGCATGAATCCATCCCTCCGGAGAGGCACACCACAGCGCGTTCCCGGTGCGGGCTTCCGCTCGTCTGGCTCACTCTTCAGATTAACGCGATCCGCCGCTTCGCGTGCTGTGACGCTCCGCACAGAAGTCGGCGACATGCTGTCTATCCGCCGTGCCGCGCCCAGAACTCCGATGGCGAGATGATCGCATGTCGATCGGCCAGCGCCAGTAAATCCTTCTCGCCCGTGATCAGATACTCGGCCTGCCCCGCGCGAAACGTCCCCAGTACCGCCTGATCCGCAGGATCCCGCAGCTCGGAATCCTTTGCATCATCCGGTTCCACCAGTTCTGCCTGAAAAATGAATCGGTCAATCAGGTCCAAAATTTCCTCTGCACTGAACGGATTCCGTTTCAGCTCCGGCAGAACCCGCTGCACTTCTTCAAGGATGTAGCGCGACATGACCAGCGTCACCCGGCTCTCGAGGCATGCCCGAACGATGATCCCGGGGACGCTCCCCGGATAGATCAATCCCGAAATGACGACATTCGAATCCAGCACGACGCGGATGCCCGCCATCAGCGGGCTCGAACACGCACGATCGCGGCCTCAACTTCGGCCAGCCCTTCCTCTTCCGGCACGTCGGCATAAGCTTTCGCCAAACGGCTGCTCAGCTCGTCGAACCTCGTTCGCATCCTGCGAATTCGGGCAAACAGTTCGGCGTCCACCAGGGCCGCAACCGGCTTCCCATCTTTGCTGATCACGATGGAATCACCCCGGTACTGCACCCGGTTCAGCATGTCGCCAAGGTTCTGGCGAAATGTCACCGCATTCACCTCATTCACCATCGTTTACCCTCGCGTTCCTCATGATTCTAGACCATCATGATCGAGACGATCAATATAATCATATTGATCCGCATGGGTAGGTGCAGGGTCCGCACCATTCGAATACAACCCCTTTGCAATCAACGCGATTGTCAAGAGCCCTCTACGCCATCTGCGGCCGGAACCTCCGGTACACAATCACCGCCAGCACCACAAACAGCACCAGCGCCCCCAGCTGCGCCGCCTTGAGCGGCCCTTCCTTGCCCGTGGGAGCCAGCGCGTGCAACGCCGGCACCTTCTCAAACGACTGCACGATCAGCACAAAAAAGTTGAAGAATTCCGCCACGATCGCCGTGATCACCCACGTCCCGCGCCAGTCGCGGTACCACGCGATCACCGCCACCGCCAGCACCACCAGCGACAGAACCCCAACCACGATCCCCGGCGTAACTCCGTGAAACGGGAACAGAAATCCCGTCACGCTGGTCAGGATCGTGGTGGTCAGAAACAGCGCCGTCATCGCCGGCATCCGCTTCGATGCCATCATCCCGAAAATCACAACAAATCCCGAGGCGATCCCGATCAAGCTGATCGCCACATGCACCTGCGTGAACACAGCAACACTCATCCCGAGAATCATGGGTCCCATCCTTTCCTGAGTTACCGCGTACATTGAACTCCGTGTCTGTCTACCTGCTCCCTGCTCCCTTTTGCCCGGCTGCCCCCGCGTTTGACTTCCAGCCATGACGCGCATACCTTCGCCACTGCGAAATTTCCCGCTCTCGCGAAGGAGCTTCCCTGAGATGCATCGCCTCGGCATTCCGACTCTGCTTCTCCTTGCCGCCTCCACCCTCCTCGCTCAGCGTGCGCCCGACGTTCCCTCCCAGCCGCCCCTCGGCCAGCTTGACCCCACTCGATCCATCGCCCAACCCCAACTCTTCTCCTCCTTCCACCAGCCGCTCCCCGAGCAGTACATCTGGACGCACGACCCCGCCACCCTCACCCATGCCGAACGCGATTCTCCGCGCTATTTCCGCGCACAGTTCCATCTCGACGCCGTACCCGAAGGCGCCATCCTCTACCTCGCCGGTCCTCGCGGCGCTCGCGTCTACGTCAACGGCGCACCGGCAGCTCATCTCGAAGCTGACCCCCTCTCCCGCATCCAGATGACCGTCTTCGTCGCCGACCTCACCCGCTATCTGCGCGCAGGCGACAATCTCATCGCTATCGCCGCCGACCACGGCGAAACCATGGTCGCCAAAATCATTCCCGCGCCGCCCGGCATCATAGTGCCCCCCCTCCTCATCAGTGGCCCTGGGTGGAAAGCCACGCGCGACGCTCCCAACAACTGGCAGACCATCGCCCTCGACGACAGTGCCTGGCCCGACGCCGACGCCCTCGGCTCCATCGAAGGCAACATCGACTTCTTCCAGTGGAATCGCGACGCCGGCCTCTACCAGTGGCCCGGCTATGAAGGCGCCTCACCCTTCCTCGCTCATACCTTCCTTCCGGCTGCCGAGGTCCGCGACATCTACATCAGCGGCGGCGGCTCCTACGACAACACCGACGCGCTCACCTCGCTGGACCAAAACCCAGCCCACCAATTTACCGTCCGCATGGATCCCAACCGTGCCCCCATGGACTTCGTTCCCAGCATCACCCTCGACTTTGGCCGCGAAGTCACCGGCCGCATCCAGGTCCTCTCCGACACCGACTCGCCCATCACCGTCTCGGTCGCCTATGGCGAATCCATCGAAGAAGCCCACAACGAACCGTACCTCGGCGTCGACGCCTTCCACATCCCGCCGCGCGGCGCCTCCGCCGGGCCCAAATCCGCCTTTCGCTACGCGCAGATTCGCTTCCTCGCCGGCCCCGCCGTCCTCAAATTCCGCGCCATCCGCCTCGAAGACATCTACTACCCGGTCCAGTACCAGGGCTCCTTCGAATCCTCCGACCCCCTCCTCAACCGCATCTGGGAAACCGGCGCCTACACCAGCCACCTCTGCATGCAGGACGACATCTGGGACGCGCCCAAGCGCGACCGCGGACGCTGGATGGGCGACACCGACGTCTCCGGCCGCGTGATCGACGACGTCTTCGCCGACCACTTCCTCCTCGAAGACACACTGACCCGCCTCATCGGCCCGCTGCCCATCAAAGAGCCTGTTAACGGTATTCCGGGCTACTCGTCGTACTGGTTNNTCCAGTTCATGGATCAGGACTTCGATGCCGAGGGCAACTTCATCAACCACACCCACCGCTGGCTCTACGTTGACTGGGCCCTCGATCTCAACGGCGACACGCCGCAGACGCGCATCGCCACTACGTTCGAGTACATCCGCGCCTATCGCGCCGGTGCCTTCCTCCTGCGCCAGATCGGGGACACGGCCAACGCCAACAAATTCGAGCAGCGCGCCGATCAGCTTGCCCAGCACAGCCAGGGTGCGTACTTTGCGGATGGCTCGTTCGGGCCGCGCTGGCAGACCAATGCCATGGCCGTCCTTTCGGGCACTGCGAAGCCGGATCAGTACAGCACGATCTGGCAGAACGTCCTCGACAACGTCGGCAAACCGACCTGGCGTCCGGACATCGTCTCGCCCTATTACGGCTCCTACGTGCTGGACGCCATGGCCCGCATGGACCACCGCGCCGACGCCCTCACCTGGATTCGCACCTACTGGGGCGGCATGATCCACGAAGGCGCCACCAGCTTCTGGGAGGCCTACGATCCCTCCTGGCCCAAACGCGATCCCCACGTCGACCTCCAGGCCGACGACACCGCCGGCTATCGCATCTCGCTCGCGCACGGCTGGTCCAGCGCGCCAACCTGGTGGCTGCTGGAGCAGGTGCTCGGCATCGTACCAACGGCGTCCGGCTTCAGCCAGGCGACCATCCGGCCGGACCTCATTGATCTGGAGTGGGCGCGCGGCGCCGAGCCCACCCCTCACGGCCTCATCAAGGTCGACCTGCACAAGGAAGGCCAGGGACTGCGCGCGGCGATTGACATCCCTGACGGAGTCGACGCCACGGTGCTGTTTCCGGTCCGGGCCGGGACCGACCACGTGAGCGTGAACGGCAGCTCCCAAACCGGAACGCCCGCCGAAAACGGAACCCGGCTCGCCCTGCACCTCGGGAAGGCTGGCCACTTCGAGATCCACGCGGAATAAACGCGAGCTGAGACGCTGAGCATTTCTGCTGGACATACGATTTCGGCATTAGTATGCAGAAACCATCCAGGAGGCCGAGGTTCAGGCGCGGAAGGAGTTGAGAACGTGATGCACATTGAGGAACAGAGCCGCGAGGTCTGGCAGTGGCCGCGGGTCGAAAGTGTGTGGGCGGATGTGAAGTATGCGCTGCGACAGATGCGCCGGAACCCCGGCTTTGCAGCGACGGCGATCGGAACCCTGGCCCTCGGGATTGGCGCGGCGGCGGCGATGTTCACCGTGGTGGATCATGTCCTGCTGCGGCCGTTGCCGTACACGGATGCGGGGCGGCTGGTGACGATGGAGGAGCGTGGATCCGATCCAAGATTCAGCGGTCCGGCGCCATGGGTCGATATCGCCGAGTGGCGTGCCGACAGCCGGTCATGGGAGGACATCGGGTTCTGGGCGCCGATGCACGGACGCAGCTACGTGGAGGGAAACAGCTCCGCGCTGCAGGTGGATGCCGAGGAGGTGAGCCCCAATCTGTTTGCGATGCTGGGCACGAAGACAGAGCTGGGGCGGGGATTCGTCGCGGAGCAGCCGGGGTTCGGCGCAGTGAAGAACGTGGGCTCGATGGTGCTGAGCGATCAGATATGGCATGCGGCGTTTGGAGGCGATCCAAACATCGTCGGCAAAGTCGTGCGGGTCAATGATCAGCCGTACACGGTCGTAGCCGTGATGCCGGCCGGTTTCAGCTTTCCGGCATCGACCGGAGTGAACGGCCAGGTGTGGGCGACGATCGAGCTGCTGGCCAACGATAACGGCCGCGATTACAAATCGAGGTACTACAACGTGATCGCTAAGCTGCGTCGAGGCGTCGCGGTGGCGGCGGCCCAGGCGGAGATGGCGACGATCCAGAAACACGTGGCGGCGCAATACAAAGATGCGGAGGACCGCGCGAATCACACCAGGATCGCAATGGAGCGGTACGGCGATTCGCTGGTCGATAAAGATGTGAAGAAAGCCCTGCTGGCGCTGCTGGCGGCGGCGGGCGTGCTGTGGCTGATCGCCAGTGTGAACGTGACGAATCTGTTGCTGGCGCGGGCCATGGCGCGGCAGCGGGAGATCGCGATGCGCGGTGCCCTGGGCGCGAGCCGTGGGCGGCTGCTGCAGCAGATGCTGGTCGAGGGCCTGATGCTGAGCGGGTGCGCGGCGGTGCTGGGCATCGGGCTGGCGCTCGTGGCCGTGCGGCTGACGAAGAGCGCGGCGCCCCTGCACCTCAACGTGGATTTTTCGACGCAGGTGGACTGGCGGATTCTCGCCGGCCTGTGCGGGCTGACGCTGCTGACCGCTGTGCTGGCGTCGGCGTGGCCGGCGTTCATGGCCGCGTGGGCGCCCATCGAGCCGGCGCTCAAGCAGGGTGGGCAGCAGACCGGTGTGGGGCGGCGGCACAACCGCCTGCGCAGCGGGCTGGTGGCGGTGGAGGTGGCCATGTCGCTGACGCTGCTGGTGGCCTGCGGGCTGCTGCTGCGGACGATCTACACGCTGCGGCATGTGCCGTTGGGGTACCGGACGGATCACATCGTCGTCGCGAATCTGTCGATCCCGTCGTACCGGTTCTCGAATCAGAGCGTCGAAACGAATCTGTATCAGCCGCTGTTACAGAGGGCGCAGCAGCTGCACGGCGTCGATGCGGCGGGGCTGATCAGCGAGGTGCCGCTGGGGCAGACATTCAACATCATGCTGACGCTGCGCATGAACGGCAACACGATTGCAGCGGGACTGAAGACGGCGAGCCCGGATATCCAGACGATTTTCGGGATGAAGATGCTCGCCGGGCGTTTCTTCACCAACGAGGACACGCCGACGTCGCAGGGCGTGGCAGTGGTCAATCCGGCGTTTGCGCGCGAATATGCGCCGAACAAGCACGACTGGAATTCGCTGCTGGGCATGAGGGTGTGGAATCTGCGCAAGGACATGCCGGCGAAGATCGTCGGCGTGCTGGAGGACGAGCGGCAGAAGGCCGTGGCGCAGCCGTCTCAGCCGGAGGTGGAGATCTGCCTTTGCCAGATCACACCGGGTGCGAGCGTCTATGGCCCGTCGACCATCGCAATGGATCTGGCGGTGCGGACCGAGCGGCCCACGAAGCAGATGATTCCGGAGCTGCGGGATCTCCTGCGGCAGGCGAGTCCGGAACTGGCCAACTCGACGTTCTCAACGATGGATCAGATTGTCGAGGACTCCTTCGGAAGCCAGCGGCTGGCGGCGCATCTGCTGGAGGTGTTTGGCGGCTCGGCGCTGCTGCTGTGCGTGGCGGGACTCTATGGGCTGCTCGCGTATGTCGTGACGCAGCGGACGCGCGAGTTGGGGTTGCGCATCGCACTGGGCGCGCAGCGCGGAAATCTGCTGTGGCTGGTGCTGCGCCAGGCGGGCGCAATGTTGCTCGCCGGCGTCGCCGTCGGGCTGGCCCTGGCCTGGGGTGCAGGGCAGATGGTGCGGGGTTTTCTCTACGGAGTGAAGGCCCACGATGCGTGGACGTTAGCAGGAGCAGCCGTGGTGCTCTTCCTCAGTGGCATGCTGGCCGCGTATCTGCCCGCCCGACGAGCGGCGAGCGTGAATCCGATGGAGGCGCTCCGGGCAGAGTAGCGAACCACCAATCGCTCCCGGCTCCCGGCTCCCAGCTCATGTTAGTGTTGGGTAAAGGCCGTTGCGCGCACGTCCCGCGCGTCCCTGCGCTCTTCGCGTTATGCCGTCGCCGCCCAATCTGGTGTCCCCCGCTCCTCCTTCGCCCACCAGCCCTGCCGCGACCGCAGGCTCTTCTGAACAGCATCGAGCCGCTCACTGGCTCCGCCGCGCCGACCTCTTCCTCCGTGTCATCGTCCGCCTCTACATCGGCCTCATCCTCGTCTTCCTTCCCTGGACCCACGCCTGGACCTACAACCGCTTCTTCCTCTATTACGCAGAAGTTGCAAAAGTTATGGAAAACGGCGCTCTCCGCGGAATGGTCTCCGGCCTCGGTCTGCTGAATCTCTGGATCGCCATCTCCGAAGCGATCCATTACAAAGAAAGCTGAGATGCCTCGCAAGCTTCCGGACCCACTCGCCAAAGCCGCCCTGGCCTACGAAAACGAGGCCTTCCTCAATAGTCCCGACGGCCGCATCCTGCGCATCCTCGCCGAATACTCCGAGCCCCTCGCCCGCTTCCGCCGCGAGCGCATTCAGGACACGGTCGTCTTCTTCGGTTCTGCCCGCTTCCGTGCCCTCGACGAGGCCAGCCGCGAGCTGGAGCTCCTTGAAAACACCGGCTCCCGCCAGGCCGCTCCTGAAGAGGAACAGCCCGCGCGACAGCCCGAAATCGACCAGGGCACATCGACCGAGCTGCGCCTCCGCCGCGCCGAAGCCGCCGTCGAAATGGCCCACTACTACGAGGATGCGCGCCGCCTCGCCTTCCTCCTCACCAAATGGGCCAAGGAGCTCAGGTTCCGCCGCAATCGCTTCGTCGTCACGTCCGGCGGAGGACCCGGCATTATGGAAGCCGCCAACCGCGGCGCCTGGGAAGCCGGCGGCAAAACCATCGGCCTCAACATCAGCCTCCCCTTCGAGCAGGTCCCCAACCGCTTCATCACTCCGGCGCTCAACTTCGAGTTCCACTACTTCTTCATGCGCAAGTACTGGTTCGCGTACCTGGCCAAGGCGCTTGTGGTTTTTCCAGGCGGCTTCGGCACTCTCGACGAGATGTTTGAAATCCTGACCCTCTCGCAGACCCAGAAGCTCGCCAAGAAGATCACCGTCGTGCTCTACGGATCGAGCTACTGGCAGCAGGTCATCAACCTCGACGTCCTCGTCGATAAAGGCACCATCTCGCCCCGCGACCGCGAGCTCTTCCAGTGCGTCGACTCGGTCGACCAGGCCTTCGAGATCCTCAAGGAGGGCCTCACCCGCAATCACCTCGAGCCTGAATCCGCGCAGGAGGCGGACACGCCCGACATTGCGCAGACCCGCCGTTGACCCTCAGTAACAGTCAGGGTCCTGATAGTGGCGCCTGAGTTACCGCAGGATAGCCTCAGGCCATGGATCGAAAGACACTTGAATCTACAAGGGTTTACAAGGTGCCCGGCATCTGTGGAGTAACGTTACCTTTGCCGGTTCTGCGACTGATTTATTCGATCATTCTTGGGGGCGTAATGCCCCATTCATGGTGCACCCCGATACTGAGCCTGGAAGTACGACCCAGGAGGCTCTCCATGGCCAGTCTGCGCCGCATCTCCTACCTCTGGAAGGAACCGGACGCCGCTGGATCTTATTCGACCGGGATCTCGCTGCACAGCCACACCAATCAGTCGAAAGAAACCCTGGATTTCCTGGCGAACCTCGGCAGCCAGTACCCGCTGCTCCGTCCCATCCTGGCACGCAACGAGCGCAAGTCGCGCGAACAGCACAGCATTCCCATCAACTACTCTGCTGCCTGGTGGACCCCTCCCCTCACGCCTCGCATCGCCTTCGATGTCGAAAGCAGTCAGATCGAAAAGAAGCTCAACCTGATGCCGCTGGTTTCGATCACCGATCACGACACCATCGCCGCTCCCATGCTCCTGCGCACCGTCGCCGCCGCCCGCCACATCCCGGTCTCGGTGGAGTGGAGCGCGCCCTTCGGTGGCGATCAGGCCTTCCACCTCGGCATCCATAACCTGCCCAGCGACTCCGGCGCCGCCTGGATGAAGACCTTTGCCGAGTACACCGCGAAACCGAGTGAAACGCGCCTGACCGAGATCCTGGCTGCACTGCACGATCTGCCCAACGTCCTGATCGTGTTCAACCACCCGATGTGGGACCTCTACCTGATCGGAGCGGATAAGGCCGCCCAGCGCGTCAACGACTTCCTCACGGCCAACCACGCATTCATGCACGCCTTCGAGCTGAACGGCCTGCGCCACTGGGAAGAGAACCGCAGCGTGAAACGCCTGGCGCAGCAGTGGAACAAGTTGCTCATCTCCGGCGGCGATCGCCACGGGATGGAACCGAACGCGAACGTCAACCTCTCGAACGCGACCAGCTTCACCGAGTTCGTCCACGAGGTTCGCTACGAAGACCGCAGCCACGTGCTCTTCATGCCGCAATACTCAGAGCCCTGGAAGCATCGCATCCTCGAGTCCACACTCGACGTGATCCGCGATTACCCGGAGTTCCCGATGGGCTCGCGCTACTGGGACGAACGCGTGTGGCACCCGGATCGCAATGGTGTGGTTCGCCCCCTGCGCGAACTCTGGCCCGACGGCTCGGCGCCAGGCTGGATGACGATGACCATCAAGGCGGTTCGTCTGATGGGCAGCAGCCCGGTCTCGGGTGGCCTGCGCATGGCCTGGAGCGAGTCGCGCGAGCTGCGCTTCGCGCTGGGTGAGGACGCAGTCCGTTAACCGCTCGCCTGCGGAGTTGCAGCAACGCTCGATTGCCTGCGATCCCGTGACACGCGTCGCCTACTTCCCGGATTCATTTCACGAAGTCAACGGTGTCGCCCACACGTCGCGCCACTTTGAGGATTTCGCCCGTTGTCGCAACCTGCCCTTTCTGTGTGTGCGCGCCGGGGAGCGGCCTCGGCCACTGGCGACCGATGGAAACCTGACAACCCTGGAACTGCCCCGCGGCGTTCTCTCCATCCCGCTGGATAAGGACCTGAAGTTCGATCCTGCCTGGGTTCGCCACATCCCCGCCATCACACGCACGGTAAGGGCCTTCCGCCCCGACATCATTCACATCACCGGACCGAGTGAGCTGGGCATGATCGGCGCAGCGCTGGCTCGGACGCTGCACATTCCGCTCGCCGCGTCGTGGCATACCAACGTCCACGAATATGCAGCCACGCGCTCCCATTGGTTCCTCGAAGGTCTTCCGGCACGGAGCGCCTCCGGAGCGGCNNGGCATCGACGCGCAGTTGTTCTGTCCCAACCGGCGCGACCGCGATCCGTCGGACCCCACCGTCATCCTCGGTTTCGTCGGGCGGCTCAGCGTCGAAAAGAACATCACTCTGCTGGCGCAGGTGCAGAAGGAACTGGAAGCTCGAGGACAGCATGACTTCCGCTTCCGCATCGTTGGCCAGGGAGCCGAAAAGGGATGGTTGCAGGAACATCTTCCGCGTGCCGAGTTCACCGGCGTGCTTCGCGGCGAAGCGCTGGCCCGCGCCTATGCCGGGATGGACGTCTTTGTCTTCCCTTCACACACAGACACGTTCGGCAATGTAGTTCTTGAAGCCCTGGCGTCCGGGGTCCCCGCGATCGTCACTCCGGACGGAGGGCCGAAGTCGCTGCTGCAGGATGGCCGAACCGGGTTCATCGCGAAGGACGCGGATTTCGCCGCCGCGATCGCCCGCATTCTCAGCGATCCGGTGCTGCATGCGAGCATGCGCGCTGCGGCTCGCCAGTATGCCCTCGCTGCATCGTGGGATGCGGTCTTCGACGGAGTCTACTCGGCCTATCGGCCTGTGTTGCGCGCGCCGGCGAAAGCCGCATAGCTATCGTTACGCCGGCGGCGTAAAGTCCAGACCCGCCTGCTGCGCTGCCTGCACCGTGGCAGTGAGATTGAGAGATGCCAGCGGAATTCGCGTCTGCCGGCCCGAAGCCGCCTGGTCCAGAACGATGACGGCTTCGGAGGTCAGCACATAGTTGTGGATCGTCTCCTGGTGACCGTCGTTGAAGATCAGCGTCAAGGCAGGTTCCGGAGCCACCGGGCTGGACGCGAACTGGTTATCAGCCGGCGGCTGAGCGTAGGGATACGGCTCTTCGGCGGGCGCTTCATAGTCTGGCCGAGAGCTTTCGTCAGGCGGAGCGGCCGACGCAGCCGGCTGCTGCTGGACGTTCGACTCGGAGTCGTCGGGGTAGCCCGCGAAATCGGAGGCGTCCACATCCCCTGGCAGCAACTCCCAGGAGTTCGCATAGACGTACGGATAGCCACCATAGCCATAACCGTAGCCGGGATATGGCGACCGGTAGCGGCGGTCGCGGTCCCGATCATGATTGCCCCGCCCCCCATCGCGCCATCCGGCGCCGGGGGCCGCGTATGGCACGCGGTAGCCCGGCGCGAAGGAGTGCGTGCGCGCGGTGGAGACGGAGTTCGGCGCACGAGGCCCGATCAGGGTACCGGGATTGACGAACCGAGGGGATCGGCCAAAGGATCCGCCGGCAATGCTGCCGCCGTAATGGCCTGCGGAACTTCCGACACGGGCTCCGCCGAAGCCGCCCGCCGGATGCCCTGCGCTGGATCCGCCGGGATGAGCCGCTCGCTGAGCATAGGCCGAGGGAAGAACCGTGAGAGTGGCCGAGAGGAGCGCGACCAGAAGCACCCGCCGCATGGGAACACCTCTACCCATTAGACGCGCGCGGAGCCCATCAGACCCAGGGAATTCCATCAGATCAGCTCGGTTCGCCACAGGTCGTGGAGATGGATGACGCCCTCAATCCGGTTATCGGAATCGACGACGATGAGCGATGTGATCTTGCGCTCCTCCATCGTGTGGAGCGCTCGCGCTGCCAGTTCGGCGCCGGAGATCGTCTTCGGGTTCGTGTTCATCACCTCGCCGGCGGTTTTGCGCAGGCCGTCGGGACCGTCACGCTCGAGCAGGCGGCGCAGGTCGCCGTCGCTGATGATGCCGGCCAGCTTGCCGTCCTGCTCGACGGTAGTGATGCCGAGCTTCTTGCGGGACATCTCGTAGATCACGTCGGGCATGGGCGTGTTCACTTCGACGCGGGGAATGGCATCGCCCGTGTGCATCAGCTGGCGCACGGTGGCGAGACGTTTGCCCAGCTTGCCGCCAGGGTGCAGCGCGGCGAAGTCCTGGGCGCGAAAGCCGCGGCGCAGGGAGACGGCGATGGCGAGTGCATCACCCAGAGCCAGCATCGCGGTGGTCGAGGCGGTAGGCGCGAGGCCCAGGCCGCAGGCTTCTGCTGGAACCGAGCAGTCGAGCGCAACGTCGCTGGCCTGGGCGAGAGTCGATTTTGTCTCGCAGACGAAGGAGATGAGCGTGTTGCCCATCCGCTGCAGCGTCGCCAGCAGGCGCAGGATCTCCTCAGTCTCGCCACTGGCCGAGAGCGCGATGACCACATCGCCTTCGACGATCATGCCGAGGTCACCGTGGACAGCTTCGGCGGGGTGCATGAAGAGCGCGGGACTGCCGGTGGAACTGAAGGTGGCGGCGACCTTCTGCGCGATGATGCCGCTCTTGCCCATGCCGGTGACCACCACGCGGCCGCGGGACTGCCCACAGTCGAAGATGCGGGTGACAGCGCGTTCGAAGTCTGCGGCCATTGGACCTTCGAGGCGCGCGGCGAGCGCGAGCAGCGCATCGGCCTCGATGCGGACCAGTTGGGACGGCTTGTGAAGCTCGGTCATGCTCTGGAACACCTGATGCTATCACTCTGCGCTCCCGGGTTCGCAGCCTGCGGGGGTGTGCGCGGGCGCGTAAAATGGAGGGACGAGGAACAGCATTTTGAAGCGCAACATCCTGGTTCTGGCGGCGATGGTGACGGCACTGACGCTGATGATCGCGGCCGGCATCGTCAACTTCGAGCATCGCCGGAAGGCCGAGCTGGCGCGGATGCGCGGCCCGCAGATGACCCTGGTTCCCGACAACGGTTCAGCAGGCGCGAGCCCCGGCGCCGCGGATGCGGAGGGCGATATGGACAACGCTTCGGCGCTGGACGGCAAAGTCGCTCCGGCTCTCACCCTCGCCGATCTGAACGGCAACAAAGTCTCGCTGACGAACTACAAAGGGAGGCCGCTGGTGGTCGACTTCTGGGCGACGTGGTGCGGGCCGTGCAAGGTNNTCGAAGATGCACATGAACTATCCGGTGCTGCTGGGCGAGGATGCGGTCGAGGACAAGTGGGGCATCGACGCGATGCCGACGACGTTCTTCATCGATCGCAACGGGAAGATCGTGGCCTCGACGATCGGCCTGGCGCCTCGCGAGGTGATCGAGGAGGACATCCGGAAGGCGATTGCGAGCGGGGCGAACTCGTGAGATTTGTAACCGTTGCAGTTACGTTTATCGTGCTTGCGGTGAGCGGCGCGGGGCAGAAGCTGCCCTGGGAGACGCCCGACACCCCCGGCGGAGTTGCACCACAGTTAGTGCATTTTCTTTATCCGCAGCAGGTGACGCTGCCGGCCGGCAAGCCGGGAACCGTCGAGCTGCATTTCCGGATCAACGACGGGCTGCACATCAACTCGCACGCGCCTCGGCAGAAGAGCCTGATCCGGACGGAGCTGATCGAGGCTGAACCCCAGGGGGTGAACATTGCCACGGTGGATTTTCCGCCGGGATCCGATTACGCGTTTCCGGCCGATCCGAGCGAGAAGCTGAGCGTGTACTCCGGCGAATTTGTGCTGCGGATGCATCTGACGGTTTCTCGCGGCGATCATCTCGTTTCGGGTGGTCTGCGGTATCAGGCCTGCGACAACCACACCTGCTTTCCGCCGAGGAATCTGCCGGTCGCGGTGGATGTGGTGGGGCAATAGCTGGAGCCGGGAGCTGGGAGCCTGGAGTCGGGTTGCGGATTTTCAGCGTCCTCCCTCTGCCCTCGCATTTTCCAGAATTGGGGGGTTGGACCCCCTTCCTTTTACGCAGAATCAAGCACTTCCGGAGGGGTCGACCCCTCCTCTGTTATCGAGTTCATCAACCTCCCTCGGCAGAAGGCCAGGTTTCGGGCTCTGTTCGCAGGATTTCCGGGGACAAAACAGGGGTGAAGGCGCGTACCGATTTGATTCCATTGGGTTGGCGATTTTGGAGTGGCGGCTAAGCATTTGATTTCAGGATTGTTTGTGGGTAAGTATTTTGTTTTGTTATTCGTACCTATGCCGTTGAAAACGAGTGGCGCGTATGTATTTGAATCCAAAGTGCAACTTGTCTTTTCATTTGATTCGAAAGTAGTTAGCCGGTAGCCAGGACGGTTGCGGTCTGGCCCCGCCTGGGCACCGGGACCGCATTCGCGTTCTTCGATCATGGCGAAATCCTCCGAGCAAGAGAAAAGGCTCGCTGCGGCGAGCCTTTGGAGGGAGACATTTCTCCCAGTATTGTCAGGGTACGTTCGCGAACGGGTGAGTGCAAGAGAAATCCGAGGGTGAGACGGTACGCAGGTAACGGGAGGCAGGCGATGGCGTGTGGGGGTTTGAAAGTTCCGGAAGGCCGACAAACCATCCATAACGATGTCAATGAGCGCATTGCCCTGGAGTCGCCAATTGACCATTGAGCGCGGGACTGCCGCCAGCTGCTCGGCCGTGCTGGATGTTTACCGGATGGTACCTTCCGGGAAGCCGGTGACCCGGGCGGAACCCCCTTAGGGCGGAAGGCAGCCTGCAAACATATTTCAGCGCGGGGCGCCGGTTAGGGCTAAGCTCACTACTTCGCTGGCTTGTCACCAGAACTTGGTCCCAGAAGCGAGGAACGCGCGATGGTCCTAGTACTCCGTTTTCCGCGGCCCGCGGTGTCGCTGGCGTTGGCGGGACTGCTGCTGGTTCTGGGCTCCGTCCTTGGCGCGCCGGCGCGGGCGCAGACTGGCGAGCCAATCCTCCGCTTCGAGACCGGGACGCATAGGGCGCGGCTTGGCGATGCCGCGACCGATGCGGCGGGCCGGGTGCTGGTAACGGCGAGCGAAGACAAGACGGCGCGGATCTGGTCGCTTCCGGACCTGCGGCCGCTCGGCGTGCTGCGGCCGCCGATCGGACCCGAGCAAGATGGCCTGCTCTTCGCCGTGGCGGTGTCGCCCGACGGCCGGCTGGCAGCGGTCGCCGGCGCGCTGGGGCCCCGCGGCGGCGAGAAATCGGTGCTGCTGTTCGATCTGCGGTCCCGCGAGGTGGTTCGGCGCTGGGCGGGACCGCCAAACGGCACGTACAGCTTGGCCTTTTCGGTGGACGGCACACAGCTCGTCGCCGGCTTTGGTGGCGCCTACGGTATCCGCGTCTGGTCGGTGGCAGACGGAAGGGAAATATTCAAAGATGGCAACTATGCCGATGCTGTCTATGGCTTGAGCTTCGCGCGGGACGGTCGTTTGGCCACGACGAGCCTCGATGGCTTCTTGCGTCTCTACGACACGACCGGAGGGCTTCTGCGCAAAGTGACGGCCGGACCCGGACATCCGTTGCGGTGCGCGTTCAGCCCAGACGGAGTGAAGCTGGCAGTCGGGTTTACGGACGCCGCAAAGGTGGAGGTGCGGGATGGCCATACGCTGGCACTGATCTCCAGTCCTGTGGCGTATGAGATAGATGGCGCAAGCACCCTGGCTTTGCTCCTAAATCCCGGCAATAATATTCCATTCTCGCAGACTAGGGCGCTGGTAACCGTTGCGTGGAGCCGGGATGGGACGCAGCTGCTCGCCGCCGGCGACGCCAGGGACCGAAGCCATCAATCCTCTGTGCTCGTCTGGCCCACCGCCGACCTCGGCCCGCGCGGGATCGGTCCGCGAGGGTTCATCGATGTGGGATTGGGGAACACCATTGGCCGCATCATCCCGCTAGCCGACAAATCGATCGTGGCCACCTCGCTCTCTGGGGACATTGTGCTCAGCGGACCAGATGGGGTCCGACGTGCCTCGGTTACGCCGCCGATCGCAGACTTCAGCACCTCTGGAGGTGTTTCAGCCTTGATGTACTCTGAGCCTTTGATGGTTTCAGGCGACGGCAAGCGGGTTGCTTGGTCGCAGTGGCTTTCGGATGGGCGCTGGGATATCGCCGATGCTGGTGGGTTCGGTCTCACCTCCGCGGACCAGAAACCGGAAGGGCTGACGGAACCCCTTAAGGGCTGACGGAACCCCTTACTGGGACATCCAAAAGCTACGTCGAGCCCTGGAGGTGGGATGATGTCGAACCGCGGCTGCAGTTCCTGAGCGGCGATGGTTCCTCCCGTGAATTGGCGCTTGACCCGCACGAACGAGCGATAAGCGCAGCGGTGCGAGACGATTTCGTGCTGCTGGGCACTGAGTCTATGCTGCGGCTGTTTGACGGCGCCGGGAATCCAATTTGGAAGCAGCGTATCCCCGGTCCGGCGTTGCGGGTAAACCAAGCACCGGGCGGGCAGGTTGAAGTCGCGGCGCTTGGTGACGGCACGGTGCGCTGGTATCGGCTGCGCGACGGGCAGGAACTTCTGGCGCTGTTCCTCACCCGCGACGCCAAACGTTGGGTGGCGTTCACGCCCTCCGGCTACTACGACGCCTCGCCCGGCGGCGAGGACCTGATCGGCTGGCACATCAACCGCGGGCCGGACAAAGCAGCAGACTTCTTCCCCGCCAGCCGCTTCCACGACCGAATGTACCGCCCCGACGTGGTGCGGCTTGTGCTCGACACGCTGGACGAAAGCGCTGCCCTAACGCAGGCTAACGCTGCCAGTGGCCGGGTTGAGCCCAAGGTTACGCTGGCGGACATCGCCACGCTGGTACCGCCGGTGCTCGAGCTTGTCGACGCCCCGACTCGCTTCGCCACCGACCACGTCACCATCAAATACCGTGTCCGTAATCCCGCCGATGCAGGGACCATCGACAGTCCCCGGATCATGGTGAACGGCGAATGGCAGCCGACATCCCGGAGGCTCTCCCCATTCGACGCCGACGGTACGCGGGACGTCATCATCGGGCCGTTGCCCCCGCACGACAGCACGGTGAAGATCTACGCCGACAATCGTAATGCACGCTCGGAACCGCTCACAATCGAGCTGCAGTGGGATGGCAGGGCCGCGTTCGCACCCGGCCAGCAGGGCAGCGCGGCGCAGCGCAAGTCGCACCTGTTCGTGCTGGCGGTGGGGATCTCGCACTACCAGCGCCCCGACCTGCGGCTGAATTTCGCCGACCGCGACGCCAAGCAGTTCGTCGCAGCCATGCAGGCCCAGCGCGGCAAGCTCTACGCGGAGGTCAATTCGAAGCTGTTGGTCAACGGCGATGCCACGGTCAAGAATGTCAAAGACGGCCTTGCCTGGCTTCAGAGTCAGGCAGCAGAAGATGACGTCGGCATTCTGTTTCTCGCAGGGCACGGCTTTCAATTGCCGGACAAAGAGTACTTCTATGCACCAGCTGATTTTGATCCGCAACGTCCGCGCGATACGGGCGTCGATTACAAGACGATACGCCAAACCCTGGTCAAGTTTAGCGGAGCCGGCAACAAAGCGATTTTTCTGATCGATACTTGCTACGCAGGAAGTGCTCTCGGTCCCAACCTCAGTGTGTCAAGTGCGGACTCACTCGCCACTCAGCTCAGTAGACCGGAATATAGCGTTGTGGTTCTCGCCGCGTCCAGTGGCGACCAATTGTCTTACGAAGATGCGCAGTGGGGTGACGGTGCGTTCACGAAGGCTCTCCTCGAGGGCGTTACCGAGGGCAAGGCTGATCCGGAGCAAACAGGTGAAATCACTGTCTTCGACCTCACCAGCTACGTCACAAAGAGGGTGAAGGTGCTCACGGAGCAGCGGCAGATACCGAGGCTCTTATTTCCATCCGGGGGGCTAGAAGACTTTGTCATTGCGACACATTAAGTTGGCCAGCCTGATTAGGGCACTGCGGTCACTCGTGATGTTCGGGCCGATCGGTGAGTCGTCGTGAGCTGCCCCCTGGGTTTAGTCCGGGTAAGTGAGAGTGCTCGGGGTAGAGTTTGGCAGCGAGATAAGCTCGCCGTCGCAACCGGGCTGAGCGTGCTGGACGGCGGCAAGTGGGCGTTCGAGGCACAGCAGCGAGTTGCCGCCATGGATTGCCGGTCTGCGGTGGTTGAGGACTGGCTGCGGCAGTGGGGTAGTTCAACGCCGTGTTCTGACGCAAAGCGTTAGTTTCTCGGCGCGGGCTCCGCCGCTCCCCTCACACGATCCATGCAACAACGCCGGTGGGAAGGGCGAGTATTCTATCTGGCTGCTGCTTCGAGAGCCGACCTGATTTTGAACTGAGAATGGAGGAATTCGATGGAGCGAGTTTTGTACTGTATGGCTGTCTTGCTGTTTCTGTCCGCACCCTCTATGGTCCGGGCGCAGGCGGACCGCGCCCAGCACCCCACCTGGACCGATCCGTCTACCGGGCTGATGTGGGCGGGGAAGGACAATGGCAGCGATGTGTTCCGGGGTCAGGCCGGCAATTACTGCCAGAACCTGACCCTGGGCGGCTACTCCGGCTGGCGACTGCCCACCATCGACGAGTTGCAGGGTATCTACGACCCCAGTATCGATTCCGGCGTCGGTCATTTCCAAGGTATAGGTACTACCATCGTTTTCGAGGTCACCTATCATGTGAAGGGCAATCTGAATCTTTCTGGAGGTGGATGGCTATGGAGCAGTTCTCCGGGGGAGGTCCCGGGGACGGCGTGGTGCCTCCTCTTCTCCTCTGAACCTGGGTATGCCTCTAGCTCTGCGAAGCGGATGTTCCCCCCACCCGACAACCCCTATCTCAAGCGTGCGCTCTGTGTGCGCCGTTCCGGAAAATGATGTGGCGGCTTTGGTGATTTGATTCTTCGGTCCTTTGTTTTTTTCGGGCCGCCCCGCAGAGGGGCTTTTGGTTAACAGCTCCCGGGAACCGGCGAGCAGGAGTGCATCTCGCTTCGCGCTAAATCGCCAATGCGCTCATCGAGAACTTTGGAAAGGGCAATCTGCGAGTTCCGAGCGTATACCGGCAATACGGAATGTATGGTCCGCCGCCCTGTTGCAAGCGAAAAGCGAAGATGAAGGTTTGGTCTGCGCAAATGTAT
>PMAM01000200.1 GCA_003152595.1 Acidobacterium sp.
GCCTGTTTTGCCAGAGCGCAGGCCCGCCCAGGCCCCCCTACCGGCGACTACCCGGCGACTACCCTCAGGCCAGGTTCACCCCACAGCAAGAAGCAGATACCTGTGCCGTCCAGATTTCAACAGGAAAGATTCTCTGCCTTGGCCAAAGGTAATCCACTTCGATGCGGCCGGGACCGTTTTGGGAAAGCAGACCTCCGGAGCCCGACAACTGGCCTGAGCAAGCACGGATCGATGGGCGAGTGCGTCGAACGGAGCCTGTCCTGAGCAACCTCCGAGTGCAACGTCGGGCGCGTCGAATGGAACCCGCCTGTTTTGCCGGAACGCAAGTTCGCTCACCCCTGGCACCCTACCGGCGACTACCGGCAGGCCAGGTTCACCCCACAGCAAGCAGCAGAAGCCCCTGCCCTCCAGACGTCAACAGAAAAGGTTCTCTCCTTTGGCCAAAGGTAATCCACTTCGATACAGCCCGAACCGTTTTGGGAAAGCAGACCCCGGAGCACGACAACTGGCCTGAGCACGCACGGACCGAAGGCACCCGCGTCGCACGGCTGTCGCGCTCCTGGCTCAAACAAGGGCATCGCGCGCATGCGCGATCCAGCGAAAGGTCCCGACCAGCCGCTTCTCGCTCACCGCAACCTGGCAGACCGGCTGTTCGCGACCGCTCTCCCGCTAGCCGCTACCGGCCACCGGCTACAGGCTGCAATTCCATCGCCAGCGCCCCAACATACCCCGCGTTCACCCTCTCGCTCCCGAACGCAATCTTCATCAGCAAATCCGCGAACGCCGCATCGATATCCTCCTGCGGAGGCCGCGCCGCCAGCCGTTTCTCCGCATTGCCCGTCCCGCTCGGCAACTTCGCGTATGCCACAATCTCATCCCAGTGTGTGGGCCCGTCGAACGTCACCACGCATGGCGTCGCGTCCATCCGCTTGTACGTCCAGAACGCCCAGCCGACCTGGTTTTCTTCCAGCGTCCGCCGGAAACCCTCAACCCACGCATCCTTGTTCTCGCCCGACTCGCCCAGCCACACCGGCACATGATGCTCGTGCCGAAAATCCAGATACTCCTGGATCACGCTCTTGTCCGTCGTCGGCGTCCAGTACTTATGGAACGTGAACATCATGTTCGGATCGAACGTCCCGCTGAATACGCCGAAGTTCGTGTCCCAGTTTGCCCCGCCCACAATCAGCACGTGATTCTTATCCACTTGCCGGATCGCCGCGGAAACCTTCATATAAACCGGCACCAGGTCGCGCTTCAGCGGCTCCAGCTTCGGCCAGTTCGGCAGCGGCTCGTTCAGCAGATCGTACCCCAGCACGGTCGGATTCCTGCTGTAGTGCGCCGCGATCCTCTTCCAGATCGCCACCGTCTCGTTCTGCGCCGTCTGGCTCGTGTACAGCCACGGATAGCCCCAGCTGTCGTCGATATTCGAGCCCGTCTGCCCGCCCGGCGCGCAGTGCATGTCGAGGATCACGTAGATCCCGTCCTTCTGCGCCCACTGCACCAGCTGATCGACGAGCTTGAACCCCTCGGCGTCGTCGCTGGTGAAGAACTTCCAGTGCAGCGGCACCCGCACCGAGTTGAACCCCATCGCGTGGATCCGGTCGATATCTGCCTCGGTGATGTAATTCGCCCGCCATTGCTTCCAGAACGCCTCGGCCTTCTCCGGCCCCAGCAAATTCTTCGTCAGCTCCTCGATCTCGCGCGGCGACTGCGGCCCTCCGTCGAAGTGGAACATGTACCCCTCCACCTCAAACCAGTTCCCCAGATTGATCCCGCGCAGCATCAACGGCTGCCCATCCCCATCGACCAGCTGCTCGCCCTGCGCGTGCACAAATTCATGCTTCGCCTGCGCGGCAAGATTCGCCGATAGAAAAGTTGTCGTGGAAACAAAGAAACCAACAAGAAAGAGAACCTGAAAACCCCGCAGATCTTTCACGCCCTCCAACCTACTCGCACGCTGTGAGCACGGCAACCTTCACGCGAGAAGGGTGGCAGAGGGCCGGTGCCCCACAACCTGCCCGCAGCAAGCGCTGATCGAAGAGAAGCATGCGTCGACAGCCTGGCCTGAGCGATTCCGCATAAGCAGACGAGTCGAACGGCGGTCTGCCGGCCTTTAGCAGATGGAGGGCGAGCCACCATCTTCACTTAGCCTGAATGCCGGATGCCCAATAACCCGCCCCACAACTCCCGCAAAAAACCAAAACACCGGACCCGGAGACGGCCAGGTTCACCCCACAGCAAGTAGCGGATACTTCCGCCGCGGCAGAGTCAAGAGACGCAATTCCGTATTTCAACCGACAGTACTGCCCCGAGAATTATCCCGAGCCATTTCGGGAAAAATGGCCACTTTTCCCGCAACATCCTCAGCCCGGCCAATACAGCAGGAACCCCAGACTGCCCGTCCCAAAGCTCTCGATGAGCGCATCGGCGATGATGCGCCAATTGAGGTTGCCTTTACCTAAACTTTCGGATTGCCGACGACTTACCCGCCCGCAATGCAGTTTCGGAATGCGCGTTGGCCGGCTGCGGTGCAACCCGAGGCGGCGGGACAGGTTCCCGCGCCCCCGGAAGCAGTCGGCGGCCGGCCGTTCCCACGCGCAATTACGCCATCTGTCTGGGGAATTTGCTGAGCATCTTGTCAATCGCTTTTGCAAGCTTATTCGCATTCTTTTCCGGATTATCGCTTAAGGTGTCGTGTGCCATGCCGCGCCAGACCAGATGGTGCGAACCCGTCTGGTAGACATCGATCACCAGCGTGCCCACCGGAACGGTTTCAACAGTGGTCGTGGATATACCTCCCCAGCCATGCCAGCGCCAGCCGGGTCCCAGACCTTCGTAGAACGTGTCGTATTCGGCACGATCTCTGCGCACGGCGATTGCCGTCAGTGTTACATCTCCTCCCATGGGTACCTTCTGCCACCCGCGCGCCTGAAGGACGCGGTCGACCTCCTCACAGATCCGTGCTTCGGCGAAAGGATCCGAGGAATGGACATGACCCCAGGAATAGGTGTGGAACTGCGAGAAATTTACCGAATGATCGTAATCGGTCTCCACCTTCTGAGCCGCCGCAGAAAGCGAAGCGAAGGCGGCCAGCATTGCAGCAATTAAGGAAAACTTCCTCAGAACACTCATGGTGACATCCTCCTTTGCTCTTCTCGTTAGTCAGGTTCGTCTCTGAAGGGCTTGCCTGCACGAATGATGATCGTGCAGGCGCCTTATGGTTACCGTCCCGGGTGATGCACCTCTACGCGAGGTCCAACCGGACGCACCCACGGATGGGCATAGGGATGCACATAGCCGAACCGGTTCCCCCACACCCGGAGCCACGGACCGTGGTCGATGAGAATGGTGTGAGCCGGCCACACGAATCCCGAACCAATCCACCAGCCCCACGTCCCGAAGGTTGCTCCGATCGTGATGGCGGGGCCGAAGTGAATTGCAGTCGTCACCACGACGCCGGCACGCGGGGGAGCAAAGACGACGTACGGGTCGTACCAGGGCACGTAAATCACAGCCGGATTCAGAGGCAGCACCTCGATATAACCGCCCGAATCCACGACATTCACATACTCATTTGGCGCCAGATAGCCATAACCTCTGGCCACGCGGCGCATCCGCTGCACCGCGTCCATCACTTCAGGTCGCTGGTTCAGAACGGCATTCCCAAGCTGCTCGGTCCAGGCCTGATCCTGCGCCATTATGTCTAGTACCGAAGGGAACGGCAGCAGACCCAGCACGCTGGGATCCCATTGCAGATGGTCAGCCTGAATAGCTGCTGCCAGCGCATCACCCTTGAGGTAGCTGTGTTGATCGGCCCAGGCCGCAGCATCGGGAATCTGATCCCAATAGGTTGAGGCTGTCAGGATCTGTGCCAACAGCGGATCAGGATAGAGTGCAATCCGCTGGACGACCTGGTCCAGCTGCGGCGGATTCAGAGGAACCGGCTGTGCCGCCAGGTTCCCCGTTTGGGCAAGTAAAAGCGCCGTGAGACCCACAGCCAGCAGCCGGGCGAACAGGGACCGGCCACGATGACGGTCAGCAAGATGGCGCCCTCGACGAGATTGAGTAGCAAAGCGATGTATACAGAGCATCGTTTCCTCCACAGAAAGTCGTTTTGTGACGCCCGCTTTGCGGGCGATTTGCCTCTGGATTTCTCCGAGTCCTTTCATCTCGGTCCATCCACCCGCTACTGACGCCAAGCCCTGGAAAAAGTCGCAAAAATATTAGCGAGAGACACTCATACTTGGAATATTGGGAATAAGCGTTTATTTTACAGTACGTTACAGCACTTTACCCAATGTCACAACATGATAACGTTACGCTCATATTTACGCGCCGCCTCGCCTCCCCCTGCATCCTTGATCCGGATCAAACTGCGAGCTGCGCTTAACTCTCCGATCTCGTCTGCACGATGCCGGTGAAGCTGCAGGTGCCTGAAAAAGGTTCATTGGGTAAGGCATCTGGATCAACATACAGCGGTCCTGGAGTGTTGGATCGGCTCATTAGTGCTGTGTCACGGCTGTACAGAAGGTTTGGCCTCAATTGTCGACTTCAGCCCAAGGCGCTCATCGAGGCCATTTTTCCGAGTCGTTGCTGGTGGGCAAGCCACCCGGAAACATCACGCCGCGCCGGACCTCGTCGACAAGAGCCGTACCCTCAATCCACCGACCGTCGGCCGCTTTCGCTACCGGCAACCGGCTACAGGCTGCGTCTGGAAAAACTGTCAAGCCCCCGACCTCTCCACCAAAGTAATGCCTCCTCATAACACGTCACTTACACGCCAACTGACCCCAACAAAGTTGGCAGACTTACTCTCCCAACCTGATATTCTGAACTTATAGATGGAAAAAGAAAAAAGCCCGCCTCGCGCGGGCTTTTTCATTTCCGGAGACACCCATGGAATGCCGCCACATCTTTCCCAACGGCAAACGTTGCCGCTGCCGCGCCGTCGCCACCCACGTCTTCTGCTACCATCACGCCCCGCAGCCCCGCCCGCGCACCCTCCGTCCCCGATGCACCGGCCTTGCCACTTGGCGCCAGGTCAAAATCCACCTCGCCACCCTCGCCCCAAACGAAATCCCCGCCGCCATCCTCACCCTGCTCAGCGCCCTGCTCGAAGACGGCCCCCGCACCCTTTCCGACCGCAACGCCGGCACCCTGCTCCGCGCTCTCGTCCGCCGCGTCGGATCGGTCCCGTTCACACTCCCCACCGACCCAGCCCCTGAGCCCGACTTCGCCTTCCAGCTCTCCCAGTCCCTCGATCGCGTCTGCGAAATCGCCCAGCGTAATCAACAACGCGCCCTGCTCGAGTCCGCCGGCCTATTCACTCATTTGCAAACACGGCCAAAGCCATGATCAAGTTGTCACAAATGTTACCCCTCTGCAACCGCAGCGGAATCAGCAACCGTCCCGCACCACCACCCTGGGGGGACCCCGGTTTCCCGATGACAAACAAGATAACCTTCTGTGCCCTACGACCTGTGACCTGTATTACGGATGCTCCGCCAGCCATCTCTCGATCCGCTCAGCCTCCGCATCGCTCAGCCGGAACGTCGCCGCCGGCACCACGCCATCCACCTGATCCGGCCGTCGCGCCCCCACAATCGCCGCTGTGATCGCCGGATGCCGCAGCGTCCACGCAATCGCCACTACGCCCGCCTCCACTCCATGCTGCCTGCCAATCTCCTGAAGCAGCTCCACCAGCGCCAGATTCCTCTCCAGCTTCGGCGACTGGAAATTCGGGCTCCGCTTCCGCCAGTCATCCTCCGGCAGGTTCTTCACCCGCTCCGCCGTCATCTTCCCGGTCAGCAGTCCCGACACCATCGGCGAATAGTTGATCACGCCAATGTGATTCTCCAGGCAGAACGGCAGAATCTCCTTCTCGATATCCCTCCGCAGCAGCGAGTACGGCGGTTGCAGCGACGTGATCGGAGCAATCTTCTGCACGCGTTTCATCTGCGCCACGCTGAAGTTCGACACGCCAATGAACCGCACCTTGCCCTGTTCCCTCAGACGCGCCAGCGTCTCCCAACCCTCGTCCAGTTCATCATCAGGATTCGGCCAGTGAATCTGATACAGATCGATCGCATCCACGCCTAGCCGCCGCAGCGACCCCTCCAGCTCCTCCTGCAACGATGCGGCTTTCAAACTCCGATAGATCTTCCGATCCGCACCCCATCGCATCGAGCACTTCGTGAACACCAGCGGCTTCGTCGCGCGCCCCTTCAGCGCCTTGCCCACCACCTCTTCCGAGTGCCCGAGCCCATACACCGCGGCCGTGTCGATCCAGTTGATGCCGCTGTCCAGAGCCCGCACAATCGCCGCAATCGACTCGCTCTCGTCCTGCGAGCCCCAGCCAAACTCCCAGTTGCCGCCGCCAATCGCCCACGCACCGTAACCAATCGGTGTCAAATGCAGATCGGAATTCCCCAGCGTCTTCGTCGCAAACTTCGTAAAAGGCTTTGCAGCAGAGTTTGTTGGAGTAGAAGTTGTTGCAGAAGTAGTCGTCGCCATGGCCTTTTTGATGCGCCCCTCGCAGCGCAAGCTTCACAATCCCTACGCCTCAATCAGAAATTTGCCGTCGCGCATAATTTGTTCGTCTTCGATCCAGATATTGAATCGCAACCCCACCACGTCGATATGCGTCGAAGACCGCCACTCCGCGCCCGTGTGCTCCCCATACGGATTCCCAAACGCAATATGAATCCCAGGAAACTTCTCGTCCTGCAGGATGTTCCCGATAACGCGCTCCACGCCGATGTTCGTCCCGATCGCAAACTCCCCCACACGATCCGAATTCTCATCCGTATGCGTGTACGCCTCAAATTCCCTTTGCAGCTCCGCATTCTCCGACCTGCAGCTCACAATCCGATTCTTCTCGATCTCAATCGTCAGCGGGGTCCGCTCCAGCAGCCCAAACTGCGTGCACAGATAGTCGCCCACCACACCATCGACGACGAACACGCCATTCACCTCGCCCGGCGTCGTGAAGATCTCGCCTCCCGGCAGGTTCCCCCACTTATCCCGCGAAATTATCCCCGACGTCTTCAGCCACTTGTATTCGAGATTCATCTCCGCGCGAATATCCGTCCCCGCCGCCGTCGTCGCCCGAATCCAACGCGCCTTCCGCGCCTTCTCGATCACCTTCTGCGACAAGCGGTCCACGCGGTCGTAGTCCGCACGCATCCCCTCGCACATGATCTGCGGCGTGATGTTCACCATGTGCGCGTGCCGCATGCGCCGCCGGTTCACAACTTCCGTCATCTGCATCCGCGACTTCAGCTCGTTGCGCCGCACCTGCACCGCGAAGAGGCTCACGTCCGACGTCTCCATATCGGCCAGCACCTCGCGCGGCATGTCCGCCAGCGGCCTCGCCGCCAGATCCTCAAGCACAAACGCATTCCACCGGCACCCAACCCGGACCAGTTCCTGCGCCAGCGACGCCGCAATCGGAGCCGTCTCAAGATCCGAGATCAGCGTCACCTTCTCCTCAGGCTGCACGCGCAGGCAGGTTCCAACCGCCGCCCGCGCCCCTGGCACAAACTCGAGCGGAAACGCCATCTCCAGCAGTCTCGCTCGCGCCCCCGACCCTGGCTCCAGAACCGACAAAGACTCACCACTCATCTGGTCAGGCTACCTCAAATGCTCTTGAGGAAAACCGCACCAGACTGCGCGTCGCCCCACTCCTCACGCCACGCTCTGCTTTTCCGCCGGCCCGAACAGCCCCGCCTTCGTCTCCTCGGCCATGTAATCCACCACGGCCTTCAGATCGTTCGTCTCTTCGTACACCTTCAGCTGCCGATCCGCCCCCGTCCCCGTTTTCAAAATCGTGCGGATGTACTCGATCGCGTCGCGGCTCCCCAACTCTTCTACCTCCGGTTCGATCAGCGCCAGATACTCCTCCATCAGCTCTCGCACCGGAACCTCTTCCTGCCGCCCGAAGTCGATCAGCTTTCCATCCAGCCCATACCGCACCGCGCGGAATTTGTTCTCCATCAGCAGCGCCCGCGCATACTGCCGAAAATCCTGATTGGCCGCGTGCAGCCGATACAGGCACGCCGCCGTCGCCTGGATCAGCGCCGCGATCGCCACCGTCTCCTCCGCGCGCAGCGGAATGTCGCACGCCCGCACCTCAATCGTGTTGAAGAAAGGATGCGGCCGAATATCCCACCAGATCTTCTTCGCGTTGTCGATGCAGTTCGTCTTCACCAGCAGCGCGACGTAATTCTCAAACTCCGAATAACTCGAGAACGCATCCGGAATCCCCGTCCGCGGAAAATTCTCGAACACTTTCGCCCGATACCCCTTGTATCCGGTGTTCAGCCCCAGCCAGAACGGCGAGTTGGTCGCCAGCGCCATGATGTGCGGCAGAAAATACCGCATCGAGTTCATGATCCGAATCGCCGCCTCGCGATCCTCCACACCCACGTGCACGTGCAGCCCGAAGATCAGGTTCGACCGCGCCACCAGCTGCAGATCCTTCACCACCTGGTGGTACCGCGGGTCTGGATAAATCTCCTGCGTCCGCCAGTCCGCAAATGGATGCGTCGCGCCCGCCACCAGCACCAGGTCATGCTCGCGGGCGAGCTTGATCATCTCCCGCCGCAGCTGATACAGATCCTCGCGCGCCTCCTCGATCGTGCGGCAAACCCGCGTGCCCACCTCCACCACCGAGGTGTGCATCTCCGCCTTCACCCGCTCCTCCAGCCGCACCTTGCCCTGCGCCAGCATCTCGGTCGCAATGTGCGAACGCAGATCCCGCGTCACCGGATCGATGGTCTGATACTCCTCTTCAATGCCCAGGGTAAAGGAAGGCCGCATCGTGCCTGCCGTTATATGACGGAAGCATCCCGCGAATCAAGCGAATATCTTCTCTGTGTCCTCTGTTGTGGACCTTTTGTTCCGCTACTCGATCGCCGAAACCGTCGCCTCCGGCTGCCCACCCTTCGCGCTCTTTACCGCCTTCTTCGCGGAGGCCTTCTTCGCCGCCGGCTTGCTCGCCACCGCCTTTCCCGCACTCTTCGCCGGCTTCGCCGTCGCTGCAGCCTTCGCCGTATCCGACGCCGCACCCAGATACGCGCTCCAGTGGAACTCCGGCACCTTCGGCTTCGCCGCCTTCGCCTTCTTCACCGCCAGATCCGCCACCGCCTCCACGATCCACTCGAAGTTTTCTTTCCCCACCGAATGCAAATCCGCATCCGGCGCCGGATTCATAAAGTCGATCGCGTACGGCACCCCATTCCCCACGGCAAACTCCACCGTATTCAGGTCATACCCCAGTGCCTGGCACAGCTTCAGCGCGTCCCGCTCCACCCGCCCCAGCAGCTTCTTCTCCGCCGGCTTCGGATCCTTCACGTACCGTTCCGCATGCGGCCGCCGCGGATCGTAAACCATAATCCGCACCTTCTCCTGCCCCACCACATAGCACCGGAAATACTCCGTAAAGTTCACCGCCCGCTGCAGCATCATGCACAAGTCGCGGCTCTGGTCGTACGCCTGGAAAAACTCCTCCCGCGAGTGCACGTGATAAACGTCTCGCCACCCCCCGCCATTCACCGGCTTCAAAAACGCCGGGAACCCCACATATGCAAACACCGCGTCCCAGTCCAGCGGATACTGCAAATTCCGCATCGACTTGTCCGTCGTCCCCGGCGGATAGTGCTTGTGCGGCAGGATCACCGTCGGCGGCGCCGCCACGCCCAGCTTCGCCGCCAGCGAATAGTCGAAAAACTTATCGTCCGCCGACCACCAGAATGGATTGTTGATCACCGTCGTCCCGTGCAGCACCGCGTGCTTCAAAAACGCCCGATAGAACGGAATATCGTGCGAGATCCGATCCACGATCACCGACCACGCCGGCGGCTTATCCAGACGAATCGCGCCAATCTCCACAAACTCCGCGCTGATTCCGTCGATATTCCTGCTGTTGATCTTCTCCACAAGCGCGCCGGGGAACGTATTTTCCATACCGAAAAGCACACCAATCTTTTTCACGTTTCCGCCTCTCAGGTTGTAGTCGGGGGAAATGCGCGCCGGGCTCGCTCGACACGCGCCTGCACAGGAGTATGACTCAACCTTAGCCGACCTTCACCCTCGTTGCAAAAGAGTTAACCACACGACTCGAAACTCACCTACCGCCGCTTCAGCGCTTCCAGCTCGTCCAGGGTCTTCGGCCAGTCCTGTTTCAGCAGCCGCGACAATCCCC
>PMAM01000159.1 GCA_003152595.1 Acidobacterium sp.
ACCTGTCACCTGTCCTTAGCCGTTTCCACCAGCGGATTCTCCGGCCGCCGAATCATCTCGTGCAGCGCCGAGCCAGCCGGGATCATCGGGTACACCGAGTCTTCCTTCTCGACCAGGAAGTTGATCACGTACGGACCCTGGTGCGCGCGCGCCTCCTGAATGGCCGGCACAACCTCGCTCCGCTGCTTCACCGTCTTTCCGGAAATTCCATGCGCGCCGGCCAGCTTCACAAAATCCGGGCTGCGCAGCGGCGTCGACTGATAATTTTTCTCGTAGAAGAATTCCTGCCACTGCCGCACCATGCCGAGATAGCCGTTGTTGACGACCGCGATGTTCAGGTCCAGTTCTTCCTGCGCCGCCGTCGACAATTCTGCCGCCGTCATCTGGAAACCGCCATCGCCCGCCACCACCCACACTTCTTTGTCAGGGCAAGCGATCTTCGCTCCAATTGCCGCCGGCAGCGCAAACCCCATCGTCCCCAGCCCGCCCGACGTGATCAACGTCCGAGGCTCATCGTGCTTGTAATACTGCGCCTCCCACATCTGGTGCTGCCCCACGTCTGTCACGACAATCGCCTTGCCCTCGGTCGCCTTCCACAAATCGTGCATCACATGCGCCGCATACAAGTGCCCGCTGTCCGGCAAATTCCGAATATCCCGCACCGCGCACTCGCCCTTGGTTGCCTCAATCTCCTTCACCCACGCGTTCTCGCTCTTCGCATCGCGCGGAGCCAGGTGCGGCAGAAGCGCCTCGAGCGCCTCTTTCAAATCACCAATCAGCGCAACATCCACCTTCACGTTTTTGTTGATCTCCGCCGGATCCACCTCGATGTGAATCTTCTTCGCATTCGGCGCATACGTCGCCAGCGTTCCTGTCACGCGATCGTCAAAGCGCATCCCGCACGCGATCAGCAAATCCGATTGCTGGATCGCATGATTGACCCACGCCTCGCCGTGCATCCCCATCATGCCCAGCGACAGCGGATGCGATGCCGGGAATCCGCCAAGACCTAACAATGTAGAAGCTACCGGGATCCGCATTCGCTCCGCCAGCGTGCGCAGCTCGTCCCCCGCGCGCGATTGCAGCACGCCGTGACCGGCGAGGATCACCGGCTTCTTCGCGTTGCGAATCAGTTCCGCCGCCGTAAGGATCGATGCTGACTCTGTCTTGAGCATCGGGTGGGGGCGATGCGGCTTCGGCGCCGCCGCGGCAAAATCAAACTCCGCCGACGCCTGCTGCGCATCCTTGGTAATGTCCACCAGCACCGGTCCCGGCCGGCCTGACTTCGCCACCATGAACGCCTCGCGAATCGTTCGTGCCACATCCTCGGCGCGCGTCACCACATAATTGTGTTTCGTCACCGGCAGCGTGATGCCCGTGATGTCCACTTCCTGAAACGCATCGGTCCCCAGCACCTTGCTCGAAACCTGTCCCGTGATGCAAACGATGGGCACCGAATCGAGCATCGCCGTCGCAATCCCGGTCACCAGATTCGTCGCGCCCGGCCCCGACGTGGCCACACAAACACCGACCTTGCCCGACGCCCGCGCGTATCCATCGGCCATGTGCGCCGCGCCCTGCTCGTGCCGAACAAGAACGTGCCGGATGGGAAATTTTCGCAACGCATCGTACGCTGGCAGAATCGCTCCGCCCGGATAACCGAAAACCACATCGACGCCCTCGCCTTCGAGCGTCGCCCACATAATCTCCGAGCCTGTCAGCTTCGTCGATGTTGGCGCGTGTGCGTGCTGCCCCGCCTCCGCCTTTGCCGGCGCCTGCGTGGCTTGCGATGGATGCTTCTTTGCCGTTCCCATGTTTGCTCCTCCTTTCCTGTACACGCTCTGGGAAACGCGCTTTGTAACAAAAGCCCTAAACTCTAAACTCTGATCTCTAAGCTCTGCTTCAGTTTGTGACCGCGCCCTGCGACGCCGACGAAACCGTGTCGACGTACTTCTTAAAGACGCCCCGCTTGAACTTCGGCTCCGGCTTCTTCCACGCCTTCAACCGCGACGCAAGCTCCTCCGCGGAAATCTCCACATCGAGCTTCCGGTTCGGAATGTCGAAATGAATCGTGTCGCCTTCGTGCACCGCCGCAATCGGCCCGCCCATTGCGGCTTCGGGAGCCACATGGCCCGCCATCAGCCCGCGCGTCGCACCGCTGAATCGTCCATCGGTCAATAGAGCCACTGTGTCGGTCAGTTCGGAAATGCCCGCCACGGCCGCGGTCACCCCAAGCATCTCCTGCATGCCCGGGCCGCCCTTCGGGCCCTCGTAGCGAATCACCATCACGTCGCCCGGTTTGATCTTGCCCGCTTCGACGGCCAGGAACGCCGCGTGCTCCGAATCGAAGACGCGCGCCGGTCCGCGATGCTCCAGCCGTTTATGTCCCGCCACCTTGATCACGCATCCATCCGGCGCAATGTTCCCCTTCAGGATCACCAGACCGCCCGTCGGCTTCAGCGCGTTCGCGGCAGCGTGGATCACATCCTGCCCGGCAGTCTCCTTCGCCGCCCCCGCTTCCTCGGCCAGCGTCTTGCCCGTCACATTCAGGCATGAGCCATCCAGCAGGCCCGCCTCGATGAGCCGCTTCGCCAGCAGCCGGCTGCCGCCCGCCGCCTGATAATCCGCCGCGACATATTTGCCGCCAGGTTTCAGATCGCACAGCAGCGGCGTCTTCGAGCTGATGCGGTCGAAGTCGCCCACCGTCAGCGGAATCCCCGCCTCGTGCGCAATCGCCAGGAAGTGCAGCACCGCGTTGGTCGATCCGCCGCTCGCCGCGACGCTGGCTATCGCATTCTCGATCGCCTTCGGCGTGATGAACTGCGAGGGTTTCTGTCCCTTGCGCACCAGTTCCATCACCAGCCGTCCCGCCTCGCGCGAGGCCGTCAGCTTTTCCTCGAGGAACGCCGGCACGCCCGACAACCCGATCGGCGAAATGCCCAGGAACTCACAGGCCATCGCCATCGTGTTCGCGGTGAACTGCCCGCCGCACGCGCCCGCACCCGGACACGCATTCGCCTCGACCGCCTCGAGTCCCGCATCGTCCAGCTTGCCCGCCGCATGCGCACCCACAGCCTCGAAAACATCCTGCACGGTCAGATCCTTGCCGTTCAGGTGCCCCGGAGCAATCGAGCCGCCATACAGCATCAGCCCAGGAATATCGAGCCGAGCCAGCGCCATCACCGTGCCCGGCATGTTCTTGTCGCAGCCGGCAATCGCCACCAGCCCATCGAACTGATTGCCCCGCGTGACCAGCTCAACAGAGTCGGCAATCACCTCGCGGCTGATCAGCGAGGCCTTCATGCCCTCGGTGCCCATCGTGATGCCGTCGGAAATGGTGACCGTGTTGAACTCCATCGGCGTCCCGCCCGCTTCTCGCACGCCTTGCTTCACGGCTTCGGCAATCTGCCGCAGATGAAAATTGCACGGTCCGATCTCGGTCCATGTGTTGGCAATCCCGATGATCGGCTTGTGCAGGTCTTCCAGCGTGAATCCCACAGCGCGCAGCATCGCCCGCGCCGGTGCGCGGCTCGGTCCCTCCGTCACCGCAATCGAATACAGCTTGCCCGAACCGTTGCTTGTTTTCCCGTTCCCGCTCATGCCTGCGCCTGTTCTCCCGCCCGCGGCTTCACCCAGAAGGCCGCATCGTGCTGCTTTTCGTATGTGTCCAGCTCCGCCGCATGCCGCAACGTGAGCCCAATATCGTCGAGTCCTTCCAGCAGGCAATCCCTTCGGAACGGATCGATGCCGAAGCTGGTTTTGAAGCCTTCGTTGTCGCCGATCGTGTTCTCTTCGAGCGAAACCGTTAATTTGTAACCGTCACGGTTGCTTGAACGGTCGAGCAGTGTTTGCACCTGCTCTTCTAGCAGTGTGACGAGCAGGATGCC